>NZ_AP018827.1:1200000-1500000 GCF_003966695.1 Asticcacaulis excentricus
GGCGTAGCCGAAGACGGCGCGACCTATAACATCAATGCCGACACCGTGGCCGGGGCCGTGGCGGGCAAGATGAACGCCAAGCGCATGTTGCTGCTGACCGATATTGCCGGCGTGCTGGACGGCGAAAAGCGCCTGATCCGTCAGATGACGGTATCGGAAGCCAAGGACCTGATCGAAACCGGCGTCGCCGTGGGCGGCATGATCCCCAAGCTCGAAACCGCCATTGCCGCCATCGACGCCGGCGTGGAAGCCGTGGTTATCCTCGATGGCCGCCGCCCGCACGCCATGCTGGTCGAGTTGTTTACTGAGCACGGCGCGGGCACGCTGATCACGCGGGATTAAGTCAGATTTAGCCACGAAAAACACGAAAATCTCGAAAATTCAGTCCGCTCACACAGGGATGGCTCTTGTAAAATCAGGCGCAAAAAGCCTGCTTTTTCAGCTTTTCGTGTTTTTCGTGGCCAAGACCTTTTATCGCGACGCCCAACAAAACACTTGAACATACACAGGTAAAATCCGAAACAGGCGGTATGAGCCCGCATGTTCAAAACCTTCCGCACGTTTCCACCTGGCTGTTTGACCTCGACAACACCCTCTATCCGCCCGAAGCCGAGGTCATGGCTCTGGTCGAAGGCCGCATGACCGATTTCGTCATGCGACAAACGGGCCTGCCGCGCGAAGAGGCGCGCACGCTTCAGAAAAAATACCTCTATGAGCACGGGACGACGCTCGCCGGGCTGATGGCCTATCACGACATCGACCCCTATGCCTTTATGAACGAGGTGCATGACGTGTCGCTGGATGGCCTTGTGCCCGATGCGACCTTGAATGCCGCCATCACCGCCCTGCCCGGCCGCAAGCTGGTCTTCACCAATGGCGACGAACAGCACGCCTATCGCATTCTTGACAAGCTGGAGATGACCCCTCTGTTCGAGGATGTGTTTCATCTGGGCCATGCCGACCTGATCCCCAAGCCGAACCTCGTTACCTTTCACCGCATGATGCAAAAGCACGCGGTGACCGGTCCCGAAACGGCCTTCTTCGAAGACAGCCCGAAAAACCTCAAACCCGCGCACGAACTAGGCATGACCACCATCCTCGTCGGCCCGCACGCCGACGCCAATGCCGATGCGTTCGTGCACATCCGGGCGGCGTCGCTGAAAGTTTTCCTTACGGAATGAACGGCGTTCAAAATTAACTTGACGCATTGGGAATTCTGAACCATGTTCAGTGAACGCCGTTCACAGGCGTGTCACGGAGATCATGGTCATGTTCAAACCGATTGCCCTTATCCTGTTCGCGTCTGCCCTTGCCCTGCCCGCCGCCGCGCAGGACAGCCTTGAAAACACCTCCAAGGCCGCGGCCAATTCGGTCGAAGCCACCGCCCAGTTGTCGGGCGCCGGCGTGATGGTGGTGGCCGGCAGCGCCGCCCTGCCCTTTGTCGCCGTCGGGGCCTCAGCCGAAAGCACCGGTGCGGCGATCCGCGATTCCGGCGAGGCCGTCTGGGACGAAGCCAATAAACCGCTGACGGTCAGCCCCGAAACCGTGGTGGCGCAGGACGCGCCGAAGGTTCCAAACGAGGCCGAAAAGCCGCAAAAGAAGGCGCAGTAAGGTGTGGCGGGCGGCGCTGCTAGCTGTATCCCTGCTCCTGCCCACCGGCGCGTGGGCGGGCAACGAATCCGGCGACAGCGCCGCCAACGCCAAACCGCATTTCAGCCCGCCGGAAGCCGCCGCCTTCGCCAAACAGATCGAGCAAAATCTGGCGGCCAGGGGCGCGCGGGTGGCCATCGTCTTTCGCACCAGCCGCGCGCACGACAAGCTGCCGCCCGGCATCGCCTATACGCACGGGGCCTTCTGGGTCCACAGCGACATCACCACCGCCGGCGGACGCCACCTTCAGGGCTATGCGGTCTATAATCTCTATCACGGCGACGGAAAGACCCTGCCGGTCAGCCAGTCCTATCTGAAGCAGGACTTCCCTCTGAATTTCGCCAGCGTCTCGGCCGAAGACGATGTCGGGGTCATAATCCCGACACCGGAAATGCAGCGGCGGCTGCGGGCGCTGATCGGCACGCCCGCCTATGCGCGCCTGCACGTCAGCGACTATTCGCTGGTATCCAATCCGCTGGAGGCGAAGTACCAGAACTGCGTCGAATTTGTGCTGGATGTCGTCGCGGCGGCGGCATGGGAGACCGACTCCTACCCTCAGATCAAGGCCAATCTGACGCGCTGGTTTGAACCGACCACTGTCAAGGCCGGCTTCGTGCAACGCACGCTGGGGCCGATGGCCGATGCGCGCCTGCGCACCGACGACCACCCCGGCGCGATCCGTACCGCCACCTATGAGAGCCTGTCGGCGTTTATGCTCAAACATGAACTGGCGACAGAGGCGTATGTGATCAGGCGCACTCAGTAAACAGCGCCTGAGCGTGAGCGAAAAAAGAAACCTTGATCCGAAGGATCATAGGTCTTAAGGCCCTGTCATTCCTTCTTTGACAGACCTTATGAGAGCCGCCATGTCCGACCTCGCCGCCTTCCACGACGATATCGAAGCCGCCTGGGAAATCCGCGACACCCTGTCGCCGTCCACCACCGGTCCGGTGCGCGATGCGGTGGAAAAGGCGCTGGGCCTGATAGACAATGGCCGCTTCCGCGTCGCCGAAAAGATCGACGGCGAATGGGTCACGCATCAGTGGCTGAAAAAGGCCGTGCTGCTCTCCTTCCGCCTCAATGGCAACCACCTGATGCACACGGGGCGTGGCCTGTTTGAACAGGCCCCTATCGGCCCCTTCTGGGACAAGGTGCCCAACAAGTTCGCCAAGTGGAAGGCCGAAGACTATCAGGACGCCGGTTTCCGCTCGGTGCCGGGCGCTATCGTCCGCCACGGTGCTTTTGTGGGCAAGAATGTCGTGCTGATGCCGTCGTTCGTGAACATCGGCGCCTATGTCGGAGAAGGCACCATGGTCGATACCTGGGCCACGGTCGGCTCCTGCGCCCAGATCGGCAAGCACGTGCACCTGTCGGGCGGCGTCGGTATCGGCGGCGTGCTTGAGCCGCTTCAGGCCAACCCGACCATCATCGAAGACAACTGCTTTATCGGGGCGCGCTCCGAAGTGGTCGAAGGCGTCATCGTGCGCGAAGGCTCGGTGCTGGGCATGGGCGTCTATCTGGGGCAATCGACGCGCATAGTCGATCGCGCCACCGGCGAAGTCTTCTACGGTGAAGTGCCGCCCTATTCGGTCGTCGTGGCGGGTTCCATGCCGTCGTCGAACGACAAGAACCCGAACGCCCCGCACCTCTACTGCGCCGTCATCGTCAAGCGCGTCGATGCCCAGACGCGCTCCAAGACCGGGATCAACGAACTGCTGCGCGATTAAACCGGTTGACGCTTATCCCGTGGCCCACCACACTGCCAGGCCAGAAATATAAGGCCAAGAATAGAGGGATGAGACGGATGAGACTGCGCGGATGGGCTGCGGCCCTGTGTCTTATGGTGTGGGCAAGCCCGCTGGCGCAGGCCGCAGAGCCGGTCACCACAGCCGCCCCGGCAACGGCCGACAAGCCGCGCGTCTTCGTCCTGACCGATATCGAGAACGAACCAGATGATGCGGAGTCTCTGGTGCGGTTCCTGACCTATGCCAATCAGTGGGATATCGAGGGTCTGGTCGCGACCACCTCCATCCATATGCGCCACCACACGGCCCCGGAGCGCATCCGCCAGATTGTGCGCGCCTATGGGCAGGTGCAGCCCAACCTCAACCGCCACGAACCGGGCTATCCGTCCGCCGAACACCTCCTGTCTGTGGTCAGCGAAGGCCCGCAAGCCTATGGCATGACGGCCGTGGGGAAGGGCCTGACCTCGCCGGGGGCTGAGCAACTTATCCGGGCGGTGGATCGCCGCGATGAGCGTCCGCTGTGGGTGCTGGTGTGGGGCGGCCCCAATACGCTGGCTCAGGCCCTGCATAAGGTGCGCGCCACGCGGAGCAAGGCCGAACTGAAGCGCTTTGTGGCCAAGTTGCGCGTCTATACCATCTCCGATCAAGACGATTCCGGCCCATGGCTACGTCAGACCTTTCCGGACCTTTTCTATATCGCCAGCCCCGGTATGCACGACGGCGGCGCCTATCACCACGCCACCTGGTCGGGCATCAGCGGCGACCGTTTCCACGGGCGTTTTGTCGGTGCGGATTTCAGTCTGGTCGATGTGCCGTGGCTGCAAACCCACATTATGAGCAAGGGGCCTCTGGGGGCCGAATACCCGAAACCCATCTATCTGATGGAAGGCGATACCCCCAGCTTCCTGTACCTGATCAATAACGGTCTGGGCGCGCCCGAACACCCCGACTGGGGCAGTTGGGGTGGGCGTTATGAGTTCTACACCCCACCGCCCGCGCGCTGGCACCTGATCCCGGAAACGCGGCCTTTGTGGACCGATGCCGAGGACGAGGTGCTGGGGGTCGATGGCAACTGGCACACGAGCAATCACGCCACCATCTGGCGCTGGCGTCAGGCCTATCAGAACGACTTTGCCGCACGCATGGACTGGACGATCAAGCCCTATGCCGAGGCCAATCACCCGCCGGTGCCAATACTGTCGCATCCGGATCGTTTAACGGCGCGGCTGGGGGACACGCTGTCACTCAGCGCCGAAGGCTCCACAGACCCCGATAAGGACGCACTGAGCTTTGAGTGGTTTGTCTATGGCGAAGCCGGCGGCTTTACGACCTCTAACGGGCGCAATGGCCGCATGGTGACCATCGCCAATGCCGATCAGCCCAAAATTAACCTGACCATCCCGAAAAACAGCGTCTTCCGCACCGGCACCCTGCACGTCATCGTGGCCGTGACGGACAAAGGCACCCCGGCCCTGACGCGCTACAAGCGGGTGATCATCGACGTGAAGCGGTAGGGGCAGCATTACCAAGCTAGTTCTGCAACAATTTCCCAACTCCGCCGACGAATTGCGAAGAATTTTTAGATCGGATAATTAGAGTAAACCTTCTTAAGGTCTTGGTCGCGCGCGATGCTCACCGGTGTCACTAACTCACGCACGAGAACCTTGGTCATGCAGGCTTTACGATCCAAACCACGACATTCGGGATCAACGATTGCCCGTTTGGCAATCAGGTCCTTTGCGGGACCCTTGAGCACACCCAAATCGCCAATTCGCTGACGTTCCCCCAGCTCAATCCCAGCAGCCTCAAAGGCTAGATAGGCCAGTTCGCTACAGTAGATGGCGCGATTTTCGAATGAAAAATATACGTCATAAGGTCGGCCGTAGAGACGTTTGGCTTCCGAAAAAACTTGCTGCCTCTGGCGAATCGTCAAGGCTTTCGGACGATAGACGGCGACACGCGCGAACTTGCCGCGTTGCGTCCACTCCCTCAAAGGTGTCTCTTTTACCGGTCCGACGGCTTCGACCACCATCCAACCGGATGAAGTGTGTTTGACAATGCCCATGTGGGTGTAGAGGCTGCGGCTGGCGACCAGAATGGCCTTTGATTGCTGGCTACGCGAAGTCTGGAATATCAGGTCGCCCTGATGCAGGTCCGGCATGGGACAGAACCACCGGACCAGACCGAACATCAGAAGAATAAGCGCCGCCGCGCCCGCCAATCGCCAGATTTTCATTGCCACCCCTGAACTTTGTTCAAAGTTTAGCAGAATCCGCCACCCCGTCCAAGTACCGTTTGGTCTGATCCAGCGCATTGTCCGCCAGTGACGCGCGGCGGCGTTTGAGGTCAACCGCGCCGGCGTCATAGTCCGCCATCAGGGCGCGCACGAAATCGCCCGACTGCACGTCTTTCAGCACGGCGTCCATAGCCGCTTTTGAGGCATCGCCGATAATGCGCGGGCCGGTCAGATAGGCCCCGTATTCGGCGGTATTGGAAATCTTCTCAAAACCGCCGGACATGCCGCGCTCCCACAGCAAATCGACCACCAGCTTCAGCTCGTAGCAGGTTTCAAACCACGCCACTTCGCGCGGATAGCCCGCCGCCACCAGAGTCTCAAACGCCGTGGTGACCAGTTCGCGCGTCCCGCCACACAGGACCACCTGCTCACCGAACAGATCGCTTTCGCACTCGGCCTTCAGGGTGGTCTCCAAAATCCCCTTACGCCCGCAACCGAGCGCCGCCGCAAACGACAGGCCGATGGCCTTGGCGTGACCCGTGGCGTCCTGCTGCACGGCAAACAGGCAGAAGACCCCCTCGCCCGCCTCATAGATGTCGCGGATGCGCGGCCCGATCCCCTTGGGCGAGACCAGCAGCACATCCACATCTTTCGGCGGCGTGACCAGCCCGAAATTGACCGACAGCCCATGCGCAAAGATCAGCGCCTGACCGGCCCGCAGGTGCGGCCCCACCTGATCGCGGAACAGGGCCTGATGCGCCTCATCAGACGTCAGAACCACGATCACCTCGGCCCATGGCACACCCTCTTCGACCGTCACCACCGCAAACCCATCGGCGGCGGCCTTGTCCCGGGTGGCCGATCCGGGTTTCAGCGCCACGCGGATGTCGGATACACCGGAATCGCGGGCATTCAGCGCCTGCGTGCGGCCTTGCGAACCATAGCCGATGACCAGCAGGCGCTTGCCGCGGATCACAGCCAGGTCGCAGTCGCGATCATAATAGACGGGCAGAGTCATGGGAACTCCAAAACATCGTAGCCATCGACGGAGAATCGTCGCATTAACCTTGATTAACGAAATTTTCACATCGGTTTTCATACCGGATCGTGATAGTGGTTGATCCAAAAGATTAACCAACCATCAAGCTCTATTTCTTATTTCTAAAGAGTCGAGCTTGTTGCGATATGCCGATTTATTGGTGAAGTCGCTAAGATAATCCGGCTGGCTTGGCGAGTGGAAATTTCATCAGTTATGCGGATGAATCACATGTTTGACAAACCTGCACCAATGCGCATCAAGTTGCATCCCGAATACCAGTATCTGGAATTACTTCGTGACCTGCTTGATAACGGCGTGGAACGTAGTGATCGTACGGGTGTTGGAACCAAGGGGCTTTTTGGCCGACAAATCCGTTTTGATTTGTCGGAAGGTTTTCCTGTTATCACAACCAAAAAACTTCATTTGAAGTCCATCATTCACGAACTCCTTTGGTTTTTAGCCGGGGATACCAAAGTCAAAACGCTTCAGGATAAGGGCGTAAAAATTTGGAATGATTGGGCCGACGAAAAAGGTGATTTAGGCTGTATTTACGGCAAACAATGGCGCCGCTGGGAAGGTAAGGATGGTCGAATTGTAGATCAAATTACCCAGTTATTGGATGGTCTAAAAAACAACCCTTACTCACGACGTCATATAGTTTCGGCGTGGAATCCCGCAGAAATAGAGGACATGGCCTTACCTCCTTGCCATTGCCTTTTTCAATTCCATGTGGCGGATGGCAAGCTGTCGTGTCAACTCTATCAGCGGTCCGCCGATATCTTTCTCGGTGTGCCGTTCAATATCGCCTCCTATGCGCTTCTGACGCACATGGTGGCTCAGGTTATTGGTCTGCAGGTCGGTGACTTCGTGCACAGCTTTGGTGACGTGCACCTCTATCTGAACCATGTCGAACAGGCACAGACTCAACTATCGCGCGACCCCATGCCCTTCCCGACGCTGAAACTGGCACCGAAGACCGATTTATTTGACTTTGCCTTCGAAGATATTGAAGTCATTAACTACCAGTCTCATGGCATCCTCAAAGCGCCGGTGGCGGTATAATCCCTTCTCCCCGTTTACGGGGAGAAGGTGGCCTGCTAAGGCCGGATGAGGGGCAATACGGATTAGCCCCTCACCCCAGCCCTCTTCCCGCATGCAGGAAGAGGGGGAGACATCAATGCCCAAACCCAAACTCGCCCTTATCGTCGCCATGAGCGAAAACCGCGTCATCGGGCGCGACAACGCCCTGCCTTGGCATCTGAAATCCGACCTGAAGATGTTCAAGGCCATTACCCAGTTCAAACCCATCATCATGGGCTCGAACACCTGGGACTCGCTGCCGCGCAAGCCCTTGCCAGGACGGCTGAACCTCGTCTGCTCGCGTGATCTGAAGTTCGAGGCCGAGGGCGGCATCGTGTGCAATTCGCTGTTTGAAGCACTCGATATCGCCCGCGAACACGCCGCTGACGATGGGGCCGATGAGGTGGTGGTGATCGGCGGCGCCAATATTTACGAACAGACCCTGCCCAAGGCCGACCGTCTCTATGTGACCGAGGTACACACGACGCTGGAAGGCGACGCGCACTTCCCGCAGATCGACCCGGCACAATGGACCGAGGTGAAGTCGGAATTCTGCCCCAGGGCTGAGGGCGACGATTACGACTTCACGCTGAAGGTCTATGAGCGGAAACGCATATAATTATACCTCCCCAGTTTACTGGGGAGGGGGACCGAACGAGCGAACGTAGTGAGTGAGATGCGGTGGTGGGGGTTTTAGAATCGGCCTCTGCCCCCCTCCGTCACGCCTTCGGCGTGCCACCTCCCCCAGTAAACTGGGGGAGTAAAAACAACTACACCAGCGAAGCCAGTGCCGAGCGGTCGAACGCCTTGACGTCCTCAAGCTGACCGGCGCGCACCTTGTTGAGCCACTGCGGATCGGCCAGCAAAGCACGACCGACGGCCACCAGATCGAACTCCCCGCGCTCCAGACGGCGCAGCAACTCGTCAATGCCCTGCGGATTGGCCTGCGCCCCGCCGAAGAAGGTGATGAAGTCTTCGGCCAGACCGACGCTGCCCACCGTGATCACCGGGGCCCCGGTCAGCTTCTTGACCCAACCGGCAAAGTTGAGGTCCGAGCCTTCGAATTCCGGTTCCCAAAAGCGGCGCTGCGAGGCGTGGATGATATCCACCCCGGCATCGAGCAGCGGCCGCACCCAGTCTTCCAACTCCTGCGGCGTGTGGGTGACCTTGGCGTCATAGACCCCGCCCTTGAACTGCGAAATGCGGATGATCAGCGGGTAGTCTGCCCCGACCTCGGCGCGCACAGCCTTGATGATCTCGGCCGCAAATTTGGTGCGCGCACCGATCGTATCGCCGCCCCACTGATCGCCGCGCTTATTGGTGCGGTCCCAGAAAAATTCGTCGATCAGATAGCCGTGCGCCCCGTGCAGTTCCACCGCATCGAAGCCCAGCTTTTTGGCGTCACCCGCGGCGCGCGCAAAGGCGGCGATGGTGTCGGCCACATCGGCATCGCTCATCGGTTCCCACTTTTGCGTACCGTCGAGCGCAATGCCCGAAGGGCTCTGCTTCGGCTGAGGATCATACTCACCGCGCGAGGCGGCCGCTCCGGTGTGCCAGATTTGCGGCGCGATCAGCCCGCCCTTGGCATGGACCGCTTCGACCACCTTGCCCCAGGCCGGCAGCGCCTCGCCGAAGAAGTTGGGGATACCGGCCTCGTTCTTGGAAGCCGGACGCTCGATCACCGTACCCTCGGTCAGAAGCAGCCCCACCCCGCCTTCGGCGCGCCGCTGATAATAGGCGGCCACGTCAGCGGTCGGGATACCGCCCGGCGAAAACTCCCGCGTCATGGGGGCCATGACCACGCGGTTTTTCAGCTTCAGCGATTTCAGTTCATAGGGCGAAAACAGGGTGTCTAACGACATGAGGGAGCTCCGATTAAAAAGTAACCGAAGCGGATATGGTTACGCTTTTCGCAGGCGCAAGAAATCTATCCCGCCACTGTCAGAATTTATCCGATCACTTTTGGAAAGGCCTTGATCAGATTGGCTTCAGCCGCCTCAGCCGCCTTCAACAAAGTGTCTGGAAGTTGCGGTTTAAGGGCATCGCGTGCCGCCGCCGCCTCTGGGTGTCCATTTTTGGCCGCCACATCCAGCCAGACATAGGCATTGGCCAGATCATTCGGCGTCTTGGCCGTCTCTTTGATAAAAAACTGCGCCAGAGCATATTGGGCGTCACTATACCCCTGTTTGGCGGCCTCGATCCACAAGGCCTTGGCCATCACCATGTCCTTGGCCGTATACGCCTGCTGGGCTTTGCGATGTTGTGCGCGGGCATTCTTGGCCGCCACGGCATTATCCAACCATTCGGTCGCTTTTGACACGTCTGCCCGCACGCCATCCCCGGCGGCGTAGATTTCAGATAGCCTGATCATCGCCTCAGGATAGCCCGCACCGGCGGCCTTTTCGAGCAAGTCCAGACCGCGCTTACGATCAGGCACCCCCGCTTCGGGGTCATATAACAAGTTGCCCGCCAGATACTGTGCTAGGGTGCGATACTTATCCGCGATGACGGCCTTGGTTTCCACCAGTCTTAAAGCGATAGTGCGCGCTTCGGGAAGGTTTCGAATATTCGGATCAGTACTCGAATAAAGATCAATCAGGGTGAAGGCACCGTTTTGGACATAGCCCGGCAGATAGGTTTCGATGCTCTTGCCTGCCGCATCGTAACAGACACGATTCCATTTTACTGCCTGCTTCAGGTCTTTGGCCACGCCGTCACCTCTGACATAGATCGTCGCCAGCTTGCGCGTGCTGTAGCAGCGGTGATCATATCCCATTTCCGGATCAAGCGCGAAGGCTTCGAGCGCCTTTATCGGATCGGCCGACAAACGCACCGCCGCATCCTGTGAATCTGTAACGCCCAACCGGGCCGACGCTCGGTAAAGATCGGCGGCTTTCGTCGTATCGGCGGCGACCCCCTCTCCCTTTTCGTACATCTGCGCCAAGCCATGGCAGCCCTTGACCAACTGACCGGCCTTGTCGAAGGACGTCGCGCGGGACGGCAGTTTGCCGGTGCGCTTGAGATCAATCTGGGCCTGCTTGCAGTCCTTTTCGTAGCGTTTGAGCAGGAAGGAATAATTTTTTTCGGCAATCGCCTTTTCAACGATCGGATCGGGGCCTTCTCTAAGCGCCTTTTCGGCCTCGGAACGCCGCTTGGCATCGGCCAATCGGCTGGAGGTCGTGTCACGTCTGGGTTCCTGATAGGTGCGATTGGGTATGTAGGTCGGCGGCGGTGTCATGGTTTGCGCAGCCAGCGAGCCCACCATAAACAACAGGCACAGGCTGACCACGAAGCCTGTGATGACGTTCCTACACATGTTATCCCCCCCTGACCACGCCTCCCCGGCGCGTATTGTGCCCCTACACAAGCATGAAGCGCCGGCTTAGGTCAACTGCGTCCACAACGCCTTGGCCATTTCCGCAAACCGTTCCGCCATCGGGCCATCGCGCAGCGGCGTGGCGCGGTCGGCCGCTTGCCGTAAGGCCGGATCGAGCGGCACTTCGCCCAGAAACGGCCGCTCCAGCGTTTGCGCCATCTTTTGCGCGCCGCCGCGGCCGAATATCTCGACCGGCGTACCGTCGGGGCCGACGAAATAGGCCATGTTCTCGACAATCCCCAGCACCGGTATCTGCGTCTTGTCGAACAGGGTCACGGCGCGGCGCGCGTCGATCAGCGCCATATCCTGCGGCGTCGAGACCACCACCGCTCCGTCGATCAGAGTCTTTTGCGTCAGGGTCAGTTGCACATCGCCCGTCCCCGGCGGTAGATCAACGATCAGTACATCAAGCGGGGTTTCCGCCGTGCCCCATTGCGTCTGAGTCAGCAACTGGGTCAGAGCCTGTGACGCCATCGGCCCACGCCAGATCATCGCCTGATCGGCATCGACCAGAAAACCGACCGAATTGACCTTCAAACCAAAGGCGACCGGCGGGATCATCTTCTTGTCATCGCTGAACGACGGCGGCGTATTGAGCCCCAGCATGACCGGACCCGACGGGCCGTAGATATCTGCATCGAGCCAGCCGACATTCAGCCCCAGCGCCTTCAGCCCCAGCGCCAGATTGAGCGAAACGGTGGACTTGCCCACCCCGCCCTTGCCGGAACCGACCACAACAACGTACCTGACATGATCCGGACGGGCCGTGGCCACCGGGGCCTTCGGCTTGCCCTGATCGGCGGCCTGCGGCGACAGCTTGGCCTGCGGACCGGGACGCGGCGTGTGCGGTTCGGCCACTTCGGCGGTCAGAACGACCTGCGCCTTTTCGATGCCGGGCAGGGCCGCCAGTACGGCTTCGGCAGCCTCGCGCACCGGTGCATAGCGTTCGACCTGTGCCGCCGGCACCTCCAGCATGAAGCCCGCGCGCGTGCCCGATACGGTCAGGCCGCGCACCAGCCCGGCCGTGGCCAGCCCCTGCCCGCTCACCGGGTCGATGACCGTGTTGAGCACGTCGAGTACCTGCTGTTTGTCGAGATCGGGCATATTTGTCTTTCCGCTGGGTCTTCAGGGCCGTATAGGCGGAAATAGGAACGACACAACCCCTTTTGCAGACCTCGCCGATGCCAGACCCTCACATTCTGTTGCTGGGCGGCCCGACCGCTTCGGGCAAGACGGCGCGCGCGCTGGATTGGGCGGCTAAGACCGGTGGGGTGATCCTCAATGCCGATTCGATGCAACTCTATGCCGATGTGCCGTTACTGACCGCGCGCCCGGATGCGGCTGAGAGCGCGCAGGCCCGGCATGAGTTGTATGGTTTTCTGCCCCCGGACCAGCAGTGGTCCACCGGTGACTGGCTGCGCGCCGCCCTGCCCTTTATCGCGGCGGCGCAAAAGGGCGAAACGCCCCTGTGTATTGTGGGCGGTACGGGGCTCTATTTCCTCACTCTGGTGCGCGGACTGGCCGAAATCCCGGAGATAGAGCCTGAGGTGCGTGAGCGTGCCCGCGCCACCTATGACGAACAGGGGGAAGACTTTGTGCGCGACACCCTACGTCCCCTCGACCCCGTGACAGAGGCGCGGCTGGCCCGTAATGACCGTCAGCGCCTGTGCCGCGCGCTGGAGGTGGTGTGGCAGACCGGGCGGGCGCTCAGCGACTGGCAAACCAATACCCACCCCATCCTGCCGCCGGCCAGCTATCGCTTCGACATTCTCAAACCCGACCGCGACGGGCTCTATACCCGCTGCGATCAGCGCTTCGACCAGATGATCGAACACGGCGCACTGGACGAGGTGCGCGCCCTGATGGACAAGGGCTTACAAGCCGACTGGCCCATTCTGCGCGTGCTGGGCCTGCCGGAGCTGTGGGCCCATCTAAAGGGCGAAATGACGCTCGATGAGGGCCGCACTCTGGCCAAACAAAAGACCCGCAACTACGCCAAGCGCCAGACGACCTTTTTCGGCAACCAATTCGCCTCATGACCTTTACAAAGGTGACGCTCGCCGCTGATATGAGCTTTCTACGACATACGGGGGGATAATTATGACCGACCTGAACCGCCGCACTGCCCTGTGCGCTGCCGTCTCCGCACTGATCGCTGCAATGGGCACACCCACCGCCCGCGCGTCTACGGCGCGCCCAGACCCCGTTGTCTTCGCGCGCGATCCGGCCATTTTCGACACTGCCATCTCTCCGGACGGCAAACGCATCGCCGTCCTCACCAAGAAGAATGGCGAGGACATGCTGTTCGACTACGATCTGAGCAATGGCAGCGAAAAACACACGCGCGTCACGCGCGAGACCGAAAAACGGCTAAGCTTGCCCGACACCAAGATCAGGGCGATATTCTGGGCCTCTAACAATCATATCGCGGTGGTCAAAAGCTTCACGCAAGGCAATGCCACTTACGAACATTACGTGACCAATGTGCTGGATCTGCAAAAGGGCACATTTGTTAGCTTTAATACAGGTGCGATGCCGGAGCGCGTGCGGGTAGACGACAAGTACGAGATCCTGTTTTCCACGGCGCGGGTCCTGTCGCGGTTTGATCCTGCGACCGGAAAAAGTACACAAATTTCATACGACTATAACGGTTTCGACTGGGTGGTGACCCCCGAGGGCATCCCCGTAGCCTATTCCGAAATGGACTGGGGCAGCCGCAACTTCAAGATCAATATGCGTGACGGCGACGGCTGGAAGACCGTGTTCACCGGCAATTACAAGAATCGCAACAACGACACAGGCAAAGCCATTCCGCGTTTGATTTGTCTAGGGCGCGAAGGCTACTCGATCATTGCGCGCTTTCCCTTCACCGATGACGACGAGGAGGACACGTCTGGCATCGTTGAAATCGCGCCTGATGGCATGCGCAGCGAACCCTTCAAGATCAAGGGAAGACGTGCCTTTGCATTGATCCATCCGCAGACAAAACGATTTGCAGGCTTTTCTTACCGCGAAGATTGGATACGTTACGATTATACCGATCCCTTTCTGGCTCAGATCGCCGAACGTGCGCAGATGGCCATGCCGAAACACCTCGTCAAAATCGTTGACATGGCCATCGAGGACCCCAGAAAGGTTATCCTTTACGTCGAGGGACCGAACACGGCCGGCGCTTATTTTTTCGTGAACTTCGGTACCGGGGCCATGATGGAAATCGGCGGGAGCTATCCTGACCTGCCTGCCGACTGGATCGCCAGCAAGACGAAAACTACCTATACGACCACAGATGGCCTTGGCATTGAAGCCTATCTGAGCCTGCCGCCGCAGCGTGAAGCGAAGAACCTCCCCCTGATTGTCCTGCCGCATGGCGGGCCTCAGTCGCGTGACGATCTGGGCTTTGACTGGCTTGCCAACGCACTGGCTACGCGTGGATACGCGATCCTGCAACCCAATTTTCGCGGATCATCCGGTTATGGATACGACTTTGTGAAAAAGGGTCATGGCGAATGGGGACGCAAGATGCAGACCGATCTGTCAGATGGTGTGCGGCACCTCAGCGGGAAGGGGATCATCGATCCAAGGCGTGTCGCCATCCTCGGCGCCTCCTATGGGGGTTATGCGGCTCTGGCCGGCGTAGCGTTTGAACCTGACGTCTATCGCTGCGCCATCGGCATTTCTGGTGTGTACGACCTACCCGATATGATGATGAACGAGGCGATCGACAGCGGCCGCAAGAGCTTTACCTATCGCTACTGGCAAACCTTTCTGGCCGGGTCGGACCTTGAAGCCATTTCTCCAGCCAGAAATGCTACTAAAATCACGGCCCCGGTGCTGCTCTTACACGGTCTTGACGACACGGTAGTGCCCTTCTCACAGTCCACACGGATGGAGGCCGCGCTGAAAAAGGCGGGTAAGCCTGTGGAACTGGTCCGGCTCAAGGGTGAAGACCACTGGCTGTCGGTCGAGACGACACGCACAGCGCTGCTCAAGGCCGCCATCGCCTTCCTTGAGACGCACAATCCCGCTTGATTTCTGGACATTGGAAGCTTTCTGCACCCGGATGGTCCACTTGATAGCCTGAGAACACAGCCTATAATTTATCATATAATTAAACGCTCTGCATTTTACCTATTGTCTGACTAAAAGGCAGGGTTTAATCAGGCTGTTACGGCATCCGGCGTAACCGGCGCCAAATGACTACGGGAAACGCAAAACAGCTCCTTGATGGGAAAGGCCTGACGCCATGACTCTCCGCAATTCGTCTGCGCTCGCAGCGCTTGTTCTGACGCTGATGGGCGTCAATGCCGCGCAGGCCGCTACGGCCACCAGCGAAACCTTCGGCAAGCTGTCCGACGGCAGCGAGGTCAAGGCCGTGGTGCTGAAAAACGCCAAGGGCGTTTCCGCCAAGGTCATCACCTACGGCGCGACCCTGCAATCGCTGTGGGCGCCCGACCGCAATGGCAAGGCCGCCGAAATCACCATCGGCTATGACGACCTGAAGGGCTATGTCGAAACCCCGCAATATCTGGGGGTGACCGTCGGCCGCTACGCCAACCGCATCAACAAGGGCAAGTTTACCCTGGATGGCAAGACCTATACGCTGGCCACCAACAATAATGGTAACCACCTGCACGGCGGCCTGAAAGGCTTTGACAAGGTCAACTGGACCCTGGCTTCGGTCAAGAGCGGCGGCAAGACGGGCGAGGCTTCGGCCACCTTCACCTACACCTCGCCGGACGGCGAAGAGGGCTATCCCGGCACCATGAAGATCGAGGTGACCTATAGCCTCAGTGAAAACAACGATCTGACCATCCGCTACAAGGCGACGACGGACAAGCCGACCATCGTCAACCTGACCAACCATGCCCTGTTCAATCTGGCGGGTGTGGGTTCGGGCCGCTCGGCGCTCGAGGCCTCGCTGCAACTGGAATCAGACGGTTATCTGCCCACCAATGAAACCGCCATTCCCTACGGCAATATCGCCCCGGTCAAGGGCACGCCCTTCGATTTCACCAAGCCGGCGGTGATCAATGAGCGCGTGCGCGATGCGCGCGATCCGCAAATCCTGATCGGCCTTGGCATAGACCACAACTACGTCCTGCGCGGTGGTGTGACCAAGACTCCGAAACAGGCCGTCACCCTGATCGACGCCAAGTCGGGCCGCGGCCTGAAGATACTGACCACCGAGCCTGGCATTCAGATGTACACCGGCAACTTCCTCGACGGGAAGGTTCCGGGCCGCAACGGTCAGGTCACCCGCATGGGCGACGCCGTGGCCTTCGAAGCCCAGCACTTCCCCGACAGCCCCAACCAGCCGCAGTTCCCGACCACCCGTCTGAACCCCGGCGAAACCTACACCCAGACGACGGTTCACCACCTCTTCGTCGCCAAGTAATCCAAGAAGTAAAGAACGCCCACACCGATGTCCGACCGCAACCTCTCCCGTTCCAAGACCAAGCTCCGTTCGCGCGCCTGGTTCGACAATCCTGAAAACGCCGACATGACGGCGCTCTACCTTGAGCGTTACATGAATTTCGGCCTGTCGCTGGAGGAGTTGCAGTCGGACAAGCCGATCATCGGCATCGCCCAGACCGGTTCCGACCTCAGCCCGTGCAACCGCCACCACCTTGAACTGGCCAAGCGCATCCGCGAAGGCATCATCGAAGCGGGCGGCATCCCTATCGAATTCCCGGTCCACCCGATTCAGGAAACGGGCAAGCGTCCGACGGCGGGCCTTGACCGCAATCTGGCCTATATCGGCCTCGTCGAAGTCATCTATGGCTATCCTCTGGACGGCGTCGTGCTGACCATCGGCTGCGACAAGACGACCCCGGCCTGCCTGATGGCTGCCGCTACCGTCAACATCCCGGCCATCGCCCTGTCGGTGGGCCCCATGCTCAACGGCTGGTACAAGGGTGAGCGCACGGGTTCGGGTACCATCGTGTGGAAGGCCCGCGAATTGCTGGCCGCCGGGGAAATCGACTATCAGGGCTTCATCAAGCTGGTGGCGTCTTCGGCGCCTTCGACCGGCTATTGCAACACCATGGGCACGGCAACGACCATGAACAGCCTGGCCGAAGCGCTGGGGATGCAACTCCCCTACTCGGCCGCCATCCCGGCCCCGCACCGCGACCGTCAGGAATGCGCCTACCGCACGGGCAAGCGCATCGTCGATATGGTCCACGAAGACCTGAAGCCGTCGGACATTCTGACCAAGGAAGCCTTCATCAACGCCATCCGCGTCAATTCGGCCATTGGCGGTTCGACCAATGCCCCGATCCACCTCAACGCGCTGGCCCGCCATATCGGCGTGGAGCTGAAGATCGAGGAATGGCAGCAGTACGGCGAAGAGGTGCCGCTGCTGGTCAACCTGATGCCGGCCGGTGAATATCTGGGTGAAGATTACCACCATGCCGGTGGCGTCCCCGCCGTGGTGGGTCAGTTGATCAAGCACGGGCTGATCCATGAAAACGCGATCACCGCTAACGGCAAGACGATCGGCGAAAACTGCCGCGATGCGGTCATCGAGGACGAGCGCGTTATCCGTCCGTTCGAGCAACCGCTGAAACTGGCCGCCGGGTTCCGTGTCCTGTCGGGCAATCTGTTCGACTCGGCGGTGATGAAGGTCTCGGTCATCAGCCCGGAATTCCGCGAGCGCTACCTGTCCGATCCGGCCTCGCCCAACGCCTTTACCGGTCGCGCCATCGTCTTCGACGGCCCGGAAGACTATCACCACCGCATCGACGACGAATCCCTGAACATCGACGAACACTGCATCCTGTTCATGCGCGGTGCTGGCCCCATCGGCTATCCGGGTGCCGCCGAAGTCGTCAATATGCGCGCCCCCAACTACCTGCTGAAGCGCGGCGTCACCTCTCTGGCCTGCATCGGCGATGGCCGTCAGTCGGGCACGTCGGGTTCGCCGTCGATCCTCAACGCTTCGCCCGAAGCGGCGGCGGGCGGCAACCTTGCCATCCTGCAAACCGGTGATCAGGTGCGCGTTGATCTGAATGACAACACGGTCAATGTCCTGATCTCCGACGCGGAAATCGCCGAGCGCCGCGCCGCGCTTGAGGCTGCCGGTGGCTTCCAGTACCCGGCGCACCAGACCCCGTGGCAGGAAATGCAGCGGGGCGTCGTCGGCCAGATGGGGTCGGGCATGGTGCTCGAAAACGCCGTCAAGTATCAGCGCATCGCTCAGGTCGGTGCGGGCGTCCCGCGCGACAACCACTGATCTCTTTTGTTAAAGCGTTTGTTCAGCCGCCGGAGGTCAGCCTCCGGCGTTTTTTATTACCGCCAGATCAGGGTTAATACTTTTTTGTGCTGCGGTAAGTGTTCGTCGCACTTTTATGTAAGGCGGATATCGTTTCTATGCAATATATTACCGCCACATCAACCAAATAGCCCAATTTATAACCAAAATCAGCGCAATAAACACGATCTTTACACTTAAGCACCTATAGGTGTCATAATCGCGTTATCTGTTTCGGGTTTGGGACCTATGTCGATTCGTTTGCGCCTGATGGCCCTGATTGCCTCGTTCGCCGTCATGTCGTTGCTCATTACGAGCCTCGCCCTGATGTCTCTCGACCGTTACAAGACGATGATGGGCGCGTACGGTGCCGCCTACGAACACGCCTACGACATCGAACGCATCAACCATATGGTCAGCAATGTTGTGATGGAATCGCGAGGCATTTACCTGTCGCAGGATGCCGCCGAAGCGAAGGTTTTTGCAGGGAACCTTTCCCGCAGCCTCAATGAGGTTGAGCGTGTGCTTCAAAGCTGGCAGCAGTCAAAAGATGCCGAAGAACGTGCCCGTTACACCGAGATTGAACCGACTGCGCGTACATTCATAGCGGTCCGTCGTCAGGTGGTGGCTCTGGCGAACGAAGGGGCAATCGATAAGGCCACCGCGCTGGGCACGTCCAGCCGGGAAGATCGTATCCAACTGCAAAAAAGTCTGGACAAATTGGTGGTTGAAGCCCGCAAGGACCTCACCAGCACCCAGGCGAAAGCCGCCGCCTTTTCAGCACAGCGCAGTCAGACCTTTCTGCTGATGGCCCTCTTTTCGATAGCCGGAATCCTGTGTCTGTCGGCTCTGGCCATCCTCCACTTCATCACCCGCCCGCTGCGGCACGTGGCCGGGACCATCATCAGCCTGTCAGAAGGCAAGCTCGATACACCGGTGCCGGAACAGACCGGCGACAAGGGAGAGGTGGCTGAACTGTGGCGCGCCATCGCCCGGCTCAAGGCCCACGCCATCGAAGCGGAAAAAATCGTCGCCGCTCAACGCGAAGCCGAACGCCTGCAAGCGCTGGAAGCACGTCAACTCATACTGGACTGACCCGATTTGCGGTAAATGGTCGAACGGTGGATACCCAGTGCCCGCGCCGCCGCACTGACATTACCCCCATGCGCCTCAAGCGCACGCCGAATGGCCGCCGTCTCGACATCGTCCAGCCGTCCCTCGGTAAGGTTCGTCACTGCCGGGGCCGTGCCGTCCTCTTCGCAGCGCGCGTGATAGAGCCGCCCTTCGTGGTCGCGCAGGTGCAGCGCGCCGGGCCGCAAGCCCCCGGCATCGAACAGGTCGTCAAAGCGCAGGCTGTCGAGATCGTCCCAGTTATGCCCGGTCAGCGACAGGCCACGGCGGTTAGCGGCGACCACCACCCCGTCACGAAAGACCAGAATACCTTCGCGCGCCGCCCCCAGCAGGCTGGAATCGCTATGGAAACGCAGGGTCTGGCACGACTCGAAGCCTTCGCGAAACAGGCGGTGTTCGATCTGTTCGACCGCCAGCCGCATCAGGCCCAGCATGTGTCCACCCTGCATATGGGCCGGGGTCGAGAGGTCAAGCACCCCCAGAACCGCGCCGCGCGGGTCGATGATCGGCGTCGCGGCGCAGCTCAACACGCGGTGCGCCTGAAAATAATGCTCGGCACCGTTGACGGCCACCGGGCGACGCTCGGCAATTGCCGTACCGATCGCATTGGTGCCGGTGCCGTCCTCGCTCCATAGGACACCAGGGCGCAACGCCACCTCCGCCGCCTTGCCCGCAAAGCCCGGATCACCGACGGCATCGAGGATTTCGCCGCGCGCATTGGTGAGGATGACGATGCCCGAAAGTTCACGCGCCTCAGCATGTAAGGCGTCCAGTTCCGGGCGTGAAATGCGGCGCAGCGCCTCGTGCTTTTCGTGAAGCAATCGCACATCGCTGGTCGAAGGGGCTTCGGTGCGCGGATCGGCAGCCGCATTCAGCCCCATATCAGCGCAGCGTATCCACGACCGCAGTATGGCATGCCCCACCTGATCGACGGGCAGGCTGCGCTTTTCGAAGAAGGACTTACGCGCCGCCTCGACGCGGGCCGGATCGGTGGTCATGGTTTCCTGCCGCATTATCGTTTGTTGCGGACATTATGCGCCCGCTTTCGACGTCTGTCATCTGTCGCAAAATGCGACAGATTCGACACCTGTGATGCAGCCTGCGACAGCGGGGGTTGGCGGGGTTTCACAATGCGCGTGATGCTGCGGCGCATCATGTTTGTCCGTGCTTGCGACAGGCCATCGCGGGGGCGCAGGCTGGGTGTCTCAGGGGTTAACACCAGATAAGGACAACTCGCATGACCAAGCATGAACGCGATCTCACCGCCGCCACACCGTTCAAAACCCGCTACGGTAACCTTATCGGTGGCGACTGGGTCGAACCGGTCAATGGCCGCTATATGGACAATATCTCGCCGGTGAACGGTCAGAAGCTGTGCGAAGTGCCGCGTTCCGACGCGCAGGACATTGAGCGCGCGCTCGATGCCGCCCACAAAGCGAAAACGGCCTGGGGCCGCACCTCGGTGACCGAGCGCGCCAACATCCTTCTGAAGATCGCCGACCGCCTAGAAGCCAATCTCGGCCTCGTTGCCGAAGCTGAAACCTGGGACAATGGCAAGCCGCTGCGCGAAACCACCGCCGCCGACATTCCGCTGGCCATCGACCACTTCCGCTATTTCGCCGGCTGCATCCGCGCGCAGGAAGGCTCGATAGGCGAACTGGATCACGACACGGTCGCCTATCACTTCCATGAACCGCTGGGCGTTGTGGGTCAGATCATTCCATGGAACTTCCCCATCCTGATGGCGGCGTGGAAGCTGGCCCCCGCTCTGGCCGCCGGTAACTGCGTGGTGCTGAAGCCCGCTGAACAGACCCCGGCCTCGATCCTTGTCGTCGCCGAACTGATCGCCGACCTGCTGCCGCCGGGCGTTCTCAACATCGTCAACGGTACCGGCATCGAGGCGGGCGCGCCGCTGGCCAAGAGCCCGCGCATTGCCAAGATCGCCTTCACCGGCTCGACCGGCGTCGGCAAGGAGATCATGCGTTCCGCCGCCGACAACCTGACCAACATCACGCTGGAGCTGGGTGGCAAGTCGCCCAATGTCTTCTTCGCCGATGTGATGGACGAAGACGACACCTTCCTCGACAAGGCTCTGGAAGGCTTTGCCTTCTTCGCCCTCAATCAGGGGGAAGTCTGCACCTGTCCGTCGCGGGCTCTGGTCCACGAGTCGATCTATGACAAGTTTATGGAGAAGGCCATAAAGCGCGTCGAAGCCATCACCCAGGGCGACCCGCTGAACATGGGCACGATGATCGGCGCTCAGGCCTCTCTGGAGCAGTACGAGAAGATCCAGAAATATCTCGATATCGGCAAGGCAGAAGGCGCCAAGGTGCTGACCGGCGGCGAAGCCAATCACCTGTCCGGCGACCTGAAAGGCGGCTTCTATATCAAGCCGACCATCTTCGAAGGCCACAACAAGATGCGCGTCTTCCAGGAGGAAATCTTCGGTCCGGTCGTTTCGGTTACCACCTTCAAGACGGTGGAAGAGGCTATCGAAATCGCCAATGACACCATCTATGGTCTGGGTGCCGGTGTGTGGAGCCGCGATATGAATACCGCCTATCGCGCCGGTCGCGGCATCGAAGCGGGCCGCGTGTGGACCAACTGCTACCACGCCTATCCGGCCCACGCCGCCTTCGGTGGCTATAAGCAGTCGGGCATCGGACGCGAAACGCACAAGATGATGCTCGACCACTATCAGCATACGAAGAACATCCTCGTCTCCTATCAGCCAGCCAAGCTTGGCTTCTTCTGACCGGAAATGCAAAAGCGCGGTGGGTGTTGAAGCCCCCGCGCTGTTTTTACGCGCGCCCATCCGTCGCATGGCGGCACGGCCCCCTGCGACGCATCATGCTTCTCATACCAAGAGTCATTTTCAATGACCCTTGGTATCACCCCCATCCGCAGGAGAAACGCAGCATGGCCAGAACCATGAAGGCGGCCGTTGTCCGCCAGTTCGGCAAACCCCTCACCATCGACGAAGTGCCGGTGCCGGAACCCGGCGAAGGCCTGATTCAGGTGGCCATTCAGGCCTCGGGCGTGTGTCACACCGATCTGCACGCCGCCGAAGGCGACTGGCCGGTGAAGCCCAATCCGCCCTTCATCCCCGGTCACGAAGGCGTCGGTTACGTTTCGGCGGTGGGCAAGGGCGTCAAGCACGTCAAGGAAGGCGACCGCGTCGGCGTGCCGTGGCTCTATACAGCCTGCGGCCATTGCCGCCATTGTCTGGGCGGTTGGGAAACCCTGTGCGAATCTCAGCTCAACACCGGCTATTCGGTCAATGGCGGCTTTGCCGAATATGTGGTGGCCGACTCCAACTTCGTCGGTCACCTGCCCAAAACCATCAGCTTTACCGAAATCGCGCCCGTCCTGTGCGCGGGCGTGACCGTCTATAAGGGGCTGAAGGTCACCGACACCAAGCCCGGCGACTGGGTGGTCATTTCCGGCGTCGGCGGTCTGGGCCACATGGCCGTGCAATACGCCAAGGCCATGGGGCTCAACGTCGCCGCCGTCGATATTGACGACGCCAAGCTCGACCTCGCCCGCCGCCTTGGGGCAACTGTGACCGTCAATGCCAAAACAGAAGCCGATCCAGCGGCCTATATCAAAAAGGCTACCGATGGTGGGGCGCAGGGCGTGCTCGTCACCGCGGTTTCGACCACCGCCTTCAAACAAGCGCTCGGCATGGTGTCGCGCGGCGGGACGGTGTCGCTCAACGGCCTGCCGCCGGGAGAATTCCCGCTCGACATCTTCGGCATGGTGCTCAATGGCGTGACTGTGCGCGGCTCCATCGTCGGCACGCGCCTCGACCTTCAGGAATCGCTTGATTTCGCCAGCGACGGCAAGGTCAAGGCGACCATCGCCACCGAAAAGCTGGAAAACATCAACGACATCTTTGCGCGTATGCACGAGGGGCAAATCGAGGGCCGCATCGTGCTCGACCTGACGGCCTGACGTCTGAGCGTCTATGACGCGCAAGCCGACGCCCTGCCCCCTCCCCGGTAGGGCGTTTTTTTATGCCTCCGCAACCCTCCCTTGCCTTGAGGCTGGTTTCAGAGAATAGTGTTACGCGCGCTTAGAGCATTCGTCGGTCCAGTTGAGCCGCCAAATGTCTATAAGTTTCTGTTTTATAGCGATATTTTTTCAAAAACCGCCCACGCTTTTCGACATATCGCTCTAAATGGAGGGGACATGCCATTCTATTCCGGGACAAAACCGGTCGCCGAGATGGGGCTAAAATACGCCCCGACCATGCCGTCTGCGCTTCTGGTGGCCGTGCTGGATGGCGACATTGAGCGGGAAGGCCGCACCACCGCCGTCCTTTACGAAAGCTTTGTCTATGAGGACGAAATCGAGGGCCTGAGGTTTCGCGTACCGCAAAGCTACATTACTGATTTCGCCTCCATTCCCTGGCTGGTGCGCGGCCTGATTCCCGCCTTTGGTCGTCATGCCAAGGCGGCGGTCGTGCACGACTGGCTCTACGCCGTGGGTGAGCCCGACATGCGGGCGCGTGCCGATCGCGTCTTTCTCCATGCCTTGCGTGAACTGAAGGTGGCGTGGTTCAAGCGCCTTATCCTGTACACGGCGGTGCGACTGGGCGGCAGCGGCGGTTACAACAAGGAACGCCGCGTCTGGAACCGGACCTTTGCGGACTGGCGCGATGGCAAGCGTCTTGAGATTGCCCCGTTCGAACGCCACACGGCGTTCAGCGGCGAAACCAACGGCCCGCAGCCCCTGTAGCGTGGTTTTCGAAAACGCGCATGAAGACGTGGCCGGTTAAAGCGTCAGGGACAGTGCTGCTTGATCAAGCCTAGAGCGATGTGCGGAAACGAAGTTCGGCGAAGCCAAAAGTGTGAGCGGTTTTCCGCAAAAACATCGCGACAAAACAAAAATTTAGAGCGAAATGGCGTTTCCACCTAAAGTCATTTCAACTCTAGGCTCAAGACTCATTGATCAGAGCCAGAAGATGACGGTAGCGGCGATAAGTATGGCAGAGAAGAAGGTGTGGGCACAGCGGTCGTATCGAGTGTGTACGCGCCGCCAGTCTTTGAGTTTGGCGAACATGTTTTCGACCTTATGGCGTTGCTTATAGAGTATTTTGTCATGCTCGATCTGGACTTTTCGATTACGCTTTGAAGGGATGCAGGGGTTTATTCCTTTATCTTTCAGAGCATCACGGAACCAGTTGGCGTCATATCCCCGATCACCCAGCAAAGTTTTTGCTTTGGGCAGTGTATCCAGCAGCAAGGCTGCGCCCTTGAAGTCGCTGACGTGTCCAGCGGTCAGCAACAGGCAGATAGGCCTGCCGTGCGGGTCGCTAACCGCATGAAGTTTGGAGTTCAGGCCACCTTTGGTGCGTCCGAGAAGGCGGGGAAATCCCCTTTTTTTAGCAGGCTGGCTGCGGTGCGGTGGGCTTTGAGATGCGTGGCGTCGATAATCAGTTGCTCCGGATCACCGGCCTGCGAGGCCAGAGCGCTGAAAATCCGATTGAAAACGCCCATCCGGCTCCAGCGCATGAAGCGGTTATAAAGCGTCTTGTGCGGACCATAGCCCTTGGGGGCATCCTTCCACTGAAGACCATGTTTTATAACGTAAATAATCCCGCTGACCACGCGCAGATCATCCACGCGAGGAACGCCATGCGACAACGGAAAATACCGGCGTATCCGGTTGAATTGCACATCAGACAGCAAAAACACATCAGCCATGATCCACCTCCTTCCAAAAGTGAATCACATCAACCCCCCCTTGGGAATCCCTCGCGTTAATTAATAGGGCCTGAGCCTAGATGATTTTGAATGGAAACATCATCCCGCTAATCCACAACCCCGTTAAAGCGCCGCACCAGTTCGGCATCCAGCTTCGATACCGCGCATTTCTGCCCCACCTTACGGCAGCGCGCCGGCAGGGCCGCAAACTGCCCCTGACAGGTCTTGAGTCGGGCCTGCCCCTTGTCCGTCAGGCTAAAGATACGCGCCCAGCGCTTGTCCTGCGGATGGCGCGGTGCCTGATTGGCCAGATAGTGCATCAGGGAGCACGGATCATAGTCGGTCTTTGCCCGTACCCCGACCTTGGGAAAGGCCAGCCGCACATCCCGACACACCTCGGTCAGGAAGGTACAACGCTGCAAGAGCGCGGTCAGAAACGGCTCAAAACGCAGATAGTCATCGCGGTCGGGTCGCTGATGCTCGTGCATCAGCCCCAATACATGGCCAAACTCGTGCAGGACGCTGCCGTAGGTGACGCCCGGCTCGATGGTTACCCGATTACCCGCAGGCAAGCGCCCTATCGTGCCAGTCGTAGCGGCCCCCCTGACAATGCTGACAGAGTCGAGCCGTTTAGCATCAGGCACAAAGCGCACGCCGCTGACGCGCGTCCATTCGGCCATGGCCTGACAGGCCTGTTTCGCCGGTCCAGCGCGCCATCGGCTCCATTCGCGGCAATCGGCCCCTTTGGCCCCTGCCTGTTGTAGCAATGCCGGTTCAAAATGATAGGGCACAGCCCCGCCGGACCACGGACGCACCCCGTCCATGACAGCGGCCGCGTGCGCTGTCCCTGCCCAAAGCAGCCCCAGAGCCAAAACCCACACACGCATTTTTACCCCCTACAATTCCGTTTCCAAACCTATTGGCTAATATGGCTTTCCCATGGCAACTTCAGCATCAAGAGCCTCCGGCGGGCAGGGGCGCGGCCCCTGCACCCGGTTTAGGGGCGCGAAACGTCCCTCATACCTCCCCAGCTTGCTGGGGAGGGGGACCGCACGAGACGCCAAAGGCGTTGAGATGCGGTGGTGGGGGGCTTCCTTAACCTCAACACCACGACATTCTGACAAGCAGGTAACGCACCTCGCCCCTGCGCTGCGGGCAAAATGCCCCCAATCTATCCCCGCCATAAAAAGCGCGGTTACCCTTTGGGGCATGACCGAGACGACGGACATGGCTGGCTCTCTGACCCCCGAACAGCGGCGCGAACACTTGCGCGCCTATGCGGACCGGATGCTGCTGGCCTTAAGCGCGATGGACGCGCCTGAAACGCCGGACGCGGTCACCAAGGGCATCCGCACAGCGCTGATGATCGAGCGCCTCTATGCCCGCTGCGACGCCTCTCAGGCACAGGCGCACAAACACGCCATCGCCGCCATCGAGGATCAGGTGAAGCTGAAAAACAAACTCGAATGGTCTGGAGACTGGCTCGACAAGGCGCCGGACGTGCCCTTCATCACACTCAAACCCGATGCGCTCAAAGGGATGCAGTGGCCGCACCCGCCGCGCGATCACATGGCTGAACTCAGCGCGCGGATCGAACAAATGCGGGTCAATGCCCGCGCCTACAAACAAGCGCGGTCACAACCGGCACCACAGCCTGAAACCAAACCTGTCGCACCGGTCGAGGTTACACCCGCTCCTCAGCCGAAATCTGAACCTGCTGCCCCGTCGCGGCCCCTGACGCCGCCGGAAATGGCTCTGCGGGAGCGCGTGCAGAACACCGTGGCTATCCCCCGGCCGCAGGGCACGCCGTTAACGCAGCACGATTACGGCCTGATCCGCGATGAGGATGTGGAGGTCCTGCACGGCGACCGCCTCCCCCGCCTGTATGAAATGGGCGAAACGCGCGACACGCTGCTGAAAGCGCTCAAAGCCTATAGCCGCGAAGACCTCAATCTGTTGTGGCCCGACCTGTTCCCGCTGGATACGGGGTGAAGGAAGCACCACGAACGGCACGAACTCCACGAACCTCTTTGCGTTGAAACGCCCGGCCCGCAGGGCCCTTACCTTCGTGCGGCCTGCACGAGTGAGGGGCGCTGCGCGCCGAAGGGATTTGAACCACAGATTTCACAGATGGCACAGATTGGCGCTACGCGCCTATGCGTGACACAGGCACGGATAATCTGTGTAATCTGTGTAATCTGTGGTTTCTAAAAAATCTCGCGCGCCACAACTCAGCCTCGATATGTTAGGCGCAGGCCTGTGCCACAGGCTCCCGTTCGTGCTTTTTGTGTTTTTAGTGGCTAAACCTTTTTAGCCTCACATCCGGGGTCCGGGGTCAACTGACCCCGGATTCTTATGCTTGCCTAAAATCAGTCCCGCCCATCTTCCCTGCGCCGCAATTCCGGGATTACACTCAGCGGTAAAATGGCTCTGTCAAAGGTATCCCATGCGCGCCCTACTTCTTTCCGCCGCCCTGTTGCTGACCGCCGCTCCGGTATGGGCCGAAGAGGCCAAACCGGCCTGCCCGCCGGAGCCGGTCCTGACCGGGCCCTTCACCCACTGGATGCACGCCACCCCGGTCAAGGCCACGGCGGAGGCCAGCGGTGCCCCGGCTTTGAGCCTGGGCAAGCCGGTCAAGGTGACCCTGCTTGAGGCGACCCGCGTCACCTATAAACGTGCCCGCGCCACGCCGCCGACCACCTCGACCTTTAGCGGCACGCTGAGCCTCAGCGTAACCGAGGCCGGCACCTATGGCATTGCCGCCGGGGCTGGGCTGTGGATCGACGTGGTGAAGGATGGTGAAGCGCTGAAATCGAGCAAGCACGGGCACGGGCCGGACTGTTCCGGCATCCGTAAGATCGTCGATTTCGACCTGCAACCCGGCACCTATGAGGTGCGGTTGATCGACAACAAGACCGCCGATGTGACGGTCATGGTCCTGAAACGCTGACGGCAAGGCCATTGAAATTTAGATTTAACCACGGATAAAATCTTGGCATATCAACGTATTGAGGCGTTTGAAACCTGAGCTGACATAACAGCGCCTTCCCTTGCGGTAAGGGAAAATACTTTCCGTTCACGTCAATTTTATGCTGGCGAAACGCATATTCCGGGATATGCTGACTCATAAGGCGTCACCATAGACGTCATGAGGCACAGGGTATCCGGAGACGTTCCATGAACCTGATCGACAGGGCCAGGCGCGAATTCATTTTCATCAAGCGGTTGCTGCGGCTGCTGCGCCATATCCGCGAGGTGGATTCAAACTCGCCTGTGCTGGTGTGCGACGATGTCGAAGCCTCGGTAGATCGCCATTCGGCGCGCATTGCCCTGCTGTTCGAGGACAAGAGCCTCACCTATTCAGAGATGGACGTGCTGGCCAACCGCGTGGCCAACTGGGGTTTGTCGCGCGGCCTGAAACCCGGCGACACGGTGGCGGTCTTCCTGCCCAATCGCCTCGAATACATCCCTATCTGGTACGGGCTGAGCAAGATCGGCGTGATCAGCGCCCTGATCAACAACGCCCTGACCGGTCAGGGTCTGGCCCACTGCATCAACATCTCGACCGCCAGCCTGACGATTGTCGATCCCACCACCCTGCCCGCCTTTGCCGAAATCGAAGCCAGCCTGAGCCGCCATCAGGAGGTGTTTGTGCTCGATCTGGCGCAGGGTGACGAAACCTCGCATCACCATTCGCTGACCCAGGCGCTCAAAGGGGTCAGCACGGTGCGCCCCGACCGCAAAATCCGGCAGGGCATGGTGGCGCGTGACCCGGCGCTCTATATCTACACCTCCGGGACCACCGGCCTGCCCAAGGCGGCCAAGATCACCCATGCGCGCGCTCAGCTCTACATGAAGGCGTTCCGCGGCGTGTCGCACATGAGCGAGGAAGACCGCCTGTATAACGCCCTGCCGCTGTACCATTCGACCGGCGGCCTGTGCGGTGTCGGCGCGGCGCTGCTCAATGGCGGCTCCATGGTCATCAAGCGCAAGTTCTCGGCCTCGGCCTTCTGGCCTGATGTGCGCAGCCTCAACTGCACCCATATCGTCTATATTGGGGAACTGTGCCGTTACCTCGTCAACGCGCCAGTGGCGGCCAATCCGGACGATGAGACCAAGCACCGGCTGAAGGTCGCCTTCGGCAACGGTATGCGGCCGGAGGTGTGGAGCGAATTCAAGTCGCGCTTCAAGGTGCCGGTGATCATCGAATTCTACGGCTCGACCGAAGGCAATGTGTCGCTGTTTAATTTTGATGGTCAGGCCGGTGCCATTGGCCGCGCACCGGCTTATCTGCGCAACGCCTTCAACATCCGGCTGGTGCAGTTCGATGTCGAAAGCGAAACCCCGGTGCGCGGGCCGAACGGTCTGTGTATCGAGTGCAAGCCCGGCGAGGTCGGCGAAGCCATCGGCGCCATCGGCACCGATGCCCGCCACTTCTACACCGGCTATGCTGACAAGGCCGCGTCGGAAAAGAAGGTGATGCGCGACGTCTTCAAAAAGGGCGACGCCTGGTTCCGTTCCGGTGACCTGATGAAGATGGACCGGGACGGCTATATCTATTTCGTGGACCGTATCGGCGACACCTTCCGCTTCAAGGGCGAGAACGTTTCGACCTCAGAGGTGGGCGAATGCTGCGCCCGCGCCGAAGGCGTTGATGAGGCGATTGTCTATGGCGTGCCGGTGCCGCACTATGACGGCAAGGCGGGGATGGTGGCGCTGATCACCGGTGAAGGCTTCTCGATCGAAGCCTTTGCACAGCATGTAAACAGCCACCTGCCCGTCTATGCCCGGCCGCGCTTTGTGCGCTTGCTGCAAAATGCCGAGACGACCGGCACCTTCAAATACAAGAAGATGGACCTTGTTCTGGCGGGTTTTGATCCGGCAAAAGTCAGCGATCCGCTCTATGTGATGAAGATGGACGACAGCGGCTATAAGCCTCTGACGGCGGAGTGCCTGAGCCTGATCGAGAGCGGTCAGTACCGCATGTAGTCACAGCGTCATAAGCGCGATGCTGAGCGTCTTAATAAGCAAGGGAATGCCGACCAGAAGAGTCCCGGCGCGCGTTGCGGCCGTGATCCAGAAATCACGGAAGTCTTCCTTGCGATCCAGTGGTGGCTCCTGATTGAAGATCGGCACAAAGCCCAGCCCGTTCATCTCCCCGTCACGCAGACCACGATAGAGCTGAAAAGCGCAATAGCAGAGGCCCGGCGTGGCCACACATATCACAACCCAATAGATCATTGCCCCTCCCACACAAAACCGCGCCGCTTCACTTGAAACGGCGCGGTTTGTTTATGTCTGTAACCGTCTTAGTCGCGGCGCGACAACAGCAGGCCGATGACCACACCGGCGGCGGCGGCAATGGCCACCGAGGTGCCGGGGTGACGGCGAATCTGACGGCGCACGACCTTGGTCTTGTCTTCGGCCTCGTCGCGGGCTTCTTCGAGAATGACCTGAAGGCGGTCGATGCTGCCATTGATCTTGTCGCGGGTGTCCTGCGACACCTTCAGCTTGTCTTCGAGGTACTCCAGCGCGTCGGTGATCGAGCGCGTGGTCTTTTCGGCAATAGCTTCGGCAGGGGCTTTGTCGGCCATGAGCGGTCTCCTTTGGCTGGACTATAGATATAGGCGTTCTGTCGGAATATTGCATCCCACAAGAGGGTGAAAATACGGCAACAGGGTGCCAAAAAATAAGGCCCCGGCGGTCACCGGGGCCTTTGTCTCTGCTGATCTGTAAATCAGGATCAGTATTTAACGCGCAGGGTCACGCCATAGGTACGCGGCTGACCCATAAAGGCGTCGTAGGTGTTGGAGTCCAGCGCCTGATTGTAATAGGTGCCGTTTGCTTGCAAAGTGGACTGGAAGCCATTGCCTTGCAGCGGCGCGTTGATCACGACCTGCTTATAGGTTTCGTCGGTCAGGTTCTGCGCCCAGAACTCCAGCGTCCAGGCCTGATTGGGCGCACCGATGCCGAAGCGGGCATTGAGCAGCGTATAGCCGTCCTGCATCTTGAACGGGATCAGGTCGGAGCCGGTATTGTATTCCGAGGAATACTTGGCGGCGATATTGCCCGTTGCGCGCAGGTTTTCGGCGATATTGCCCGACCAGGTAACGGCCAGCGAGCCCGTCCATTCCGGGGCGAAAGACATGCGCGCGCCCGGCAGGAGCGACAGTTGCGGGAAGCGTGCCGGGTTCGACAGGTCAGCGGCGGTGAAGCTGCCGTACTTGGTGTCGGCATAGGCGACGCCGCCCTGCACCGACAGGCCGCGGATCGGCGTGGACCAGTAGACATCGGCGTCAAAGCCCTTCGACTTCAGTTCCGGGATCGACTCGACCACAAAGGCCGTGCCGAGGAAGGTGTTGAGCTGGAAGTCCTGGAAGGTCTGATCGAAGGCCGTAATGTTGAACAGCAGCTTGTTGTTCAGCATCGAGGTCTTCAAGCCGACTTCGTAGGAGTCCACCGTCTCCGGCTTGAAGTAGAGCGAGGCGTCCGGCGTGATGCCCGTCTGGGCGCGGTCGAGGTTGTACCCGCCGCCCTTATAGCCACGGGCGTAGGAGGCATAGGCCATGATGTTTTCGTTGAAACGGTAGGCGCCTTTCAGCGTGCCCGACCACTCCTTCTCGGTCACTTCGTTGGCGATGCGGCGGTTGTTGAAGGCCGCATTGCCCCAGAAGGTACACATATTGCCGACCACGGTCGGCCGCGAGGCCGCCGGGATGGCCGCCCAAGTGCCGACCGGGGCATTGCCCATCAGGCCCGAACGCGCAATGGCCGAGGCACAACCGACGCCCCCATCTGAATTGGTGTAGATGGCGGTCATCTTCTTGGTTTCCTGCGTATAGCGCAGGCCCATCGTGACCTCGAACTTGTCGGTGAACTTGTAACCATTGTTGGTGAACAGGGCCAGCGACTTCGACTCCTGCGTATAGTAGTCGAGCGCGCCCTCACCCGCCGCGTAGGAGGTGCCGGCGGCGCGGCCGGTCAGCAATGAGACCGTCGGCGTCGTGGTGGGCAGGCCCAGCGCCTGCGCCAGCAGGATCGACAGATAGGTTTCGTACTGCGAGCCATAGACGTAAGAATCCGTGCGCTTCAGGTCTTCGTCGGTGTAGAAGGCCCCGACCAGCCAGTTCAGCTTTTCACCGCCTCCGGCCAGACGCAGTTCCTGCGAGAAGGTGTCGAAGTCCGCCTTGAAGTCCCCGTTGTCGCGGCGATAGAGGATGTCAGCGCCTGAATAGTCGATATCCTGACCATTGGTGTTCTTCCACTTGCGCACGCCGGTGACCGAGGTCAGGGTCGAGTCGAGCCAGTCCAGCTTGATATTGGCTTCGACCGAGACGCCGCCATCAATGATCTGCTGCGTGGTCGGGCGGTTGGAATAGGCCAGACGCGCTTCCGGATTGGCGGTCGCCGCCACGCCGTTACCGCCCGCCAGCGTGTTGATCGCCGCACCGGTCGGACCGGTGCGGGTCTGCACCACGGCGCAGCAGTTTTCGTCGCGCTTCGAATAGTCGGCGATGACGCGGATCTTGTGCGCGCCCGGCGTGAACAGCAACTGACCACGCACCGTGTAGAAGTTCTGATCGGCGTCTTCCTTGAGGGCGCGCGGGCCAATGCCGGTATTGACATCGTAGAAGCCGCCGCGCTCACGCTTGGCCACAAACAGGCGACCGGCAACAAGGTCTTCGGACAGCGGCCCGGTGATCGAGGCCGACACGCCCTTGCCGTCATAGTTCGACACCGTGGCTTCGCCGTCCATGCCAAAGGTGAAAGACGGTTCCTTGGTGATGATGTTGATAACGCCGGCCGAGGTGTTCTTACCGAACAGGGTGCCCTGCGGCCCCTTCAGCACTTCGATGCGGCCGATTTCGCCCAGATCTCCGAAACCGACGCCATTGCGCGGGCGATAGACGCCGTCGATGACCACGCCGACCGAGGACTCCATGCCGGGGTTGTCACCGACCGTGCCGACGCCCCGGATACGGGCGGTGGTCAGGGTTTCGTTCTGCGTCGAGGTGACGGTCAGGCCGGGCGTCAGGACCTGCATGTCCTTGATGTCCCTGACACCGGCGTCCTGCAGCAGCTTGGCCGACAAGGTGGTGACCACGATCGGCACGTCCTGAAGCGACTGCTCGCGCTTCTGAGCGGTGACGGTGATGACCTGAACCTCTTCCTCAGGCTGAGCGGTCTGGGCCATGGCTGATGCCGCGCTGAGCGCCATGACCATACCGGAACAGGTTACCATCAGTGTGCGGTTGAGGGAGAAGCGATTGTGTGTGTGTGCCTTTACGCGCATGTGTTTCCCCTAGGTCAAGCAGGCCGCCTCTTCCGCAAGGGAAGATTTTACAGTGTAAACGGCGGTCCCTGTATTTGCCGGTTTTGTCTTTGACGTTGTTTTATGCAGACTCGCCCAAGGGTTTACTTGGAACGATCCGCTACGTGACATGATATGACACAAGTGTGGACAAAGACAATTTCAAATTCATCTCGCAAGCGCACATGAAAAAACCGCGTAAACCTTGCCAGACAAGGCTTACGCGGCGTTAGCAGTAGCACCACAGCGGCCAAAAAGGCCTGTAAATATTGACGGTTACGCAAACGTCAACTTGCGACGCGGCGACGCGACAGAACTATTGCGCCTGCACAGGCCGAAAGTAACGATCCCGTAATTACACCAAGCTTTATGGCATTTTGGGCACTTTCCGCATGGTCAGCAAAGGCCAGAGCCCCCAGAAACAGGCTCATCGTAAAGCCGATTCCGCACAAAAGGCTGACGCCATAGAGGGCTGCCCAGCCGCTGTTTTCGGGGGCCCGGGCGATTTTCAGGCGGATGGCCAGCCAGGCCAAGCCAAAAACGCCGATCTGTTTGCCGACAAACAGGCCCAGCGCCACGCCCAACATGCGGGGATCGGCCAGCGAGGCGAAGCTCATCCCCGCGAACGAAAAGCCCGACGCCACGAAGGCAAAGAAGGGCACAATACCATAGGAAACCGGCGTATGCAGGTCGTGCATGATGGTTTTCAGCAGGCTTTCTTCACCGCGCGCCGGCGCGTCCAGCGTCACCATAAAGGCCGCCGCCACCGCCGTCAGGGAGGTGGCCAGTCCCGCCTTCAGGCTGAGCGCCCAAGTTGCGACGAAGAGCACCAGATAGACGGCTTTCAGACCGCGCGCCTGATCGCGCAGGGCGTATTTGGCCAGCCCCATCACGGCCAGCAGAGCGGCGATCCACAGGCACAGCATCAGGTTGATCCCCGACGAATAGAAGAGGCCAATGACCAGCACCGCCCCCAGATCATCGACAATGGCCAGCGTCAGCAGGAAGACACGCAGGCTGTCCGGCAAGCCCCGGCCGACCACCGCGAACACGGCCAGAGCAAAGGCAATATCGGTCGCCATCGGCACGGACCAGCCGCGCAGGTCGCCGCCGGGCAGGCCCGCATTCAGCGCCACATAGACCAGAGCCGGGGCCGCCATACCGCCAATCGCCCCCAGTACCGGCAGGGCCAGTTTCTTCGGGTTCGACAGTTCGCCGCGGAAAATCTCGTACTTGATCTCCAGCCCGACCACGAAGAAGAAGATGGCCATCAGGCCTTCCTTGGTCCATTTCAGCACCGACTTGTCTTCGACAAAGGCGCCGATCTGCACCGGGATATGGGCGTTGATGAAGTCGAAATAGACCGCGGCCCACGGCGAATTGGCCCAGATGACGGCGATCAGGGCCGACAGCCCCAGAATGAAGCCGGCTCCGGCTTCGGTTTTGAGAAATTCGAGGGTGAACTTCATCGGCGGTCTCCTTTTCCGCGGGCAGGATCAACGATCCTGCGAGGGTTAAGTCCGGATAGGGATTTTTGTTGGCGTCCCTCGCCGGGCGGTGGCTCCGCCACCTTGGCCGCCGCCTCAATGGCGGCTTGAGCGGAAGGGTGTCATTCCGCTCAAAAAGAGTGATGTTTGGTATCGACTATTGCGGAGAACCGTAGCAAACCGGACGCCCTGTCCCAAGCAAAACCAGTCTGTCTCATGCCGATTTCCGCCCGATATCGTCCCGATCCGCGCCTTGCGGCCTCTGGCCTGCCGCTGGTCGACGCGGTACGCGCCGCCGACTTTCCGCAGACGGTTTTAAGATACCGCAATGACCGCGCGGCGGCCTCGGTCGGCCTTGAGGGGTTAAGCGATGCCGAATGGATCGCGCACTTTGGTCGGTTCGGGCCCCTGCCCGACAATCAGGCCGAACCTCTGGCCCTGCGCTATCACGGTCATCAGTTCCGCCACTACAACCCCGACCTCGGCGACGGGCGCGGCTTCCTGTTTGCCCAGATGCGCGATGCGCGCGACCGCCTGCTCGATCTCGGCACCAAGGGCTCCGGTACGACGCCGTGGTCGCGCGGTGGCGATGGCCGCCTGACGTTGAAAGGTGGCGTGCGCGAAGTGCTGGCGACGGCGCTTCTGGAGGCGCTAGGAGTCAACACATCAAAGAGTTTTTCGCTGGTCGAAACGGGCGAGGCCCTGCGCCGCTATGACGAACCGTCGCCGACGCGGGCGGCGGTGCTGGTGCGCCTGTCGCATTCGCATATCCGCTTCGGCACGTTCGAGCGGCTGGCCTATCTCAACGAAACCGAGGCCATGACGGCGCTTGTGCGCTATGTGGCCGACACCTATTACGCGGACCTCAGCGCGTATCAGGGGCCGGACCTGACGCACGCCCTGTTCGATGCCGTGGTGACGAAGACCGCGCATCTGACGACCCAGTGGATGTGCGCGGGCTTTGTGCACGGGGTGCTCAATACCGATAATATGAACATCACGGGAGAAAGTTTCGACTACGGCCCCTATCGCTTCCTGCCGCACTATGAGCCGGGCCTGGTGGCGGCCTATTTCGACGAAGGCGGGCTCTATGCCTATGCGCGGCAACCCGATGCGGTGTTCTGGAACCTGACACAACTGGCGCGCTGCCTCAGCCTGATCGGCGACAGCCAGCCGCTGATCGACAGCCTCAACGCCTTTTCCGAGCGCTATCAGACGGGCATGGCCACGCAGTTCTGCCGTCGTTTGGACCTCATCCCGCAGGGTATGGAGGCAGAGACGCCCCTGATGCAGGCCGCCTTCCGCATGTTGAGCGCCGCAAAAACGCCCGGCAGTTTTGAAGGGTTTTTCTTCGACTGGTTCGGCGGCTTGCTCAGCGAAGCCCGCGCCCTCAATGGCCCGCGCGCCGAGGTCTATACGCACCCCGACGCCGCCGACTTCCGGAAGTTGATCGGTGGCTATGCGCCCGCCAATGCGGACACGCTCTCACACCCGCTGTTCGCGCAAGTCACCCCGGCGACCCTGCTTTACGATGAGATCGAAGCCCTGTGGAAACCCATTGCGGAAGACGACGACTGGTCGCTGTTCTATAAAAAGCTGGCGGAGATCGAGCGTTATCGTGAGGGGTTGGGGTTTAATCCGTGAACATATCCGCAGCTATCAGACGCGCACTGTGTAAGATGCGACTGACACGGATTTCTGACGGCAAAACACGATAATAAATGGAATAGTTGCCGTAGGGAGCGCGCCTCAGATCAGGCAAAAGGCCTTCGACCTGAACATAACCTCTCGGACGGTCTGCCAGCCCCAGACAGAAGGTTCTCAACTCGGTCACGAAAGTAAGAGCACGGGGAAGATTATCCTGCGCGATAAAATCGCCGATCTCCTCCATATCAAGAAGCGCCCGTCGCGTGATCAGGACATTCATGCCGCAGCATCATCCTTGATCATGCCCTGATACTTCGCGATCAATCTGTCAAAGGCCTCTTCGGCATCGACATAGCCGCTGCGCTCGCCCTCGTCGATCAGCGCTTTCAACTCGGCGATCTGGCGTTCGCGGGCCTGCTGCTTGTACTTCCAGTCGCGCAGGGCTTCGCGCACCACTTCGCTTGCCGAGGCGTATTCGCCGCTCTCGACGGCGTCGCGCACCATGGCCGCCATATCGACCGTCAGGGCAATACTGACCTTTTCCACGCGCGGCTTATCATCGGCCATGAGGCACCTCCGGTACGAACGAGTAGCAATTTATACCACCACTCACAGCACCGAACAATTGGTGATCTGGCTGAAGGCCTCCAGCGCCGCAAAGCCCACCACCGACGTGCCGTGACGATCCAGTTCCGGCGACCACACGGCAATGGCGGCCTGTCCCGGCACGATGGCGACGATACCGCCGCCGACGCCGCTTTTGGCCGGCAAGCCGACGCGATAGGCAAACGACCCCACCGAATCGTACACGCCGCAGGTCAGGAGCAGGGCATTCAGCCGCCGTGCCTGCCGTGCCGGGAACACCGTCTCTTCGATGACCGGCGAAAACCCGCCCGCCGCCAGCGGCAGGGCCGCGCGCGCCAGATCGCGGCACGACAGGGTAATGGCGCATTGGCGGCAATAGGCCGCGATGACGGTTTCGACCTCATGATGCAGGGTGCCTGCCCCCTTCATCAGGTTGGCAATGGCGCGGTTCTTATGCGCCGTGTCAATTTCCGAACGCGCGACGGCCTCGTCTATGGTCAAAGCGTTCTGGCACAGGAAGCCCATATAGTCGCGCACCGTCAGGTCCGGTCGCCGCGTCCCTTTGAGCAGCATATCAACCACCGCCAGCGCCCCGGCATTGATAAACGGATTGCGCGGAAACCCCGCCTCGTGCTCAAGCTGCGACAGGTAGTTGAAGGGCGTCCCCGACGGCTCCTTGCCCACCCGCGTCCACACCTCATCGCCTATGCGATTGAGTGCAATCCCCAGCGCAAACAGCTTGGTGACTGACTGCGCCGAAAAGGGCTCATCGCCGTCACCGATCACGCATTCCTGTCCATTTACAGTGCGCACCGCCATGCCGAACTTCTTCGGATCGACGGTGGCCAGTTCAGGGATGTAGTCGGCCACCCGCCCCTTGCCGAATTGCGGCTTCACCGTCTTTTCGATCTGCGACAGGACTTCGGGCAGGGACAGTTCGTGTTTCATGGCGCCTCTATAGCCCCTCCTCCCAATAACAAGGAAGGGTTTAAGATGAGGCGCTCTTGCTGTCGAGGCTTTCGGCAAAGGCCAGCGTATCTATGACCAGCCGCGTGATATCGGAGACGATTTGATTCCGGCCGGTGTCGTCCAGCGTGCCACCCGTCGTATAGATCGACAGGAAAAGCGGCGGCTTATCGCCTGACGGCCAGATCACCGCCACGTCGTTGACCGCCCCATTGGCCCCGCGTCCGGTCTTGTGCCCGACGGTCCACCCCTTCGGCACGCCCGCAGGAATCATGTCGGGGCCCGTCACCGTGGCCACCATCCAGTCACGTAGCAGAGACAGGCTTTGGGGTTGCAGTACGGCTCCCGTAAAGACGGTGCGCAACAGGCTGCTCATGGCGTCCGGTGTCGTGGTGTCGCGTTCATCCCCCTCAATATTGCTGTTCAATTCGGGCTCGTTGCGGTCAAGGCGGGTGACCGTGTCGCCCAGCCCGCGCACAAAGGCCGTCAGGCCGGCCGGGCCGCCGATCAGCGGCAACAAAAGGTTGGCGGCGGCATTGTCGGAGACCGCCACCGCCGCGGAACACAGGTCGCCTACGGTCATGCGGCCTTTGGCGACGTGTTTTTCCGTCACCGGCGAATGGTCGAGCAGGTCGGCCTTGCCGTAGCGGATTTCCTGCGCGACGGTGAGTTTATTCTCATCCACCGCCTTGAGGATCGCCGCCGCCAGTACCCATTTGAAGGTCGAACACAGGGCGAAGCGCTGGCTGGAATTGATATTCAGGCTGCCGTCCGCGGCGGTGTCTCCCTGAACGACGGCGGTGCTGGTGCGGACGCTGACGCCCACCCGGCCACCGTGGCGTTTCTGAATCTCCATCAGGCGCTGGCCCAGACCGATGGCCTGATTGACCTTTTCAGAACAGCCGGCGAGGCACAGACCGGCCCCGCCCATCACAATACCCCGCCGCGTCAGCATCATTTCGCCTTCGTATGTTCATCCAGCCAGTCAAACACCGTCCTGTGCCACTTCAGGGAATTCTGCGGTTTCAGTACCCAATGGTTTTCATCCGGGAAGCGCAGGAACTTTGACTTCACGCCATTCATCTGAAGCGCCGTAAAGGTGCCGATCCCCTGTTCCGGGATGACGCGGAAGTCCTGATCGGAGTGGATGACCAGCATCGGCACCGACCAGTCCTTGGCGTGCAAAGCCGGGTTGAACTTGTCGTAGTTCTCCGGCTTCTCATAGACGCTGCCGCCGTTTTCCCAGTCCGAGAACCACAGTTCCTCAGTGGCGTAGCCCATCGAGCGGTTGTCAAACAGACCATTGTGATTGACCAGGCACTTCCACGGGGCCTTCCACTGCGAGGCGATCCAGTTGATCATGAAGCCGCCATAGGAGGCCCCCAGCGCACAGGCATTGTCCTTATCGAGGAAGCTGTATGTCGACAGGGCGTAGGCATAGCCCTTTTGCAGGTCTTCCAGCGGGCGGTCGCCCCAGTGCTGGCTGATGGAGTCGGTAAAGGCCTGCCCATAGCCGGTCGAACCGTGGAAGTCGATCATAATGACCGCATAGCCTGCCCCGGCATAGGCCTGCGGGTTCCAGCGATAGGACCAGCTTTCGCCGAACGAGCCCTGCGGCCCGCCGTGGATCAGGAAGGCCACGGGATATTTTTTGCCTTCGACATAGTTGGCGGGCTTCACGATATAGCCATGCACGGTTTCGTCGTTCCAGCCCTTGAAGGCAAACTGCTCGAACGCCCCGAAGGCGCGGTTTTGCAGAACCGGGTCATTGAGGGTGGTCAGCGGGGTGGCCCCGTCATCAATCAGTTTGGCTTTCGGTTTGGAGACAAACAGTTGCGACGGATAATCAAGCCCGCTCTTGGCAAAGACAAAGCGATCTTTCAGCGGCACGAAGGCGTCCATATGGCCGCCCTTCGACAAGGGCGTCACTTGGCCCGAAGCGATTTCGACGCGGAACAGCGGCGTCTTACCGACATCGCCAGCGACGACGTAGAGGCTCTTGCCATCGGCGGCCCATTTCAGGCTGTCGGCCGAGCGGTCCCAGTCGGCGGCAATCTGCTTCGTCTCACCGGTGGCCAGATTGCGCAGGAAGATTTCGAACTGATCGGCCTCAAAGCCCGGGCGCTTCATGGCGCGATAGGCCAGCCACTTGCCGTCGGGCGACACCTCGGCCCCTGTATCCCAGGCCTTGTTGGCCTCGGTCAGGTTGGTTTGCGTGGACGGGTTGGCGAGATCGACCTTATAGATGTCGAAATTGGTCGAGCGCGGCTCGTCCTTGCCGGCGATACGCACGGAGTAATAGACGGTCTGGCCATCGGGTGAAAAGCTGTATTCGGCTTCGTCACCAAACGGCTTGGACGGCACGTCGCCATCGACCCCGGCGGTCAGCGACACGGCCGCGCCGCCGCTCAGCGGCACGTAGAACAGGTGGTTGCGCGTCCCGTCGGCCCAGGTGTCCCAGTGGCGCACGAACAGGCGGTCATAGATGACGCCGGTGGACTTATCGGCCTTCTTTTCGGCCTGCACCTTTAGCGTGCAGTCGATCTCTTCGGTCTGGCACGCCTCCTCGATGGCCAGCGACAGGACCAGCCCCTTACCGTCCGGCGACAGCTTGTACGACCCGACATCGAGCGGCAGTTTCGTCACCTGCACCGCTTCGGCGTCGTTGAGGTCGGTCTTCCACACCTGCATCGAACCCGATCGCGCCGACAGGAAGTACAGCGCCCCATCGGCCCCCCACTGCGGCGACAGGGCCCCGCCCTTCGACGCGGTGCTCAGCGGCTTTGAGGTGCCGGTCTTGAGGTCGGTCAGCCACAGGGCATTGACGCCCTTGGTCTTTTCGGCGTTCAGCGTGCGCACCTGAAACGCCGCGTGGGTTTCCGCCTTATTCACCGTCAACCCTGACAAACGCTGCATCGACACGAGGTCGTCATAGGTGAAAGGTGGCTTGTCCTGTGCCTGAACGGAAAGGGCGGGGAAAAGAAGCGCGGCGGCCAGACCAGCCGTGGCGAGAAGATAAGACTTCATCGGAAACCCGTTGGTTACAACAGAAAGGAAGCGTTGTTAGACCGCGCTTTCGCTGACCTGTCGAGTCCGCCCGCCGGAGTCCGGGTTAAAATTTGGTAATAATCCGGTGAAGCCTATTTCGAGGCGACCAGCAGACGCGGCCAGTAGTCGGCAAACATGTACTGGCGCGTCGCGTCGGCCGGGATATCGAACTCAGACCCCTTATACCACGGCGTGCAGGTGCGTTGCGCCGGGTCGAGATTGCCCCATTGCAGCTTCGGACACGGCTCGTTCGACGGGTCGATCAGATTATCCACGGCGCGGATTTCGCCGCGCGAGGAGGCCAGTATGCCCGCCGTGCGAATCCGGGCGATCTGATTGCCCCCGATGAAGCCCGTACCGTCCTCAATATTGATGGCGATTTCGTTCGACAGGATCTTGTTGTCGATGACGCGCAGACGGTTGAGGCTGGAGGTCACACCATGTTCCGAGAAGTCGATCAGCGAGCGCGACAGCAGGGCTTCGCCACCGCCGGACAGGCTCAGGGCCGAAGCAAAGAATTCGATGCGCATATCGTCCATCGACAGGATGGAGTCGCCGGAATCGAGCTTGACTTCCATGCCTACGGCCCCGGCACCGCGTTCGAACCCGCGCCAGTCGGCCAGTTGCTGCACCGTCACGCCGGTCATCTGCGAATCGCCGCTGAGCACCGCATAGAGGCCACCCGCCGTCGAGGTCACGCCCGCCTGTTCGGCATAGAGCTGCGCCGAATTGACGGCGACGGCGACCGTGCGCGTCTTGGCCACGACAAAGGACGACAACAGGTTGAGACGCCCGCCGGACACGTGCACGGCGGCGGAGTCGCCCTCATAACGCACGGTCGAATTTTGCAGCGTCAACTCCGAACCGGAGCTGTAGATACAGGCCGACTGCCCCCCGCGACGCGAGGCGATCAGCATGTTTTTCAGTATCACCTTGCTGGCCTGCGGGTTGATGCGCAGGCAGGATTCGCCATCGGGAGCCACCAGCACCGGCAGACGTGAGTCGCTGCTTTCGCCGACAATCGTCAAGGATTGATTGATCATCAGACTGGCGACGCAGGAGCGGTTGCGCGCCACCAGTTTGAGCACGCCGCCGGGGCGCATCCGGCGCACCACGTCTTCGACATAGGCCTGACGCGCGGTATCGCAATTGATGGTCGCACTCCACTTCGAGCCATAATAGCCGTAGCGGTTATGCGGCTTGTAGGACTTGCCCTGGCAGGTCTTGAGCTGCGCATCCAGCAGGACGCCGAAGCACGGCCGGGTCAGGGCCTCGGTGCGCGCCGCATTATAGCCGTTGCTGTAGCTGGCGCCATAGCTGGTCTGCGTCTGGGCCGAGGCCGCGGACACGCCGCCGAACAGGGCGACCACAACAAAGGCGAGGTGAGCGGCAAAGGTAACAACTGAGCGCATGGTCATTTCCCTCACCGCCCCGGATTGGTCGAAATCTGGTTGAGTACGGCTTGCAGACGCGAAGCCGACGGACGGAACCCGGCCAGCGCCGAGTCGAGACGCAACACCACGGCCTGCGCCTTATCCTGATCGGCGACGCCACTCAGGCCCAGGGCGAAATAGGTGGACATAGCGAAGCGCGCCTCGGCCGAACCTTGCTTTTCGGCCTGCTGATACCAGTAGTAGGCGCGGGCATAGTCGGTCGGCACGCCCACCCCTTCGGAATACATGACCGCCAGCACAAGCTGCGCCTGCGACGAACCATTGGTCGCCGCCAACTGGATGGCGCGTACCTTATCCAGATTGGTCATGCGCGACCCGTCGGGGCGGCCCAGTATGGCGCGCAGGGCCGAGAGGGTCTGCGGCGGCACGCGGCCCGCCGAATAGACGGCCTCGGTCGGACGCGAACCGCCCGAAACCTGAGCAATGTCGGCATCATTGGGCCCGACGGGGTAGCGTTCCTGACCCGGATTGCCGTCGCTGTCCGGTCCGCCGCTGACGCGCTGAACCGGCGCCGATCCCTGCGCCAGATCGAGATAGACCAGCGCGCGCCACACGTGGATAAATGGCAGCTCATCCATGCGCGACAGGGCGTATTCGTAAGCGTCGGTGCGCGGACGGCTCTCGTCCGAATGCGGCACCCCCCCGGCGGGCGCGTCGGGCGGGTAGAATTCAAACGGCGAGACCCAGCGCTTGGCCTTGGCCTCGACAAAGGCCCCGTAACGGCTGCGTTCGGGGGCGGACTTTTCAAAGTCCTTCAGCATCACATAGGCCCCGACATCGCCGGTTTCCGCCGCCTTATAGTTATAAAGGTAAGCATCGACGTCGTTGCGCGGGAACAGGCTGATGACGTTTGGACGACCATCGACCGGATTGCGCATCATGGCGCGCACCGCTTCGCGGTTATCAACGGGCTCACCCATCGGACCGTACTGATCGTCATACAGGCGACCGAGCGTGCGGAATCCATCCGCCCCCAGTTGCGCCTGAATATAGATGACGCGGTCGCGCACCTTATCGCGCTCGGAATTGTCCATGCGCGCCAGAAGCGTCTCCAGCTTGCGATAGGCAACGGAGCGTTCCACCGCCCGGCACTTGTCAAAGCGCGAGGCCATCTGACCGTTTTTGAGCGTGCGGTTGATCGGCGCGAAGCCTTCGGGATTGGTCAGGGCCATGACCAGCCACACCGACGCCTCGGTCGGGTCTTCGAGGTTCTTGTCCGTGGCGCGTTCGGCCATATAGCGGCTGGCCAGTTCAAGTTGCGAGAAGAAGTCGTTGGCAAAGGCGTGCTTGCGGAAATAGCGAACCGCCCGCTCCTGCTCATTGAAGCCAGCCCCGCCATTATCGGCCATGGGCGGACGCGGACAGCCGCTGACGCCACGCGGCCCGTCGCCGCCGCCGCCCAGCCAGTCCACCGACACATCGCAGGCCGTCAAAGGCAGGCTGAGCGCCGCCGTCAGCATCACCGCCGCCGCAGCGCGAAAGGGCACACGGTTCATCAGCTTCCGGCCGGTACGACGGGCGGTCTTATCACCGGCGCCGTTGCACCTCATGTCTTCGCTAATTGACATCACGCATCGCCCCGACAGAAATGCCGGCAAAATTATGGTTAACAAATCTTGTGTTAGGGATCGTGCGACCTGTCAAGCGCCCCCATCCGGTCCATTTGCGATACCGGCAAAGCGTTGCCGGATTGTCGCGGACCCTGACGAAACCCAGATGGAAAAACCCAGCCCCTGAGCGGTACGTCAACCCCCGTATAACGCTCCAATGATAGCGTTAATTTCCGCGCCTTGGCCAGAGAAAAGTGTTAAGAGCCGCCCGTTCCGGGACACTTTTCCCTGCCCCGGAGACAGAATCCATATCCGCCCCTTATGATTTCGCCCATAAGGCGAAATTCACCCCGCACAGGTCCGTCATGCTTACCGCGTCACAGAAACAAGAAATCTATCAGTCGCTTAAAAAAGAGATTCTGTCGGTGCTCGAGTCTGAGCCCAATCGCGTGGCGCGCATGGCAACCGTGGCCTGTCTGGGCGCTCAGGCCTTTGAGACCTGGTTCTGGACCGGCTTCTATGTCGTCGATGAAACCAAAAAAGCGCAGGGCATAGATGAACTGGTGGTCGGCCCCTATCAGGGCACGCTCGGCTGTCTGCGCATTGATTTCAGGCGCGGTGTGTGCGGCGCGGCGGCGCGCGAACGCACCACGCAGGTGGTCGAAGACGTGCACGCCTTTCCGGGGCATATTGCCTGTGACTCGCGCTCCAACTCCGAAATCGTCGTGCCGGTGTTCGATGCCAAAGGCGAACTGATCGCCGTGTTCGACGTCGATTCGGAAAGCTACGGTGCGTTTGACGACACCGACCGTGTGGCGCTCGAAGACCTGATGCAGGCCGTATTCGGGGTTTAATCCCAACCCACTCCTGCGGCGCTGAACCCTATTTTCAGGTTGTGATTTTGCCCCCCCTCGGCTAAACCCGCCGCACCATTCCATACATGTGAAACAAAGGGTGCCTCCTCGCATGGCGCAACAATATATTTTCCAGATGCAGGGCCTGACCAAGCATTACCCCGGCGGTAAGAAGGTCTTTGAAAACATCTGGCTCAGCTTCTATTCGGACGCCAAGATCGGCGTCGTCGGCGTCAACGGTTCGGGTAAGTCCACCCTGCTGAAGATCATGGCCGGCATCGACAAGGAATTTTCGGGCGAGGCGCGCGCCGCCGAAGGCACCAAGATGGGCTATCTGGAGCAGGAGCCTAAGCTCGACGACTCCAAGACCGTCTGGGAAAACGTCATCGACTGGTGCGAAGAAAAGAAGATCGTCGATCGCTTCAACGAAGTCGCTGCCCTGATGGGCGAAGAATATAGCGACGAACTGATGGAGGAGATGAACGCCCTTCAGGAGAAGATCGACGCCGGTGACCTGTGGGACATCGACAGCCGCATCGAAATGGCCATGGACGCCCTGCGCTGCCCGCCGAACGAGTCCGGTGTGACCAAGCTGTCGGGCGGTGAAAAGCGCCGCGTGGCGCTGGCCCGCCTGCTGCTGTCCAAGCCGGACATGCTGCTGCTCGACGAACCGACCAACCACCTCGATGCGGAATCGGTCGCCTGGCTTCAGCACCACCTCGAAAACTTCCCCGGCTGCGTCATCCTCGTCACCCACGACCGTTACTTCCTCGATCAGGTGACCAAGTGGACGCTGGAACTCGACCGCGGCAAGGGCGTGCCCTATGAAGGCAACTACTCCGGCTGGCTGGAGCAGAAGCAAAAGCGCGTCGTGCAGGAGCAGTCCGAATCCGAAGCCCGTCAGCGCGCGCTCACCCGCGAACTGGAATGGGTGCGTTCCGGTGCCAAGGCCCGTCAGGCCAAGTCGAAAGCCCGCCTCGCCGCCTATGAGCGCATGGTCGAGGAACAGGAACACGCCACCAAGGCCCAGACCTACGCCACCATCCAGATCCCGCCCGGCCCGCGCCTCGGCAACGTCGTCATCGAGGTCAACGGCCTCGAAAAGGAATTCGGCGACAAGGTGCTATTCAAGGATTTGTCGTTCAAACTGCCGCCCAACGGCATTGTCGGCGTCATCGGCCCGAACGGCGCCGGTAAATCGACCCTGTTCAAGCTGATCACCGGTCAGGAAAAGCCCGACGCCGGCACGATCAAGCTGGGTGAAACCGTCAAGCTCGCCTATGTCGATCAGTCGCGCGACGACCTCAACCCCGATCACAATGTCTGGCAGGCCATCTCCGGTGGCACCGACGTGATGATCGTCGGCAAGCGCGAAATCAATTCGCGCGCCTATGTCGGCGGCTTCAACTTCAAGGGCGGCGATCAGCAAAAGAAGGTCGGCCTGCTGTCCGGTGGTGAGCGCAACCGCGTCCACCTCGCCAAGACGCTGGCGTCCGGCGGTAACGTCATCCTGCTCGACGAACCGACCAACGACCTCGATATCGAAACGCTTCAGGCCCTCGAAGAGGCGCTGGAAGACTTCGCGGGCTGCGCCGTGGTCATCAGCCACGACCGCTGGTTCCTCGACCGTCTGGCCACCCACATCCTCGCTTTCGAAGGCGACAGCCATGTGGAATGGTTCGAAGGCAACTTCGAAATGTACGAAGAAGACAAGAAGCGCCGCCTGGGTACCGACAGCCTGATCCCCAAGCGCATCAAGTTCCAGAAGTTCGCGCGGTAGGGCGGGAAATTAAAGATTGCAGGGGCAGCCGCCCCTGCACCCGATTGTTGGAGCAGAACAAACCGCCGGAGTTTCAAAATCCGGCGGTTTTTCTATGCCAGCATATTGCGCTTGTGCTTGGCCAGCTTGCCCTTGGTCGGGCGCGGCGCGGGCGGCGGCAGGTCGTCCGGGCCGATGGGCGTCGTTTCCGTCACCGTGACCACAACCAGTTCGTCAGACTGGCGCGTCTTCGTCTTTTTCTTTTCCGGCTTTGGCATTTTCGGCGTCGGCGCGCCGCCCCACGGATGGCGCGGATCAATCAGACCCCGGCTATGGAAGAAGGCCGAGGTCACGCTCTTGCGCCCCAGTTCGGCCTGCGCCCCTTCGAGCAGGTTGAGGATATGCGCCTCATCCTTCCACGCCTCGTGAAAGTCCTGCAAGGCGCGCCACACGGCCACCCGATGCTCGTCCGTGGTCATATCGACCTTGACCTTGGCCGGAGGGTCTTTTTTGGGATTTTCCGGGTCGGGCTCCGGCTCGGACAGGGCTTTTTTGAGGTCGTCGAATGGCTTGCCCGACTTGTCTTTCAGCGCCAGCAGCGTCCCCAGCTTCGCCTCGATCACCGCTGACAATTCGCGCGCCCGCTCAAGCTGCAAGGCCCCTGACGCGCTGACCGCCAGATGCAGGCTGTAGCGTACACTGTCGTAGATCGCCTTCGCCGAGGCACGATAGCGCGCCTGTTGCCCGGCCTTCGATAACTGCCCCGACAGCCATACGGTCAGGGCAAACAGCACGACACCCGCAATCAGAAAACTCAGCAAAAGCATCAACGTATGCCCATCGAGCACGATGGTCGCCACCGCGCGCGGGCCTTCCCCGAAGGGATCACCGAAATCCTCAGGCGCGTCCGAATATCTCATCTCTGCCACCTCGGACGGGCCGACTCGCCACCGGGCTCACCCGCCCCATAGAGGGTGCGCGGGTCGCGCCATTCCGCCGTCGTCAATTGCCGGAACACCGCCGCATAGTGCTCACGCATCAGACCGATATCCCGCCACGGCGCGGCCAGCTTTTGCAGCGTCAGCCACACCTTTGTGGTGGTATCGAAGCCCGGTTTGGGAGCTTTTTTCTCTTCGGGCTTGGGCAGGCCCACCACCTCACCACCGACTGCGGCCACGGCGCCCGCGGTCGCGCCCGATTCCGCCACACCCGGCTGACAATTATTGACAGCGATATTGATCACCGTGCCGCCCGACATGCCACCCACGCCCCCCTTGGCCGCCTCCGGCTTCTTGTCCGGCTCGACCTCCTTGACGGCGCTGTTGGCCTTGTTCAGCGCGGCGTGGTGCTTGCCGATCAGGTCCATCAGTTCGGTCGTATTCCCGAAAATTTCCTGATTGGCGTCGATGGCTGCGTTTGATTTGTCGCGCACATTGGCCGCCGAACCGCGCACCGCGTCACCGATCACCGCCCCCAGCGCATCGACATTACGATTGAGCGCCGGCGGCAGCCCCGTCCGGCGACGGGCCCCGACGATCAGGCCCGCAATGAGCATCAGCACGCAGAAGCCAATGCCGATCATCCACAACAGGCCGCCGCTGTACCACAGGCGCACCAGCGTATCCCACAGGCTGGGGTCATAAAAGCCGTCCGGCGGCGTGGCGTAATCGTCCCCGGTGTAGCGCATGAACCCTGAAAACCTCCCCCAAAGTGGTTAACGTGCCAAAGGGTTAACAGATTGCCACGCTTTGCACCAGCGGGGTAGATCGAATCCACACTGTCGCTGCAAAAAGGGCTCACCCCCGAAAGGATGAGCCCTGTGCGTTCGTTATGAATGGGGATCGTTTTGATGGAATCGTTCGGCTTTAAAAGCCACAGATTGCACAGATTACCCGTGTTTGGTGTCACACGCACAGGCGCGTAGCGCCTATCTGTGAAATCTGTGTCGTCTGTGGTTCAAACCCTTTCACCGCGCACTGCGGCCCTGAGTCTTCGTGGCGGCTTCTTCGATGCGGCGCAACAGGTCCTTCATCAGTTCGATCTCTTCGACGCTGAGATTGGCCAGCACTTCCTTTTCAAACTCCACCGCCGAGGGGGCGACATCGTTGAACAGGCGCTGACCTTCCGGCGTCAGGATGAGGTGGTGCGAACGGCCATCGTGTTCGTGCGGGGCGCGGGTGATCAGGCGGCGCTTGGCCAGGGCCTGAGCGGCGCGCGAAATGGTCACCTTGTCCATGCCGGTGCGCTTGACCAGCGCCTGCTGGGTCGAGGGACCGTCTTCGTTCAGCACCCAGATCAACCGCCATTCCGGAATCTTCAGGCCATAGAGGCTGTCATAGGCCGTCGAAATCAGCCCCGATACCGCGTTGGAGGCCACAGACAGGCGATAAGGCAGGTAATTATCGAGCGACAGCTTGCTATAGGGCATCGGATATCCTCTCAAAAGGTAACTCTGCTATTGCCGTTTTAATGTCATAAATACAAATGAGAATTTTTTAATTCGTCATAAACCCGGACTAATGCGCGGCGGCCTTGTTTTCGACACGGTAGCGGCGCAGGGAGCACGCTCTTTATTTATTTCGCGCCGCAACAGGGTGTGAGGCGACAAGCCCCGTGCAAGCTGTTATGGCGGCAGAAATATCTTTTTAGTTACGGATTTATCCCTTGCTGCGCCCGCTTTACGACTGGACCCTGAAACAGGCGGCCCGTCCCAATGCTGAAAAAGTTCTGGCCGCGATCTCGTTTGCCGAAAGCTCTTTCTTCCCCATTCCGCCCGATGTGATGCTTGTGCCCATGGCGCTGGCCAAGCCAGAAAGAGCCTATCGTCTGGCACTTATCTGCACCATTGCTTCCGTGCTTGGTGGATTGCTTGGGTACGCAATCGGCTATTATCTGGCCGACGTAGGGATGAAGATCCTTGGCCTGTTTGGCTATGCAGGCAATCTGGACGCCTTCCATAATTGGATACAGGAATGGGGCGCCTGGGCTATCTTAGCAAAGGGCCTGACGCCCATCCCGTTTAAGCTGGTCACAATCGCCTCAGGCATGGGGCAGCTTAATATTTTCATTTTCACGGTGTGTTGCATCGTAACGCGTGGTGCCCGCTTCTTCCTGAGCGCGTACCTGCTCAAGCGCTTCGGTCCTCAAGCGCGAGAACTGATCGAGAAACGCCTGTATCTCGCGGTCGGCATTTTCATAGCCATTCTGGTTCTGGGTTTCGTTGCGATCAAATTCCTACACTAAACCCCTCACACAGCCGATTGCCCCGGTCGTGCGAAGCATTTAAGGTGTGATCGCTTTGCGTAACCAGAGGTGACCGATTGTGATGAAAGCTGTGCTGTTTTTTAGCCGCTGGTGGTCGGTCATCGCCCTGATCAGCGCCCTGTGTCTTCTGGGCGCGGCGCACGCCTTTCAGACGTTCGGCAATCTCAATCCCTGCCATCTGTGCCTGAAGCAGCGCGACATCTACTGGATCGCCGTCGGCGTGTCGCTGGCCGCCACGGTATGGGCGGTGTTTACGGGGGCCAAGGGCCCGCCGCGCGTCTTTTCCTTTGTGTTGTTCGCCATCTTCGCCACGGGCTGCGCCATCGCCATCTTCCACATGGGCGGCGAAGAAAAGTGGTGGGCGCTGCCGGCCACCTGCACCGGCGTGTCAGACGAGGTGTCGATTGATTCCATCGCCGCCATGTTGTCCGGTGGCAAGTTCAAGGCCCCGCAGTGCGACATTGTGGCGTGGCGCTTTCTGGGCCTGAGTATGGCAGGGTGGAACGCCATCATTTCCGGCGCGCTGGCGATCCTCAGCCTGATCGCCTCCCTGCGCCTGCAACTCTATTACCGCCTGTCCCAGCGGCAGGCGAGCGAAGCCTGAGAGGCCTAACATGACCGAAGCCGCGCTCCGCCACACCCCTCCCAAGCCCGGCGCGGGCGAGCGTCAGCGCCGCCTGCACGAGATTTTGCGCGTCGATCACGCCGGGGAACTGGCGGCCGTGCACATCTATCGCGCGCAGGCCGCCGTGTTTGCCGCCACGCCGCACGCAGGCTTAAGCGACGATCTCAAGCGCATGGAGGGCGAGGAGCAGGTGCACCTTGACCGCTTTGAAGCCCTGATGCGCGACCATCAGGTCCGCCCGACCGTGATGACGCCCGTGTGGCGGATGGCGGCGCTGGGGCTGGGGGCCGCGACGGCATTGCTGGGCGAAAAGGCCGCCCATGCCTGCACCGAGGCGGTTGAAAGCGTTATCTCGGAACACTATGCTGAGCAGATCGCCGAGACTCAGGCGCGCGACCCGGAACTGGCCGCCGAACTGACGCAGTTCCGCGACGATGAGTTGCGCCACCACGACCACGCCATCGAAGAAGGCGCGCACGAAGCCCCCTTCTATCCGTTGCTGTCGGCGGTGATCAAGGGCGGCTGCAAGCTGGCCATCAAGATCAGCGAGAAGATATGAGTCCCGTCCCGCTGCCGCCGCACCGCGCCGAAGACCTGCGCAATCTGGGGGCCAAGGCAGCCGACGGCATCGCCGCCATCGTGGGATCGTGGCGCTTTATTATCATTCAGTCGATTCTGCTGTTTGGCTGGATCGCGGTCAACAGCGTAGCGTGGATGCGCGGCTGGGACCCGTATCCGTTTATCCTGCTCAATCTGGTTCTATCGTTTCAGGCGGCCTTCACCGCGCCCATCATCATGATGTCGCAAAACCGCCAGGCCGAGGTGGACCGTCAGAAGGCCGACGCCGACTACCACGTCAATATCAAGGCCGAAGAAGACATCTGCGGTCTGCATGAAAAGATGGACCTGCTGCGCGAACAGGACGTGGCGCGGCTGATCGGGCTGGTCGAAGCGCTGATCGAGGATAACCGCGCGTTGCGGGCCGAACTGGCGAAACGCGACTGATGTTTTCGCACGTCTTTATCGGTATCAGCGATTTCGAGCGGGCGCTGGCCTTCTATCGCCCGCTGATGCAGGTGCTGGGGACGCCGGAACGCTTCTGCGATGATCAGCGGCCGTGGGCCGGGTGGCAATCCGCGCCCGGCCCGCGCCCGTTGTTCCTGATAGGCAGGCCCTTCGATGGCGAGCCCGCAGCAGGCAATGGCCAGATGGTCGCCTTTATGGCCAGGGATCGCGCCACGGTAGATCGAGCTTACGCTACAGCTCTGGCCAATGGCGGCACCTGCGAGGGTCCGCCGGGTCTGCGCCCGCAGTATCACGCCGACTATTACGGGGCCTATGTGCGTGATCCGGACGGCAACAAGCTATGCGTGGCGTGCCATACGACCGCTTAGACGCGTTTAAAAATCAACTTGAAAAGCGAAAAATCCCGACGGGCCACCCCGAGGGATTTTTCACTGCATTCAATCCGCTAAAAAGTACCCCGCTTGCGGGGCCACTTTTTAGCGAGGCAATTAGAATTGAGCGGTAATATTCTGACCGCCGCGGCTGATGGTGATGGTGAAGCGGCGGGCCGACTTCATCACCGACTCTAGTTGCGCCGTCGAGGTGATGGCCTGCCCATTGACGTCCCTGACGATATCGCCCGGCCGGAAGCCCGCTGCCGCGGCATACGAACGCCCGGACAGGGCATAGATCATCACGCCCTTCGACGCCGCAAACGGATCGAGCCCGATCTCATCGGCCACAGCCGGCGACAGATTGACGACGGTGGCCCCATTCAGCGGGAAGTTGCCGCTGAGGGCGCGCTGATCCTTCGGCGCGCCGCTGGGCGGGGTGACGCGCGCCGTCAGGCTCAGCTCCTTGCCCGCGCGCAGCACCTTCAGCGCCGCCGCGTCATTGGGATTGAGCAGGCCGACGCGGTAGTTCAGCGCCTTGGGGTCGTTGACCGCCTCGCCATTGATGCCCAGGATGACGTCGCCGGTCTTCAGGCCCGCCTTGTCCGCCGGACCCCCGGGATAGACGTCGGACACGAGGATACCATCCGGACGCGACAGGCCCAGAGAGCGGGCGATTTCGGTGGTCATGCCATCGCCCTTGGCCCCCAGCCACGGCCGCACCAGCGTCGATTTACCGCCCAGCGCCGTATCGACCGCGCGGCGCACCATGGCCGCCGGGATGGCGAAACCGACGCCTGCCGACGAGCCTGAGCGCGACAGGATGAACGAATTAATACCGATCAGGCGGCCATCCATATCGACCAGCGCCCCGCCCGAATTGCCGGGATTGATGGCGGCGTCGGTCTGGATAAAGGCCCCCTCGCCCTGCCCCACATCGGTGCGGTCCAGCGCCGAGATGATGCCGTTGGTGACGGTCTGCCCCACGCCGAACGGGTTGCCGATCGCCAGCACCAGATCACCGACCTCAAGGTCGTGGCCTTCCTGAAGATTGATGGTCGGGAATTTCTGCCCGGTGGTGTCGAGCTTGAGGATGGCCAGATCGCTGCGCTCATCGGCCAGCAGCACCTTGGCCGGGAATTCGCGGCGGTCATTGAGCACGACCATGAATTCCTGACCGCCCTGCACCACGTGGTTGTTGGTGACCACAATGCCGTCGGCGCGCACGATGACGCCGGACCCCAGCGACTGCTCAACGCGGGCCTGCGGCACGCCGCCGCCAAACAACTGCCAGAAGGGATCGACCTGCTGACGGGTCACACGCCGCGCATAGACATTGACCACGGCGGGCGCCGTCTGCTTGACCACGGGCGAGAAGGACGACTTCATGGCACCGGCATCGCCCGGCACCTTGCGCGTCGCCGGGGCCGGCGCCTGATTGAAGCCCTGATAGTCCTGCGACTTGCCCTCGCCGGGTGAACAGGCGGCCAGCACGGCGCAAACGGACACCAGCAGGGCGGATTTCAAGGTCATGGTGATCTCTTTGGCTCTTATCATCATAGGGACTAATGTAAAAACCAAAATGGCGACTTCAAGGCCGCAAGGTTTGGCCACGAAAAACACGACAAGCACGAACACGGTTTTTGCCGACAGCGCGAAGCGCCTTTGGGAGGCGCGTGCCGCAAACCGCGCAAAGGCCCTGCGGGCGAAAGGCAGGGGTTCTGGCGTTCGTGCTTTTCGTGTTTTTGGTGGCCAAACCCTCAGAACAGCGGCTCGTGGTCGTGCTGCACGGGCTTGGCTGTCGTCGGCACCGGTTCGTCCTTTGAGCGATCGCGCACGCCCAGCGCCATCAGGAAGGCCACGAGAAGCACCACAGCCGCCGAGAAGAAGGCCGCCCCCGACCATAGCTTTTCGACGCCCGGTCGCGTCATCACCGACAGGATATAGCCAAAGACAAACGGCGCAATAATCCCCGACAGCGACATCAGGCTGTTGACCGCCCCTTGCAGCAGGCCCTGATCGCCCGCACCGACGCGCGTGGTCATCAGCGATTGCAGGGCGGCATTGGTCATGCCCCAGCAACTCATGATCGGAATGGTGATCAGAAAGACGCGCCAGTCGGTATTGTAGCCATAGCTCATAAAGCCCACGACGCCGCACAAAAGGCCGATGACCAGAGTCGCCTTTTCGCCAATGCGTTTGACGACCATGCCGGTCAGCCCGCCCTGCACGATCACCGCCCACACGGCGTAATAGGCCATGGCGAGGCCGACCTCGCGCCCGCCCCAGCCCAGCCGGTAGCTAGCGTACAGCACAAAGGTCGCCGGGATGACGTGGTGCGCGAAGTTCGACACCATGCTGATCAGGGCCAGGCGCATGACGCTTTTGGCCTGCCACAGGAAGAGGATCGAGCCGATGGGATTGGCGTTTTTCAGGCTGAACGGCTTGCGGTGGTCCTTATCGAGCGATTCCGGCAGGACCAGCGCGCCATAGAGGGCATTGAGCAGGCTTAAGCCCCCTGCCACCCAGAAGGGCAGTCTCAGGTCGATATGGCCCAGCATCCCGCCCAGCGCCGGGCCCATGACGAAGCCGACGCCAAAGGCGGCACCGATATAGCCGTACATCTGCGCGCGTTCGTCCGGCTCGGAAATGTCGCTGATATAGGCATAGGCCGTGGTGATCGAGGCCGAGGTGACGCCATTGAGCAGCCGCCCGATCAGAAGCCACATCAGATTGCCGCTCAGCGCCATGATCAGATAGTCGAGCGCCAGCCCCAGATTGGACATCAGGATGATGGGGCGGCGGCCGAAGCGGTCGGACAGCGACCCCAGTATGGGCGAGCAGACGAACTGCGTGAAGCCCCACAGCGAGTTGAACACCCCGCTCCACCAGCTTGCCGCCGTCACCGAGCCGACAAAGGTTTCGATCAGGCGCGGCAGGACCGGTATGGCCAGCCCCAGCGCCATCATGTCGAGACAAACGGTGATGAAGATGAACATCACCCCCGGTTTGAGATGTGCTTTCACGCCCCCCATGTCGCCCCGGTCAGTGTACGGGGCCGGACGGCGGCGCGCCGTTGCCGCTGTGGCGAATGGCGGCCTTGACGCCGGCGGCGATCAGCAGGGCGATGCCCAGAATGGCCGCCGCCAGCACAAAGGGCGCGCCGGCGGTCACCGGCCCGTGGGTCGAGGCCACGGCAAACACTGCGCCAAAGGTCAGGGGCGCGAAGATGCCCGCCGCCGACATCAGGCTCATATTGGCCCCTTGCAGGGTGCCCTGTTCCTGCGGCGCGACCTTTGAGGTCATCAGGGCCTGCGCCGCCGGACCGGTCAGCCCCCACAGGCTCATCAGGGGGATAAAGAGGACATAGGCCTGCCAGGTGGGGGCAAGGCCGTAGCCGAGAAAACCGATGACGCCGAAACTCAGGCCCACCAACATGGCCTTCTTTTCGCCGATGGCGCGCACCACGCGCCCGGTCAGACCCGCCTGCACGATGGCGCTGCACACGCCCACCGCCGCCAGCGTCCAGCCCACCTCCTTGGGGCCCCAGCCAAAGCGCAGGGCGGCATAGAGGACGAAGGTCGTCGGCAGGACCTGATGCGCGAAATTGACCGTCAGATTGATCAGAGACAGGCGCAAAACATCCGCATTCCGGCTGAGGAAGGCCAGGGCTCCCAACGGATTGGCTGTGCGCAGCGAGAAGGGCTTGCGGTTTTCCGGCGGCAGCGATTCGGGCAGGACAAACAGGCCGTAGCAGAAGTTCAGCAGGCTTAAGCCCGCCGCGACGTAAAACGGCAGGCGCGGATCGACATCGCCCAGCACGCCGCCCAGCAGCGGCCCCAGAACAAAGCCCAGACCAAAGGCGGCCCCCATCATGCCAAAATATTTAGCGCGGTTTTCCGGCTGGGTGACGTCGGAAATGTACGCATAGGCGGTGGAAATGCTGGCCGAGGTGATGCCGTTGATCAGCCGCCCCAGCAGCAGCCAGCCCAGCCCCGGCGCCATGGCCATCAGCAGGTAGTCAAAGCCCAGACCGAAGTTCGACAACAGCACAATGGGCCGACGCCCGAAGCGGTCCGACAGCGCGCCCACGATGGGTGAGGAGATGAACTGCATCACGCCCCACAGCGAGCCGAACAGCCCCACCCAGTAACCGGCGGCCGAGACATCACCCACAAAGTCCGCGATCAGGGCGGGCGTCACGGGAATAATCAGCCCCAGCGCCACGATATCGAGGCAGATGGTGACAAAGATAAACGGGACCGCCGCCTTGTGAGGGCGCGACAGTTCGGGGATTCCGCTCACGTTCCAGCCTTGCAGACGAAATAAACAGCGGACCTACATAGGTCAATTCTCTACGCTTGGCTAGTGCGGCCTGCGATTTCGACGCGGCATTTTATCTGATCAACAGACTGTTTTTTATAGGTTTATTTTGTGAAATCCATTGCGCGTCATCCCGCACCTATCTGAGGGCGGGGGCCACATCGCGCAAATGGCCGTCCGATGGCTGCGGCTTCAGGTGCATCAGGCGCATGATCAGCGGATAGACATCGACATTGTCAAAGGTCTTCAGCGTCACGCCCGGCCGGATATCGGGGCCGAAGACGATCAGGCGCGTAAACATCTCCGGATCATAGGGATCATAACCGTGGCTGCCGCCCTGTGGTTTCGGCATCCAGCCGTCGCGCGAGGGGGCGACGATGTAGCTGCCCGGATTGGCGAGGCAGACGATCGGCGGCACACGGCGGTGCGTGCCGTAATGGAAGCGTGCCGGGATGTCCTGTTTGCGCCAGCATTGCATATGGGCGTGCGGTTTCAACAGCGCGGCTTCGACGATCTTTTCCTGACCTGCATTGGGGGTGAAACCGGCCGCCTGACCGCCAGAGACCGTCGCGCTGTTGGGCGGCAGCAGGTCCGCCACCTTGATAAAGGTTTCGGGCCTGTGCTGCGTCATGCCGTGATCGCCGACGATAACGATATTGACCTTACCCCACAGGCCGCGCGCCTTAAGACCGGCGATCAGGTGGCCGATACCCTCATCGACGGCTTTCAGCGAGGCGGCGACCTCCGGGCTGTTGGGGCCGAAATCGTGCCCCGCATGATCAACGTCGCTGAAATAGAGGGTCAGGGCCTGCGGACGTTCGGCCTCAGGTACATCGAACCAGGCCAGACCGCGATCCACCACGGTGGTGGGCGGCAGATGGTCTTCAAAAGCGGCGTATTTATAAGGCCGCGCCCCGTGAATTTCCGCCTCTGAGCCGGGCCAGAACATCGTGGCCACCTTCACGCCCTGACGATTCGCCGTCACCCAGAAGGGCTCGGCGTCGTTCCACCAGAAGCCGTCGGTCACCTGTTCGCGGTCCGACAGCCTGAAGGTTACGCCGGGGCGCTGCGGGTCACGCATGGTGTTGCCGACAATGCCGTGGTGGTCCGGACGCTTGCCGGTCACCAACGTATAGTGGTTGGGGAAGGTCAGGGATGGAAAGCTGGGGCGCATCGGGCCGGTCGCCCCATTGGCGGCCAGATAGCTCAGATTGGGCGTCAGGCCGCGCGTGTGATAGTCAGCGCGCCAACCATCAATCGAGATCAGGATCAGGGTGTGGCGCGGGGCCGACGTTTGCGATGGCATACTGGCGCAGGCCGACAGGATAAGCGCGGCCAAACCGCAAAGCCACAACCGCCACAGAGCTCGCATCGTCAACGCCTTTCACACACCTGCTTTCATAGGTAACTAACGGGTATGACGGGGCGATGACAAGAGGCCTATGCGCAACAAAAAGGCCCCCGGCGGAGCCGGAGGCCTGTGTTCAGGATTATGTAGGCCTCAATCGCAGGCGCGACGGGCATCAAGCACAGGCTGATCGAAGACTTCCGGCGCATGGCTCGGTTCGCTCTGGTCGGGGTAGGCATATTCCGTCATCGCTTCGGACAGGGCGAGCGCGCCGCCGACATCAGTGGTCCGGGTATCACTCAGCATGTAAACCTCCTGTTGGGCTATGGGAACGTCTGCCAATTCCGTCTCTGAAACACGCTCAGACGAAATCTGCATCTGAACGATAGGGAATAAAGCCGCGCTAAGACAGTCACAGTTGTGCCTCAATCGTTCACAGCCGCGTTAACAGAGGTTGATAGAACGTAAAAAGGCCTCCGGATCGCTCCGGAGGCCTGAATTCAAAGGGGTGTGTGCCCTGATTTATTCTTCGCCCGCGTCGTCGGCGGTGAAGACCGGGCCCGAATCCTGACCCTTGGCCGACTCGTCACGATCGACGAATTCGATGACGGCCATGGCGGCATTATCGCCGTGACGGAAACCGGCCTTCATGATGCGGATATAGCCGCCATTGCGGTCGGCATAGCGCTTGGCCAGAACGTCGAACAGCTTGCCGACCTGGGTCACGTCACGGACGCGCGAGATGGCGATACGACGGTCGTGCAGGGTGCCCGACTTGGCCAGCGTGACCAGCTTTTCGACGAAGGGACGCAGTTCCTTGGCCTTCGGCAGGGTGGTGACGATCTGCTCGTGCTTGATCAGCGAGGCCGACATGTTAGCAAACATGGCGATGCGGTGCGAGGTGGTACGACCGAGTTTACGGTAACCGGAACCGTGACGCATAAGAATTCTCCATAAGATCACGCCGCACTCTGGCTGTGCGTGACCCCAAAAACAGGCCCGAAGCTCAAGGTCTAAGGGCCTTCGTGACCCCTGCCCGCTTCGGACGTCCGTCGGACGCATGTCCTAAGGAAATTACCGGGACAAGGTTTTGGTCTTTCCCGGTAAGTCTCGCATCTGAGCGAGGCGCGCCTAATCGCAGACTACTTATCCAGAGTCAAGGCCCCTGCCCTATTAAGCCTGCCGCCACTCTTTCAAAGCCTTCAAAAGCATCGGACGTGTATAGGTTTCGACCGGATTTTCATCAAGCGGTCGTCCCATGTGATGATACTCACCCTCATCGAACGCATTGAATATCTGAAAGAAACCGTTCGCCGCATTCAGCGGGTGGAGATTTATCGCCAGAAGATAGAGATCATTTACAACCGCGTCACAGAAAAGGAAGTCGAGCCGGCCCTCACAAAAACCCTGAGCCAGTTGTAATGCCAACTCATCCAGAACGGCACCTGCTGACGTGCGGGTTTTCTCGGCCCGACTGATAACATCGTGCTCGGTTACAATCGGAGGGCCATCGGCTTGCGTCCAATAGGCATCGCCAAGCGCACGCCATCTGTTTTCCAGTTCATAGCACAGATCGTCAGACATGCTCGGCATCTTAACGTAAAAAGCCAGACAACGGAAAACCGCGTCTGGCTTTTATAATATTCACTTTCACATTTTGATATCGCGCAGCGAGATCGAAATGTGAGATGTCTTAGATCTGGTCTTCGAACTTCTTGGCGAGGTCCTCAACATTCTCCGGCGGCCAGTTCGGCACATCCATGCCGAGCGACAGACCCATCGATTGCAGGACTTCCTTGATTTCGTTCAGCGACTTGCGGCCGAAGTTCGGGGTACGGAGCATTTCCGATTCCGTCTTCTGGATCAGGTCGCCGATATAGACGATGTTGTCGTTCTTCAGGCAGTTCGCCGAACGGACGCTGAGTTCCAGTTCATCCACCTTCTTGAGAAGGGCCGGGTTGAACGGCAGCTCAGGCTTGCCTTCTTCTACGATGGCCGGCTTCGGCTCTTCAAAGGTGATGAAGATCTGAAGCTGATCCTGAAGGATGCGCGCGGCATAGGCCACGGCGTCCACAGGCGTCACCGCCGCATTGGTTTCAACGTCGAGCACCAGCTTGTCGTAATCGAGCGACTGACCCTGACGGGTCGGCTCGACGCGGTAAGCCACCTTCTTGACCGGCGAATAGAGGGCGTCAACGGCGATCAGGCCGATCGGCGCGTCTTCCGGGCGCAGACGGTCGGCGGGGACGTAGCCCTTACCGGTCTGAACCGTGAACTCCATACGCACCGAAGCGCCTTCGTCCAGCGTACAAATGACGTGGTCGGGGTTCAGCACTTCGATGTCCGACGGGACGTCGATCATGCCCGCGGTCACCGGACCAGCCGACGACGCACGCAGAACCATGCGCTTGGGGCCTTCGGCGTGCATACGCAGCGCCAGTTGCTTGATATTGAGGATGATATCGACCACGTCCTCACGAACACCCTCGATGGAGGAGAATTCGTGAACAACGCCGTCGATTTGTACCGCCGTCACCGCCGCCCCTTGCAGGGAGGACAGGAGCACGCGGCGCAGAGCATTGCCGAGCGTCACGCCAAAGCCGCGTTCCAGGGGTTCCGCAACAAGACGCATCTTGCGCTGGGAATCCTGACCGGACTCGATTTGGGGCTTCTCGGGACGAATAAGCTGCTGCCAGTTTCTTTCGATCATTGCGTCCCTCAGACGAGAAAGGTTGCCCTCAGCTTCACGCCGAGGGCAACGGAAAAGGGGTAGAAATCGGTATTAAACGCGACGACGCTTCGGCGGACGGCAGCCGTTGTGCGGGATCGGGGTCACGTCACGGATGGTGGTGATCGTGAAGCCGACGGCTTGCAGCGCGCGCAGAGCCGACTCACGGCCCGAACCCGGACCGGCGACGCTGACTTCCAGCGTCTTCACACCGTGCTCGATCGCCTTCTTACCGGCGTCTTCAGCCGCAACCTGAGCCGCGTAAGGGGTCGATTTACGCGAACCCTTGAAGCCCATGTGACCGGCCGACGACCACGAAATCGCATTACCCTGCGCGTCCGTGATGGTGATCATGGTGTTGTTGAACGAGGCATTAACGTGCGCCACGCCCGAGGTGATGTTTTTACGCTCGCGCTTTTTAACGCGGGAAGGTTCTTTGGCCATAAATCAGATCCCGATTACTTCTTCTTGCCGGCGATGGGCTTCGCCGGACCCTTGCGGGTGCGGGCGTTGGTGTGGGTGCGCTGACCGCGGACCGGCAGGCCCTTACGGTGACGCAGGCCGCGGTAGCAGGCCAGGTCCATCAGGCGCTTGATGTTCATGGACGTTTCGCGACGCAGATCGCCTTCGACCAGATAGTCACGGTCGATGGTTTCGCGGATCTGCAGCACTTCGGCGTCCGAAAGCTGGTTGACACGGCGGGCGTCTTCGATGCCCACCTTTTCCACGATTTCCTTGGCCTTTTGCTGGCCAATGCCGTGGATATACTGGAGCGCGATCACAACGCGCTTGTTGGTCGGTATGTTGACGCCTGCGATACGGGCCACGTCTGAATCTCCTGAACGTGCGTTGACACGTTAAAAGGCGAAAGGGACGCGCCTGCCACCCCATCCCTCAGGGATGGCGGGTGAGCGGGCACAAGCGCCTTTCGCGGAAGCTGCCCCTTATACAGAGGGTTTGGCTCCCGTCAATGGGTAGGATTGAGATATTGTCAAGATTCAAACTGAATCTGACAATGTCCCGGTGAGTTCCGTTGTCCGAAGCCGTTAACGGGAGGTGAAAGCCGTTGCAAGCCCCAAAAATACGGTAGGGTTGGGTTCCGGCCTAAGCCGGAGGGCTGCCCCCGCCCCTTTTGAGGGTCGGAGACATTGGAAACCGAGGTTTCCGAATCTGTGATTAGCTGACGTGTTCGGACAGCGCGGCTTCGATACGGGCCGAAACCTCTTCGACCGATCCCATGCCATCGACCTCGACCAGCTTGCCCTGCGCGGCGTAATAGGGCAGCAAAGGCGCGGTCTGGGCGTTATAGGCCGCCAGACGCACCTTGTAGCTTTCCGGGTTGTCATCCGAACGGCCCTGCTCGGCAAAACGCTTTTCGATGCGTTCGACCAGCGCATTGTCATCGACCTTGAGGCGGACGACGATGTCGATAGTCGCATCGCGTTCGGCAAGCATGGCGTCGAGCGCCTCGGCCTGAGCCACGGTGCGCGGGAAGCCATCAAAGATAGCGCCGCCCGCCGCTTCGGCTGCCGGCAGATTGGTCTTGATCAGGTCGATCACGATATCGTCGGACACCAGCCCGCCCGTGTCGATGATCGACTTGACCTTCTGGCCCAGCTCGGAACCCGACGCGATGGCGGCGCGCAGCATGTCACCAGTCGAAAGCTGCACCATATTGTGCGCCACCACCAGACGCTTGGCCTGCGTGCCCTTGCCCGCTGCCGGAGGTCCGAAAAGAATCAGGTTCATCTGCCGCGCGCTCCCCGCATTTTTGATTTCTTGATCAGGCCATCATACTGGTGCGCCAGCAGATGCGATTGAATCTGAGCCACCGTATCCATGGTCACGGTCACGACGATCAGGATCGAGGTACCGCCAAAATAGAAGCTGTTGCCCAGGTTCGAGATCAGGAATTCCGGCAGCAGACAGACGATGGTGATATAGGCCGCGCCGATGACCGTAATGCGGGTCAGCACGAAGTCGAGATATTCCGCCGTGCGCTTGCCCGGACGGATGCCCGGCAGGAAGCCGCCATACTTGCGCAGGTTTTCCGCCGTTTCGTCCGGATTGAAGACCAGCGAGGTGTAGAGGAAGCAGAAGAAGATGATCATGGCGGCATAGAGCGCCATAAACACCGGCTGACCGTGCGTCAGTTGCGCCGTCACGCCCGGCAGCCACGACAGCCATTCCGGCACCTTGGACGGGTCCTGCGCAAGGAAGGCCGCGGCCGTGGTCGGCATCAGCAGCAGCGACGAGGCAAAGATCGGCGGGATAACGCCCGCAGTGTTGACCTTCAGCGGCATGAAGGACGATTCGCCGCCCATGACGCGGTTGCCGACCTGACGCTTCGGATACTGCACCAGCAGACGACGCTGCGAGCGTTCCATGAAGACGATGAAGACGATGGCCGCGACCAGAACCAGCACGATCAGCAGAAGCACGCCGGCATTGATCTGGCCTTCCTTGGCCAGAGCCAGCAGGTTAGCGATGGTGCGCGGCAAAACCGCGACGATACCGGCAAAAATGATCAGCGAGGTGCCGTTACCGACGCCGCGCGCCGTGATCTGCTCACCCAGCCACATCAGGAACATGGTGCCGCCCGTCAGGGTGACGACCGAAGAAATGAGGAACATCGGCCCCGGATCGAGCGCCAGACCAGACGCCTGCATACCCGCAGCGATGGAGAAGGACTGAACCAGCGCCAGAATGAGCGTCAGATAGCGGGTATATTGGTTGAGCTGCTTGCGGCCGGCTTCGCCGCCTTCCTTGCGCAGCTTTTCCCACGGGGCATAGACCGAACCCATCAACTGAACGATGATCGACGCCGAAATATACGGCATGATGTTCAGGGCGAAAATCGCCATGCGCTCAACGGCACCGCCGGAGAACATGTTGAACATGCCCAGAATGCCCTGGGATTGGCCCGAAAAGGCCCGCTCGAACGCCGCCAGATCAATACCCGGAATGGGGATATAGGTCCCCAGACGATAGACGATCAGCGCGCCCAGAGTGAAGAGAAGACGCTTATGAAGCTCCGTCGCCTTGGCAAAGGCGCTGAAGTTCAGATTGGCCGCTAATTGTTCAGCCGCAGATGCCATGAAAACCTCAAGTCGCGGACGAAACCGATGATTCCGTCCTGTCTGTACCACCCTTACGGGCCCCGCAAGCCGTTGTCAAAGCGAGTGACCATCGGCTTTGGTCGCATATGGGGAAGCGAAACCGAAAATGCCGCACCCTGATCCCGAAAGATCAGGGTGCGTGACATTTTTGGCTTAGGCTTCGGTCTTGGCCGGACGCGCCTGAGCGACCGAACCGCCCGCAGCTTCGACCGCCTTGACCGCCGAAGCGGTGGCCGAATAGACCGACAGGCTCAGCTTGGCCGTCAGTTCGCCCTCGCCCAAGAGGCGCACGCCGTCGAGTTCACGACGGATGACACCGGCGGCCTTCAGAGCGGCAGCGTCGATGGTGGCAGCAGCGTCGAGCTTGCCCGCGTCCACGGCCTGTTGCAGACGCCACAGGTTGACTTCGGCGTATTCAGCGCGGTTGCGCTTGTTGAAGCCACGCTTCGGCATACGCATGTACAGCGGCATCTGACCGCCTTCGAAGCCCAGCAGCGACACGCCGGTACGCGACTTCTGACCCTTTACACCGCGACCCGACGTCTTGCCCTTGCCCGAACCGGGGCCACGGCCAACGCGCATACGGCCCTTGGTGGCGCCTTCATTGTCACGGATTTCATTCAGCTTGGTCATCTGGGATGCCTTTCTTGATAAGATGCGCTGGCGCTAAGGCCAACTCGGCTGGAAAAACGGAAACCGTTAAGAAATACGGCTCTCATAAATAGCAAAACGCCCCGACACGAAGGCCGGGGCGTCTTTGTTTTAATCTCGGCAGAGCCGCTTACTCAACGATTTCGATGAGGTGAGCGACCTTGGCGATCATGCCGCGCACCGAAGGGGTATCCTCCAGAGTCGAGACACGGCCCATCTTGTTGAGACCGAGACCGGCGAGCGTAGCGCGCTGGTCCTTGGTGCGGCGGATGGGGCTGCCGGTTTGCTTGACAGTGACTTGAGCCATGATGATTAGCCCTCGATCGATTCAGGCGACGAAGCGCCATCGTTGCGACGGGTCAGGATGTCGCCGACCTTCTTACCGCGCTTGGCGGCGATCTGACGGGGCGAAGACTGCACCTTCAGAGCTTCAAAGGTGGCGCGCACCATGTTATAGGGGTTCGACGAACCGAGCGACTTGCCCACGACGTCGGAGACGCCCAGGGTTTCGAGCACGGCACGCATCGGACCACCCGCGATCACGCCGGTGCCCGGAGGGGCCGCGCGGAGCTGGATCTTGCCGGCGCCCCAACGGCCGTAACCGTCGTGGTGCAGGGTGCGGGATTCGCGCAACGGAATGCGAACCATCGACTTCTTGGCTTCTTCGGTCGCCTTGCGGATGGCTTCCGGCACTTCGCGCGCCTTGCCATGACCGAAGCCGACGCGGCCCTTCTGGTCACCAACGACCATCAGAGCAGCGAAGCTGAAGCGACGGCCACCCTTCACGGTGGCGGCGACGCGGTTGATGTGAACGAGCTTTTCGACAAACTCCGAAGGTTCTTCGGTGCGTTCGCGACGATCGTTGCGGTTTTCGCTGGGACGAGCCATTGAACGTACCCCTTAGAAGTTGAGACCGGCTTCGCGCGCGGCATCTGCCAACGCCTTCACCCGGCCGTGATAGATGTAACCGCCACGGTCAAAGACAACGTCCTTGATACCGGCTTCGATGGCGCGCTGGGCGACCAGCTTGCCCACTTCGGTAGCGGAAGCGGCGTTCGACCCACGCTTGGCAGCCGTTTCGAGCGACGAAGCGGCTGCAACCGTAACGCCCTTCGAATCGTCGATGACCTGAGCGTAGATGTTCTTGTCCGAACGGAAGACCGACAGACGCGGGCGGCCGTTGGAGAGGCTCTTGAGGCGGGTGCGGTTGCGTTGCGCCCGACGAGCCATTTGTTCACGAGGAGAGAGAGCCATGGCTTACTTCTTCTTCCCTTCCTTGCGGCGAACCTTCTCGCCGGCGTAACGGACACCCTTGGCCTTGTACGGCTCAGGCGGACGGATCTTGCGGATCTTGGCGGCGAGTTCGCCGACGACCTGCTTGTCGATGCCCTGGATCTTGATTTCGGTCTGCTTCGGCACGACGAAGGTGACGCCGGCAGGCGGAGCCACTTCGACCGGATGCGAGAAGCCGAGCGACAGTTCGAGGTTGTTGCCCTTCATGGCAGCGCGGTAACCAACGCCGACCAGTTCGAGGTTCGACTCGAAGCCCTCGGTCACACCCTTCACCATGTTGGCGATGAGCGTGCGCGACAGACCCCACATCGCACGGTGGCGAGCGGTTTCACCACGCGGCGCAACCGACAGGTTGTCGGCTTCGTGCGTGACTTCGATTTCTTCAACCACGGTCCAGTTGAGCTGGCCCTTGGGCCCCTTAACCGTGATGGCCTGACCGTCGAGCGTGATGGTCACGCCCTTCGGTACAGCAATGGCCTTTTTCCCAATACGAGACATTATGTGTTCCTATGGTCTTAAGTAAGTCCCGCCGGTCTTAGTAGACGCGGCAGAGGACTTCGCCACCAACGTTCAGTTCGCGGGCAGCGGTGTCAGACAGGACGCCCTTGGGCGTGGACAGGATCGCGATACCGAGGCCGTTTTTGATCGGCTTCAGATCTTTGATCGACGAATAGACGCGACGACCGGGCTTGGACACGCGGGCGATTTCCGCGATGACCGGCTGACCGTCGAAGTACTTCAGTTCGATTTCGAACTGCGGGAATTCACCCGGCACTTCGAGCAGCTCGTAACCGCGGATGTAGCCTTCGTCCTTTAGGACGTCGAGCACGCGGGCGCGCAGCTTGGACGCGGGGGTGAGCACCTTCGAACGCTGGCGCTGGGCGGCGTTCTTGATGCGGGCGATCATATCGCTCAGGGGATCAGAGATGAACATGTGTGTGATCTTCCCTTACCAGCTGGCCTTGGTCATGCCGGGGATCTGACCTTCATTGGCCAGCTTGCGCAGGCTGACGCGGCTCATCTTGAGCTTGCGATAGAAGGCGCGCGGACGTCCGGTGACTTCGCAGCGGTTGCGGATGCGGGTGGGTGCCGAGTTGCGGGGCAGCTTGGCGAGGGCAAGACGAGCTTCGAAGCGCTCTTCCAGGGGAAGGGATTCGTCAACAGCCGCCGCCTTCAGCGCAGCGCGCTTGGCAGCGTATTTGTCAACGAGCTTCTTGACCATCTCGTTACGGTTTACAGCCGATTTCTTAGCCATTGTTCTGTACCTTTCCCCTTACGAAATGAACGGGAACTGGAAGTGCTTCAGGAGAGCCTTGGCTTCCTTGTCGCTCTTCGCCGTGGTGCAGACAACAATGTCCATGCCCCACATCTGGTCGATCTGATCGTAGTTGATTTCCGGGAACACGATGTGTTCCTTCAGGCCCATGGCGTAGTTGCCACGACCGTCGAAGGAGTTACCGTTCAGGCCACGGAAATCCTTCACGCGCGGCAGCGCGATCGTGATCAGGCGGTCCAGGAATTCATACATACGGTGCTTGCGCAGCGTCACCTTGGCGCCGATCACCATGCCTTCGCGCAGCTTGAAGCCGGCGATAGACTTACGGGCCTTGGTTTCAGCCGGCTTCTGACCGGTGATAGCCGCCAGGTCCGCGATCGCGGCCTTGACCTTCTTGGAGTCGGCAACGGCTTCGCCGATACCCATGTTCACGACGATCTTGTCGAGCTTGGGGACCTGCATTTCGTTGGTGTAGCCGAACTCTTCCTTCAGCGCCGCGCGGATCTTGTCCTGATAGACGGCCTTGAGGCGCGGGGTATAAGCTTGATCAGCCATTGATGACCTCACCGGTGCTCTTGGCGAAGCGCACCTTCTTGTCGCCTTCGACGCGGAAACCGACGCGGGTCGGCTTGCCGTTGGCGTCAGCCACGGCGACGTTCGAAAGGTGAAGCGAGGCTTCCTTGTTGATGATGCCGCCTTGCGGGTTCGTTTGCGAAGCGCGCGTGTGGCGCTGAACGATATTGATACCCTGAACGACGACGCGGTTCTCGGTCGGGAGAACCTTCAGGACGGTGCCGGTGCGGCCCTTGTCCTTGCCCGTCAGGACGACGACCTTGTCGCCCTTCTTAACCTTCGCAGCCATTAGAGGACCTCCGGCGCCAGCGAGATGATCTTCATGTGGTTCTTGGCGCGCAACTCGCGCGGAACCGGCCCGAAGATACGGGTGCCGATGGGCTCACCCGACTTGTTCACGATCACAGCGGCGTTGGTGTCGAAACGGATCACCGACCCGTCCTTGCGCTGGATGTCTTTCGAGGTGCGCACGACGATGGCGCGCAGAACGTCGCCCTTCTTCACGCGGCCACGGGGGATCGCTTCCTTAACCGAGACGACGATCAGGTCACCCACCGAGGCGTAACGGCGCTTGGAGCCGCCCAACACCTTGATGCACATGACCCGGCGCGCGCCCGAATTATCGGCAACGTCCAGATTAGTTTGCATCTGAATCATAATTCAAACTTTCGAATGGTTCGGATCAGAAACCGGCCGGCAAGCCGTCCGTTTTATGATCCGGGTTCATCTGTACGGACAATCCGAAGCTCGAAGCGGTTCTTCGCTTCGGATTGCGTTTTTTCAGAGAATTTCGCGGGCTTGCGCCCCCGAAAATCACGAAGGATTCCGAGGAAGCGGGCCTTAAACCCTATTTCCTCCGAATAAGCAAACAGAAAAATGCTCAACGAAGCCGTTCCGCCCGTCTGGGGTGGAGGTTCCGTGAGCATCTCTCCGGTTCAACGTCTGCGAAGGGTATTCCGCGAAATCCCGAAGGCAGGCGGAACCGGATCGCAAATGTCAAAAGACCGAAACCCGGAAAGCTCTAAACAGCCTTACGGGTCTCTGATGTCTTAGGCTGCGTCCTTGGGAAGCACTTCCCAGGTCTTCAGCTTGGACTTCGGCGCGCACTCGATGATACGAGCGACTTCGCCAGCCTTGTAGGTGTTGTTCTCATCGTGAGCGTGGTAGCGCTTCGAAACGCGCACCGGCTTCTTCAGAACCGGGTGCAGAACGGTACGCTCGACCTTCACGACGATGGTCTTGTTGCCCTTGTCAGAAACAACCAGACCTTCAAGAATGCGCTTGGGCATGGTCTATTCCTTTAGGCAGACTTCTGAGTGGTCAGAAGCGACTTGATGCGCGCGATGTCCTTGCGGACTTCGTTCACACGGTGGGTCTTCTCCAGTTGGCCGGTGGCCTTCTGGAAACGAAGGTTGAACTGTTCCTTCTTGAGGTTCAGCAGTTCTTCCTGAAGCTGATCGGGGGTCTTGCCCCGCAGGTCGGCAATCTTGGTCATGGTCCTTACTCCGCCGCAATGCCGGCGTCGAGACGGGTCACGACGCGGGTACGAACCGGCAGCTTGGCCGCGCCGAGGCGCAGAGCTTCACGGGCGATGTCGTCCGCGACGCCGTCGATTTCAAACAGGATACGGCCGGGGGCCACGCGGGCCGCCCAGTAATCCACGGAACCCTTACCGGAACCCATCCGGACTTCTGCGGGCTTGCCCGTCACGGGCAGGTCCGGGAAGATACGGATCCAGACGCGGCCCTGACGCTTCATTTGACGCGTGATGGCCCGACGGGCGGCTTCGATCTGACGGGCGGTCAGGCGCTCAGGCTCGACCGTCTTCAGACCATAGGAACCAAAGTTCAGCGTGTAGCCGCCCTTGGCATTACCGTGGATGCGGCCCTTGAAGGCCTTACGGTATTTTGTGCGCTTAGGAAGCAGCATAGCGATCAGGCCTCCTTATTGTTGCGATCGCGGCGCGGGCCACGGTTGTTACGCTCGCCGCGCTCCGGACGCTCGTTCGACGACGGGCCCGAGGCTTCCTGCGACCAGCGCTTGTCCTGGGCCATCGGATCGTGCTCAAGGACTTCGCCCTTGAAGATCCACACCTTGACGCCGATGATGCCGTAGGTGGTCAGGGCTTCGGCAAAGCCGAAGTCGATGTCCGCACGCAGGGTGTGCAGCGGCACGCGACCTTCACGGTACCATTCCATACGGGCGATTTCCGCCCCGCCGAGACGACCCGACAGGTTCATACGGATGCCCTTGGCGCCCAGACGCATGGCCGACTGGATCGAACGCTTCATGGCGCGGCGGAAGGCCACGCGGCGCTCCAGCTGCTGAGCGATGGATTCGGCAACCAGTTGCGAATCGACTTCCGGCTTGCGGACTTCAACCAGGTTCAGGAACACTTCGCCTTCGGTGAGGGCGGAGATGTCCTTACGCAGCTTGTCGATGTCCGCACCCTTCTTGCCGATCACCACGCCCGGACGGGCGGCATAAATGGTGATGCGGCACTTCTTGTGCGGACGCTCGATGATGATGCGCGACACGCCGGCGGCGTTAAGCTTTTCCTTCAGTTCCTTACGGATCTTCAGGTCCTGGTGCAGCAGCTTCGCGTATTCCTGACGGGCGGCGAACCAGCGCGAGTCCCAGGTACGGTTGACGCCAAGGCGCAGACCGATCGGATTGACTTTCTGACCCATTAGGCAGCCTCTTGACCAAGTTCACGGACGACGATGGTCAGTTCCGAGAAGGGCTTCAGGATACGCGACGAGCGACCGCGGGCGCGGGACGCAAAGCGCTTCATGACGATGTTCTTGCCCACATAGGCCTCGGCGACAAACAGGTTGTCGATGTCGAGGTTGTGGTTGTTTTCGGCGTTCGAAATCGCCGAATACAGGGCCTTGCGAACGTCGCCGGCGATGCGCTTGTGCGAGAACTCAAGCTCGTTGAGCGCGCGCTGGACCTTTAGGCCGCGGATCGACTGGGCCACCAGGTTCAGCTTGTAAGGGCTGATGCGGATGGAGACCAGCTTGGCGCGGGCTTCGGTCGGCTTTACGCGGCGAGGATTGGACGTTTGCGACATGGCTTACTTCCTCTTCGCCTTCTTGTCAGCGGCGTGACCGGGGAAGTTCCGCGTGGGCGAAAATTCACCGAGCTTCATGCCGACCATGTCTTCCGACACCAGCACCGGCACGTGCTTCTGACCGTTATAAACACCAAAGGTGAGCCCCACAAACTGGGGCATGATGACAGAGCGGCGCGACCACGTCTTGATGACGTCCTTGCGACCGCCGGCCTGAGCCGCTTCCGCCTTCTTAAGAAGGTGGCCATCGACAAAGGGACCTTTCCATACGGAGCGAGCCATGGATTAGCGAGCCTTCTTGAGGTGACGCGAGCGGATGATGAACTTATCCGTCGCTTTGTTGGTACGGGTCTTGCGGCCCTTGGTGGGCTTGCCCCACGGGGTGACCGGGTTACGACCGCCCGAGGTGCGGCCTTCACCACCACCGTGCGGGTGGTCGATCGGGTTCATGGCCACACCACGAACGTGCGGACGCCAGCCCTTGTGACGGGCGCGACCAGCCTTACCCAGGCTTTCGTTCATGTGGTCCGGGTTGGACACGGCGCCGACGGTGGCCATGCAGGTGTCGAGCACCATGCGCAGTTCACCCGAACCCAGACGGATCTGGGCGTAACCGGCGTCACGGCCAACGAGCTGGGCATAGGCCCCAGCCGAACGGGCCAGCTGACCACCCTTCATGGGCTTCAGCTCGACATTGTGGATGATCGTACCGACCGGCAGCGAACGCAGCGGCGCGGCGTTACCCGGCTTCACGTCCACCTTTTCCGAGGCGATGATGGTGTCACCAGCCTTGAGGCGTTGCGGGGCCAGGATGTAGGCCTTTTCGCCGTCGGCATAGTTGATCAGCGCGATGAAGGCGGTGCGGTTCGGGTCATACTCCAGACGCTCCACCGTACCGGCCACGTCGAACTTGCGACGCTTGAAGTCGATGATGCGATAGAGCTTCTTGGCGCCGCCGCCACGGAAGCGGACGGCCACGCGACCGCCGGCACCACGGCCGCCGGACTTGGTGAGACCTTCGACCAGAGCCTTCTCAGGACGGCCCTTGTGCAGCTCGGAACGGTCAACGAGAACCAGTTCGCGACGACCGGGCGAGGTGGGGTTGAATTGCTTCAAAGCCATTGTTCAATCCTCTCCTTACAGACCGGTGGTGATGTCGATGGATTGGCCCTCTTCGAGGGTGACAATCGCCTTCTTGACATCGTTGCGACGGCCCATGATGCCCTTGAAGCGCTTGGTCTTGCCCTTCGTGACAACCGTGTTCACCTTGACAACCTTGACGTTGAAGAGGGCTTCAACGGCCGAGGCGATCTCGTCCTTCGAGGAGTCGAGCGACACCTTGAAGACCACCTTGTTCTGTTCAGACAGAACGGTCGCCTTTTCGGTGATGTGCGGCGCCAGGATGACGTCGTAATTGCGGATAGTAGCAGCCATAACTTAGGCCTCCACTTTGAAGCGGGCTTCGATCGCTTCCACCGCCGACTTCGTCAGAACCAGCGTCTGGCGGCGCAGAACGTCATAAACGTTCAGACCGGCCGACGGCAGGACGTCGATGTTCGGGATGTTGCGCGAAGCAAGCGCGAAGTTGGTGTCAACTTCCGGGCCCGCGATGATGAGAGCGTTCTTCAGGCCCAGCGTTTCGAACTTGGCACGAAGCGCGGCGGTCTTGGCCGTGTCGAGCGTGGCCTGATCGAGAACGATCAGCGCACCGGCCTTGGCCTTCGAGGACAGGGCGTGACGCAGACCCAGAGCGCGAACCTTCTTTTGCAGGTCGAAGGCGTGCGAGCGAACGACCGGACCGAAGGCGCGCGAGCCGCCGACGAATTGCGGCGCACGGCGCGAACCGTGACGGGCGCCGCCGGAGCCCTTCTGCTTGTACATCTTCTTACCCGTGCGAGAATTCTCGTTGCGGGTCTGAACCTTGTGCGTACCGGCGCGGCGCTTGGCCAGTTGCCAGTTGACGACGCGGGCCAGGATGTCGTTGCGGATCTCTTCGAGGCCGAAAACGGCGTCAGAGACGTCAACCGAACCGGCCGTGCCGTTGTCGAGAGTGATAACGTCGAGTTTCATGATTATTCAGCACCCTCTTCTTGAGCGGGCGCTTCCTCAGCTTGAGCCGGAGCGGCGGCCGCCTTCTTGAGGCCGGCCGGGAACGGCAGAGCCTGCGGGGCCGACTTCTTCACGGCGTCGCGGATCTTGACGAACGAGCCTTCCGCACCGGGCACAGCGCCACGGATGAAGATCAGGCCGCGCTCGGCGTCGATGCGAACGACTTCGAGGTTAAGCGTCGTGACGGTTTCCACACCATAATGACCGGCCATCTTCTTGCCGGGGAAGGTGCGGCCCGGATCCTGACGGTTACCCGTCGAACCGTGGGCGCGGTGCGAGACCGACACACCGTGGGTGGCGCGCATACCGCCGAAGTTCCAGCGCTTCATGGCACCGGCAAAACCTTTACCGATGGTCGTGCCCTGAATGTCAACGCGCTGACCTTCGACGAAGTGATCGGCCGAGAATTCAGCGCCGACTTCGACGAGGGCGTCTTCGGAGACGCGGAACTCGGACAGGATGGCCTTGGGCTCAACCTGAGCCTTGGCGAAGCGTTCACGCTCAGGCTTGGAAACGTTCTTGGCCTTGCGGGTGCCGGCACCCAGTTGCAGGGCGGTGTAGCCGTCCTTGTCCTTGGTGCGCTGGGCCACAACCTGGCAGCCTTCGAGCGAAAGGACGGTGACGGGGACGTGCTGGCCTTGCGCGTCGAAATAGCGCGTCATGCCGAGCTTTTTGGCGAGGAGACCTGTTCTCATGACCGGGCCCCTTAAATCTTGATCTCGACGTCCACACCGGCGGACAGGTCGAGCTTCATCAGCGCGTCAACGGTCTGCGGGGTGGGATCGACGATGTCCAGCACGCGCTTGTGCGTGCGGATTTCGAACTGTTCACGGGACTTTTTATCGACGTGCGGCGAACGGTTCACGGTGAAGCGCTCAATCAGCGTCGGCAGGGGGATCGGCCCCCGGACGGTAGCACCGGTGCGCTTGGCCGTGTTCACGATTTCACGTGTGGAATGGTCCAGCACGCGGTGATCGAAGGCCTTGAGCCTGATGCGGATATTCTGACGATCCATATCGCTCTTATTCCAAGTTAAGGGGTTGCGTATCCCGCGTCCGTTGAACCATTTCAAAGACCAGCTTCGATCCAAAAACAGAGACCGACGCGTTATCCGCAAAAACAAAGCCGCGCAGCGTGAGCTGCGTGGCCATTCGGAAAGTCTGGAAGCGTCACCTTATATATAAAGACGAGGCCGCCGACTTAATTTCGTAATATGCGGACCGCGTATGAAGCGTGAACCTCACGGCCGATCCAACAGAGGTGGCGTATATGCCGAAGGAGTCGTCCCGCGTCAACCCCTGCAACTATAATTCTTTGCGTGTTTAAGCCGCTACGTCGTTGGTGGCCGGTGCCGGGGTGCGCAGACGGCTTATACCGCGACGCAAGAGCGCCTGAAAAGCGTCACGTTTGCCCTTGGGCTCGGTTTCACAGGCGCGGATGGTGCGCAGACGACGTTGCACGCTGAGACGAAGCCGCCCCAGTTTTTCACGCGCGGCGGGTGACAGGGCGACCACCGCATCGACCAGAACGGTCATCAGGCTGGTGCGCGATTCGATCGTCCCTTCCAGACACACCCGCGCCGGAGAGGTCAGGGTGTGTTTGTAGCATTCGCCGCCCGCGCCGAAATCAATCTGGGTCACGCCCATCTCTGCCACGTGCTGCATGATGCGCAGCGACAGCAGGATGCCGGGGCTGTAGCGATAATAGCTTTCGGCATAGGCCGGGAACCAGAAGTGCAGACAGGCGTCGCGCATCAGGCAAATTTCCGCCGCCACCAGCACCGGTTCAGGGCCGCTGACATCGCGGAACACCCCTACCCTCAGCCCGAACCCTTCGTCCTGACGTTTGGCGAGCTGGCTCAGAAGATTGAGCGTCCAGCCGCAGCCGAACACGTCGTGCATGCCGGAACGGCTATATTGCTGGCGCTTCTGGTCGATGACCCATTGCAGCAGGTCGGGCGTGACGCGCTCAAAGCTGAAGGCGAAGCCGCCGAAGTCCTTTTCGACATTGCGCTGGCAGCGGCCGACATTTTTATAAAACTTGTGATGCTGCGCCTTCTGGCGCGCCAGATAGGCGTCATAGCCGTCGCTCAGGTCGGCAATCTGCGTGATCGCCTCAATGGTGCGGGCGTGGACCTTATCCGCCGTCATCTCCCCGACCCAGCCCATGAATTCGAGGCGGTTCGCCTTGAGGCTGCGCAGCAGCAGGGGATAGTCCACTACAAACCCGGTATCGGCAATGACGCCGTGATAGTCGGTCAGGGGGGCGCCCAGCGGCTGAAGCGTGCGACCGCGCACCTGATAGGGCAGATAGCCGGCGACCTGCCCCTGCTCATCATAAAGACGCGCTATGTGGGCATCCGGGACGCTCTGGCCGATGTCCATGACGTAGCGCACGTCGAAATAGGGCCCGATCAGGTCAGGCCGCCGCGAAGTAAACCCTTCCCAGGCTGCAATATCTTCGGGCGTAAGCGCTTCGGGCGCGACGCTTTCGATGCGTGTCAGTCTGGCCATACGGCTCCCCAGTGCGTGCATGTAACTGGGTGTACAGTGATAAGGTTGATATTGGCCTAAGCCGAAGGGTTAATAGAGAGAGGCAAGTACAGATCGCAACGCAAATCCGCCATCGCGACCTCTTCCGGATCATCGAGGAAATGCAGGTGCAGCGGCTGGTCCGCCAGCGCATAACCGGCGTCTATAGCCGCGAGGTAGAGCGCATCCATCGTCGGCTGGACCGCATCATAGTCTCCGTAATGACGCAGACGCGCATACACGCCGCCGGGCACATCTATGTGATAGAGGTCTTCAATCAGTTCCGCCTTGCCCCCGACATCGACGGCGACTTCGGCACGGCAGGCTTCTGGCGGCGTACACCGTGGATCGTCGTGCTGATAACCATAAAGACCGCCAAGCTCTTCGATGGGAAGCTGTGAAAAGACCAGATCGAACAAACGCTGATAGACAGCGTTCAGTTCCGGATAGGCCCCGGTGTTACGCAAAGCGGTAAGCATGAGGGGTTCGGCTTCGACGATTTCGACGGCCAGCGGGCTCTGCACACTCGCCGGGCGTCGCAACTGATGGCTCAGGCCTTCGCGCAGGGACTCGGATTGACGTATCTCACTCGCTGTATGGCCGGTTTCGGATTTCAGCGCGCGGGCAAAGGCTTGCGACGTGGCATAGCCCGCCGCCTGTGTCGCCTCCCCGATAGAGTGCTCAAGGGCGTTCGTCGCCCGCGCCAGACGGATACGCCGGATCGTTTCCGCTGGCGTCTCACCGGTCATGAGCCGGTAGATGCGGTGGAAATGAAAGGGCGACAGGGCCGCAATACCGGCCATTTCATCAAGGTCCGGTACCTCTGTGAAATCAGTGGCTTCAAGGTGTTTTAGCACCCGTTCGATGCGCTGAGCATAGTCAACGGACGGCGTCAGTTGAGATTGAGCGGTCATATAAGGCTCCCCTGAAAACATCAGGCCTCACTGTGCCACGCTCTGCGTCAGGCGTCGTTCCCGATCTTGCGGAAATGGACGCTTGCCGGGACACAACGAAAAACCCCCTGAGTTGCCTCAGGGGGTTTCCTTAGTCTGATCGGTGTGGACTGCCCGCTTAGGGGCAGAAACCGGGACCTTTGCGATTAAGCAAGGATCTTCGCCACAACGCCGGCGCCGACGGTGCGGCCACCTTCACGGATAGCGAAGCGGAGCTTCTCTTCCATGGCGATCGGGGTGATCAGTTCGACGTTCAGCTCGGCGTTGTCGCCCGGCATGATCATCTCAACGCCTTCCTTCAGCGTCACGATGCCGGTCACGTCGGTCGTGCGGAAGTAGAACTGCGGACGATAGTTGGTGAAGAACGGCGTGTGACGGCCGCCTTCTTCCTTCGTCAGGATGTAGGCTTCGGCAACGAACTTGGTGTGCGGGGTGATCGAGCCCGGCTTGCAGAGAACCTGACCGCGCTCAACGTCTTCACGCTTCGTGCCGCGCAGCAGAACGCCGACGTTGTCACCGGCTTCACCCTGATCGAGCAGCTTGCGGAACATTTCGACGCCCGTGCAGGTCGTCTTCTGAACCGGACGGATGCCGACGATTTCGACTTCTTCACCGACCTTCACGATACCGCGCTCGACGCGGCCGGTCACAACCGTACCACGGCCCGAGATCGAGAACACGTCTTCGACCGGCATCAGGAAGGGCTGGTCAACCGGGCGAGCCGGCTGCGGGATGTACTCGTCCACGGTCTTCATCAGAGCGAGGATCTGGGTTTCGCCGATTTCCGGGTTCACGCCATCGGTCGCGGCCTTGGCCGAGCCCTTGGTGATGGGGATATCGTCGCCCGGGAACTGGTAGGACGACAGAAGTTCACGAACTTCCATTTCGACCAGCTCAAGCAGTTCTTCGTCGTCAACCAGGTCAACCTTGTTCATGAACACGACCAGAGCCGGCACGCCAACCTGACGGGCGAGCAGGATGTGTTCACGGGTTTGCGGCATCGGGCCGTCAGCGGCCGACACAACCAGAATAGCGCCGTCCATCTGAGCGGCACCGGTGATCATGTTCTTCACGTAGTCGGCGTGACCCGGGCAGTCAACGTGAGCGTAGTGACGGTTTTCCGTCTCATACTCAACGTGGGCGGTGTTGATGGTGATGCCGCGGGCCTTTTCTTCCGGAGCGGCGTCGATGTCTTCGTACTTCTTGGCGGTGGCGCCGCCCGACTTGGCCAGCGTCATCGTGATCGCGGCGGTCAGGGTGGTCTTGCCGTGGTCAACGTGACCAATGGTGCCGATGTTGCAGTGCGGCTTTGTACGGTTAAATTTTTCCTTGGCCATTTCAAATCCCCGCAAATATGCGGGCCTTCACTCGGTTAGGGGTTGGAAACTGGGGGCACTCCGCCCCGGAAATCCGTGTCGTCATCCTTGCGGATTTCCGGTTCGGGGCGCAGTGGGGAAGGCCCGTAGCATAGTCTTTGCTACGGGCCAAATGGTTTTTAGGCGTACTTCTTGATCACTTCGTCGGCGACGTGCTGCGGCACGGGCTCGTAGTGGTCGTACACCATGGTGAACTGCGCACGGCCTTGCGACATACCACGCAGGGTATTCACGTAACCAAACATGTTCGCCAGCGGAACGAAGGCGTCAACGACGATGGCGTTACCGCGCATGTCCTGACCCTGGATCATGCCGCGACGACCGTTGAGGTCGCCGATGACCGAACCCAGATACTCTTCCGGAGTCACGACTTCGACCTTCATGATCGGCTCAAGCAGCTTCGGGCCGCCCTTTTCGCGCAGTTCCTTGAAGGCGGCGCGAGAGGCGATTTCGAAGGCCAGGACCGACGAGTCAACGTCGTGGAAGGCGCCGTCGATCAGGGTGGCCTTGAAGTCGATCAGCGGGAAGCCGGCCAGAAGACCGTTTTCCTTGGCCGATTCGAGGCCCTTGGTGACGCCCGGAATATATTCCTTCGGCACCGCGCCGCCGACGATGGCCGACTCGAACACGAAGCCCGTGCCCGGCTCGCCCGGTTCGAACACCAGCTTCACGCGGGCGAACTGGCCGGTACCACCGGTTTGCTTTTTGTGCGTGTAGTCGATTTCCGCCTTGCGGGTGATCGATTCGCGATAGGCCACCTGCGGCGCGCCGATATTGGCTTCGACCTTATAGGTGCGCTTCAGGATGTCGATCTTGATGTCGAGGTGCAGTTCGCCCATGCCCTTCAGGATCGTCTGGCCCGACTCGTGGTCGGTCGAAACGGTGAAGGACGGGTCTTCGGCGGCCAGCTTCGACAGGGCGACGCCCAGCTTTTCCTGGTCGGCCTTCGACTTGGGCTCGACGGCGATTTCGATAACCGGGGCCGGGAATTCCATACGCTCCAGAATGACCGGCGACTTCAGCGGATCGCAGAGCGTGTCGCCCGTGCGGGTATCCTTCAGGCCCGCCAGAGCGACGATGTCGCCCGCGAAGGCTTCCTTGATGTCTTCACGGTTGTTGGAGTGCATGAGCAGCATGCGGCCAACCCGTTCACGCTTGTCGCGCGTCGAGTTCAAGAGGCCCATACCGGCTTCGAGCTTGCCCGAATAGATACGGCAGAAGGTCAGCGAGCCGACGAAGGGGTCGTCCATGATCTTGAACGCCAGAACCGACAGGGGTTCATCGTCCGAGGCCTTGCGGGTGACTTCTTCTTCGGTCTTGTAGTCGATGCCCTTGGTCGCGGGGATATCGACCGGCGACGGCAGATAATCCACAACGGCGTCGAGGAGCGTCTGAACGCCCTTGTTCTTGAACGCCGAACCGCAGAGGATCGGGAAGAAGGCCGAGGTCAGAACCGCCTTACGGATGCACTTCTTCAGAGTTTCTTCCGACGGTTCATTGCCTTCGAGATAGGCTTCCATCGCCTCGTCGTCGAGTTCGACGGCGTTGTCGATGAGGTACTGACGGGCTTCGTTGGCCTTTTCGACCAGATCGGCCGGGATCTCTTCGTCGTGGTACGACGCGCCCAGACCGTCATTGTCCCACACCACGGCCTTCATGCGGACGATGTCCACAAGGCCCTTCAGCGAGGATTCGGCACCGATCGGGAACTGGATCGGCACAGCCTTGGCGCCCAGACGGTCGCGGATCGACTCGACCGACTTGTCGAAGTCGGCGCCGATCTTGTCCATCTTGTTGACGAAGACGATACGCGGCACGTTGTACTTGTCGGCCTGACGCCAGACGGTTTCGGTTTGCGGCTCAACACCGGCGTTGCCGTCGAGCACGGCCACAGCGCCGTCGAGGACGCGGAGCGAACGCTCGACTTCGATGGTGAAGTCCACGTGACCCGGCGTGTCGATGATGTTCAGGCGCTTGCCTTGCCAGAAGGCGGTCGTCGCGGCGGACGTGATGGTGATGCCGCGCTCCTGCTCCTGCTCCATCCAGTCCATGGTGGCAGCGCCATCGTGGACTTCGCCGATCTTGTGGCTCTTGCCGGTATAGTAGAGGATACGTTCCGTGGTCGTGGTCTTGCCGGCGTCGATGTGCGCCATGATACCAAAGTTACGGTAGTCCTCGATTTTGTGACTGCGGGGCATTGTACGGGCCTCAGACAAAAAGGGGATTTAAAAAAAGTGTGTAGGCACTATGCGTAAGCGCGGGAGACTTCATCAGCAAAGTCGCCCGCGCCTTATAGACCTTTTTTGACAGGACCGTGACAGCCCTGTCCCGCAAGGAATTACCAGCGGTAGTGCGCGAACGCGCGGTTGGCTTCGGCCATCTTGTGCGTGTCTTCGCGCTTCTTGACCGCGGTGCCGCGGTTGTTGGAGGCGTCGAGCAGCTCACCGGCCAGCTTTTCGGTCATGGTGTTTTCACCACGCTTGCGCGCGGCGTTGACCAGCCAGCGGATGGCGAGGGCGCGGCGACGGTCCGGACGGACTTCGACGGGCACCTGATAGGTGGCACCGCCGACGCGGCGCGAACGCACTTCGATCGACGGGGCGACGTTGTCGAGGGCCGCATGGAAGGTCTCAACCGCAGTCGCGTCCTTCTTCTTGGCTTCGAGGATGTCGAAGGCACCGTAAACGATGTTTTCGGCGACGGCCTTCTTACCTTCGTACATGACGTAGTTCATGAACTTGGTGACAACCAGATCCCCGAACTTGGGATCGGGCAGAACTTCACGCTTCTCTGCGCGGTGACGACGGGACATATGAGTCTATCCTTACTTCGGACGCTTCGCACCGTAGTGCGAACGGCGCTGCTTACGGTTCTTGACGCCTTGCGTGTCGAGCACGCCGCGCAGGATGTGGTAACGGACACCCGGAAGGTCCTTCACGCGGCCGCCGCGGATCAGAACCACGGAGTGTTCCTGAAGGTTGTGGCCGACGCCGGGGATGTAGCACACCGATTCGATGCCGGAGGTCAGACGGACCTTGGCGACCTTACGCAGAGCCGAGTTCGGCTTCTTCGGGGTCGTGGTGTAAACGCGCGTACACACGCCGCGACGTTGGGGCGAGCCCTTCAGGGCCGGCACCTTGTTGCGCTTCGGGTTCGGCTTGCGCGGCTTGCGGATAAGCTGGTTAATCGTGGGCATTTAATCTCTTGCCTTAGATGGGGAGGCCTGTGCCGTTTGGCCGGGCGACCTCGGTTAAGATGTAGCCTTCAGAAGCATCGGAAACGACAAACACAAAAGCCGCAACCCGCGCTTTGGGGGTTACGGCGGGCACGCAGGCCCTTGTCTCAATCGCTCTGAAAACGGACCCTTGCAGGTCCCGCCTCAAAAAAGATTGGGGGGGCTATACAGGAGCCCCCCCGGCGGGTCAAGCGGGATTCACGCCGGGACCACCAAAGGGCGGCGGGCAAGGGCAGGACGACTATGGCCTGCCTGCCGCCACATAGGCGGCCACGCCCTTGGGCGGCAGGACAAGGCGCAGTTGGCCGTCCTGCGCCGTCAGTTGCGCCGGAGCGCCGAGGTCCAGGGCCGAAGCCCACACCCCCTCGCCTTTCGTCTCAATCGTCTGCGGCGCGGCAGACAGGTTGATGAACACCAGTCCCTTCTGCCCGGCCTTCTGACGCGCAAAGACCAGCGTCTCCTCCCCGGCCTTCGACAGAAGCGTAAACGTCCCGTCGGCCAGCACCGGGTGCGCCTGCCGCGCCAGATAGAGGGCGCGGTAATATTCCAGCAAGCTGCCGCCTTCGCCGGTCTGCGCCTTGACATTGTGGGTGGCGGCATTGGTCGCATAGGCGCGATAGGGTTTGGCCGCCGTGGTAAAGCCGTGCCCGGCCGCACCGTCCCAGCTCATCGGGGCGCGCAGGCCGGGGTCGTCATACTTGCCATTATTGGCCAGCCCGATCTCTTCGCCGTAATAGGAAAACGGCGTGTCAGACGCCAAAATCGACACGGCCGCCGCCACGCGATAGCTGCCGGCATCAAGATCGTGGATCAGGCGGTCTCCGACGTAGGAATCGTGGCTTTGCAGGACCAAAGGCATCAGGGCGCGCGTGTCCGAGGCCAGTTGCGTCGCCAGTTTTGCCGACAGCCTGCCGTCGCGGGCGCTGGACTTGATTTCCTTCTGCGTACCGAAGGCGAAAGAGTGGGTGCAGGCCTCACCGGCATAGAGGGCGGGCTGTTCGGAGGCTTCGCAGATCAGGTAGCGGTTAGGGTAGGCTTTGACGACCGCATTGACCTGTTTCAGCACCTCAAGGTTTTCCGGCTGATCCATATAGGCGGTGGGGCCGTTTTCGACCAGCATGGTCACGGCGTCGATGCGGAAGCCGTCAACCCCCTTGTTCAGCCAGAAGCGGAAATTGTCGGCGTGATAGTCGATGACACGCTGATTTTTCAGGTTGAAGTCCGGCATCTGATCGTCGAACAGGCCGTAGAAATAGCCTTTGCCGACCTTGTTCTGGCGCCACGGCCCCCAGGAAAAGCCCGCCCACTTCGGGTCCTTGTCGGCGAAGATGTACCAGTCGCGATAGGGCGAGGTTTTCGATTGCGCCGCGCTGAGGAAGATCGGGTTGTCATTGGCCGAATGGTTCATCACATAGTCAATGATGACGCCGATACCGCGCTTGTGCGCCTCGGCCACAAAGCGCTCGAAATCGGCCATGGTCCCATAGGCCGGATTGACGGCGCGATAGTCGCTGACCGCATAGCCGTGGTCCTTGTCCGCTGACGGGTGCATGGGCATCAGCCAGATGCCGGTCACGCCCAGACTTTGTAGATAGTCGAGCCGCGAGGTCAGGCCGTTGAAATCCCCGATGCCGTCGCCGTCCGAGTCCTGATAGGAGCGAACAAAGATTTCCATAAAGGTGGCGCTGCGGTTCCAATGCGCGGGCAGGCCATTATCGCGCGGCTGGGCAGCGACCTTGGAGACGTCGGCTCTAGCCGTTTGCGCCTGCGCGCCCGTGGCGAGAAGCGCGCACGCCAGCGCCGCGCCTGTCAGCGATTTCAATACCATACTTTGTCTCCCTGTCTTTTGACGCAGGAAAACACAGGCGCTCATTCGCGAACAGACATGCGACGGATGAATACGTATGCGGCCTTAAACGCGACCGTTTTAAGCCGAGGCCAGACTGCGCTGAATGTCGGCCACGGCCTCTTTGAACGCATCGCCGCGCGCCTCGAAGTCGGTGAACTGGTCCTGAGAGGCGCAGGCCGGGGACAGCAGCACCACCTCTTCCTTGCCGGACTTTTCGGCCGCCGCAAAGGCCTGCGCCACCGCGGTGAACAGCAGTCGCGACTGGGTGCAGGGGGCGGCCGTGCCGATGGTCTTTTCAAACAGCTCCGCCGCCTCGCCGATCAGATAGGCGTGCTTCACGCGCGGGAAGAGGTCTTTCAACTCCTCAATGCCGCCCGCCTTGGCGCGGCCGCCTGCGATCCAGTAGAAGCCGTCATAGCTCGACATAGCCTGACGCGCCGCATCGGCATTGGTGGCCTTTGAGTCGTTGATAAAGCGCACATTCTTGATGCGCCCGATCTCCTGCATCCGGTGGTCGAGGCCGGGGAAGGACCGGATGCCCGCCACGATCGCTTCGACCGTCAGGCCCAGCGCCCGGCAGGCCGAATAGGCGGCGCAGGCGTTTTGCCAGTTGTGGCGACCGGTCAGAGTACGCACGGTTTTGAGGTCGATGATCTGACGCGCACGGTCGGTCGTGGCGTCATAGATGACGCCGTTCAGCGCATAGACGCCGCGCCCCAGGGTGCGCCGCGACGAAATGGGGATGAGATTGACCGAATGGTGCGCGGTCATTTCCGTCACCACGGCCTGCGACCACTCATCGTCAGTGCCGATCACCGCCGTCTGATGCGCCGTCTGGTTCAGGAAGATGCGCTTCTTGGCCTTGATATAGCCGTCCATATCGCCATGCCGGTCGAGATGGTCAGGCGAAAAGTTCATCAGCACCGCCACGTCCGGGCGGAAGGTCTGGGTCAGGTCAAGCTGATAGGAGGAGGTTTCGATGACGTAGATGGTCCCGGCGTGCATTTCCGGCAGATCCAGCACGCCGATGCCGATATTGCCGCCGATATGGGCGTCGCGCCCGGCGGCCTTGAGGATATGGCCGATCAGGGCCGTCGTCGTCGATTTGCCGTTGGTGCCGGTAATAGCCACGGTCTTCGGGCGCTGCTTTTCCGGCAGGGCGTTCAGCGTGCGCGCAAACAGCTCGATATCGCCGATGACCGGGACATGGGCGGCTTGCGCGGCCTTAACGGTCCAGTGCGGCTCCGGATGCGTCAGCGGCACGCCGGGCGACAGCATCAGGGCGTCGATTTCGGACCAGTCGGCGACCTTCAGGTTTTCGATGGTGAAGCCTTCCTTCGAGGCGCTGAGCATCGACTGCGGCTTGTCGTCCCACAGAAGCGGCTCGGCCCCTCCGGCCTTCAGCGCGCGCGCCGCCGACAGGCCGGACCGCCCCAGACCGAAGATGGCGACACGCTTGCCAGCGAAGCTTTTTACCGGGATCAAAGGGGTCTCTCCATAACTCTTGAAACGCACCCCACCCCCACATCTCAGGGCTTCGCCCTTCGTGTGGTCCCCCTCCCCGCACCTTGTGCAGGGAGGTATAGGTATAGATTACACCTCCCCGCTGACGGGGAGGGGACCATTGGCGGAGCCAATGGGGGTGGGGTGGCTACACTTTTATCTCAGCTTCAACGTGGCCAGACCGACCATGGCCAGAATCCCGGCCACGATCCAGAAGCGGATGACGACCGTCGATTCCGCCCAGCCCTTCTTTTCGAAATGGTGGTGGATCGGCGCCATCAGGAAGACCCGCTTACCCGTCAGCTTGAAATAGCCGATCTGGATCATCACCGACAGGGCTTCGACCACGAACAGGCCGCCGACAATGGCCAGCACGATCTCGTGCTTGATGGCCACCGCCGTCATGCCCAGACCGCCCCCCAAAGCCAGCGAACCGGTGTCGCCCATGAAGATCTTGGCCGGCGGGGCGTTGTACCAGAGGAAGCCCATGCCGCCACCGATGACCGCCGCCAGAAACACCGCCACCTCACCCGATCCGGGCACGAAGTGGACATTGAGATAGTTGGCAAAGACGTAGTTGCCAACGGCGTAGGAGATGATGCCGAACGTCCCCGCCGCGATCATCACCGGCACGATGGCCAGCCCGTCCAGCCCGTCGGTCAGGTTGACGGCGTTCGATGCGCCCACAATGACCACGGCGGCAAAGACAATGTAGAAATAGCCGAGATTGAAGAGCACGTTCTTGAAGATCGGCACGGCCAGAGAGGTCGAAAGCCCGGACGAGGTCGGCGACTGCGGCCCGAAATAGACCAGAAGCGCCGCCGCAATCCCCGCCACGATGAACTGCGCAATCAGCTTCTGCGACCCCGACAGACCGGCTGAGGTCTGCTTGGTCACCTTGGCGTAGTCGTCCATAAAGCCCAGAAAGCCGTAGATCATGGTGACGCCCAGCACCACCCACACGGTGACGCTGCGCAGGTCGGCCCACAGAAGCGTCGCCACCAGAATACCGGCCAGAATCATCAGCCCGCCCATGGTCGGCGTGCCCTTCTTGGTCAGAAGGTGCGATTGCGGACCGTCTTCGCGGATCGGCTGGCCCTTGCCCTGCTTGGCGCGCATCCAGCGGATAAAGCGCGAGCCGAGACCCACCGCCACCAGATAGGAGGTGATGATGGCCAGGCCGACGCGCACGGTCTGATATTTCAGGAGGTTGAGCAGCGGCCAGTGGTCAAGCGCCGCAAAATGCTCGTACAGAAAATAAAACATACAGTGTCCCTAAATCAGAAGGCTCTTGGCAATCAGGCCCGCCTTCGATCCGTTGGAGCCCTTTATCATAACAATGTCGTTCGGACGCAAGGCTGATTTCAGCGGTTCCAGCAGTTCCGCCGCCGTGGCCGCGTAGGCCCCGCGCTGCGCCTCTGGCAAGACGTCCCACAGGGCGCGCATCAGCGGCCCCGCGACAAACACCTGATCGACGCCCGCTGCCGTCAGGGCCGGGGCCAGAGCCGCGTGACGTTCGGCCTCATCAGGGCCCAGCTCCAGCATGTCAGTCATCACCGCGATGCGCCGCCCGCCGGTCGCCAGCCGACGCGCGGCCAGAGCGTTGAGCGTCGCCACCATCGAGATCGGGTTGGCGTTATAGCTTTCGTCGATGAGCGTCACCTGACCACCCGCCACCGCGATCTGGTGCTCGGCCCCGCGGCCATCCAGCGCCTCAAAGGCCGACAGGGCGGCGAGTGTCGTCGCCGTCTCGACCTTCAGCGCCTCGCACATCAGCAGCACCGACAGGGCGTTGAGCGCCTGATGCTTGCCCGTATGGGCCAGGGTAAAGGCGATATCGCGCCCGTGCAAAGTGGCGGTCACCTGAGCGCGGCCATCGACCACCTCATGGCTGATCAGGCGTGCGTCTGCGCCCTCGGCCTCGCCGAAGCGCTGCACCCTGGCGCCCATTTCGCTGGCCCGTTCGTTCAGTTCCGCAAACCAGGGATTGTCGGCGTTGAGAATCGCCAGCCCGCCGTATTTGAGGCCGTCGAAAATCTCGGCCTTGGCCTTCATCACCCCTTCTTCGCCATCGGGGAAGTTTTCGGTGTGCACGGCGCCCACCGTGGTGATGATCACCGCATCGGGTTCGACCAGTTCGGACAGGGGCGTGATCTCATTGGCGTGGTTCATGCCGATTTCAAACACAGCCCGTTCGGTATCCGCCGGCATCCGCGCCAGAGTCAGCGGCACACCGATATAGTTGTTGAAGCTTTTGACCGCCGAATGGGCGCGTCCGGCGCGGCTCAGGGCCGCCATGACCATCTGCGTCACCGAGGTCTTGCCGACGCTGCCGGTCACCGCCCCTCTCAAGGCCGGAGCGCGGTCGCGGGCATAGGCCCCCAGCTTTTCCAGCGCCTTAAGCACGTCCGGCACCATCAGGCAGGGCCCGCCTTCGACCGGTTTGCGCGTGATCGCACACACCGCCCCCTGCGCAAAGGCCTGCGCCACGAAGTCGTGCCCGTCGCGCACGCCGGACAAGGCCAGAAAGATATCGCCCGGCTGCACCTGACGGCTGTCGAAGGTGATGCCGGTGGCGCAAATAGCGCTGGCGTCGCCGCTCAGGCCCGCGAAGGTGCCGCCTGTGGCCTTGAGCAGTTCGGTTCCGGTCCAGAGAGGTGTCATCTTTACTCCTCCCCCTCCCTTGAGGGAGAGGGGGTTTATGCGTTCAAGGCTTCGAGCACTACACCGGCGTCGTCGAAAGGCAAGACCTTTCCGGCGACGATTTGTCCCTGTTCGTGGCCCTTGCCCGCCACGACCAGCACATCGCCGGTTTTCAGGCTGGCCACGGCTTCGAAAATGGCCTGACGGCGGTCGCCGATCTCAAGCACGTTAGACGACTGCGTGCCGGCCAGACCGGCCATGATCTCGGCGCGGATGGACGCCGGTTCTTCGGAGCGCGGATTGTCGTCGGTAACGATAACGCGGTCGGCCAGACGCTCGGCAATGGCCCCCATCTGCGGACGCTTGCCGCGATCGCGGTCACCACCGCAGCCGAAGACGCAGACCAGACGCCCCTGCGTGTGCGGGCGCAGCGCCTTCAGCACCGTCTCCAGCCCGTCGGGCGTATGGGCGTAATCGACATAGATTTCGGCGCCATTGCCGGTCGAACCGACGCGCTCAAGCCGCCCACGCGCCCCGCTCAGGTGCGACAGCGCCTCCAGCACCGACTCGACCTTCTGACCGGCGGCCAGACACAGGCCCGCCGCCACCAGCGCGTTCGACGCCTGAAACAGGCCGGCCAGTTTCAGCTTGACCTCAAACTTGCGGCCCTGATGCTCAAGGTACAGGATCTGCCCGTCGACGGTCAGGTCGCGGTGGGTCAGGGTCAGGTGCTGCCCGCGCTCGCCGACGCTGAGCAGCGACGCCCCGGCGGTGATGGCCGAGGCGGCAAAGGCGTTATAGGCGTCGGAATCGGCATTGAGCACCGCCGTGCGACCGCGCGGCAGGAGCTGCTCGAACAGGCGCAGCTTGGCGGCGCGATAGGCCTCCATCGTGGCGTGATAATCGAGATGGTCCTGAGTCAGGTTCGTGAAGCCCGCCGCCGTCAGGGTGACGCCATCGAGGCGACGCTGATCAATGCCGTGCGAGGAGGCTTCGAGCGCCAGATGCGTGACGCCATCGCGCGCCAATGCGGCCAGATGCTCGGCAATGTCGGCGGCGTCCGGCGTGGTCAGTCCCGGCGGCGTGATAGCGTGCTCGGCCGCCCCGTTCTGGGTGACGATGCCCAGCGTGCCGACGCTGGCCGAATGGTAGCCCATATGGGCAAACATCTGACGGCAGAAGGTGGCGACCGAGGTCTTGCCATTGGTGCCGGTGATGGCCACGCAGGTCTTGGGCTGCGCGCCGTAAAAGGCCTTGGCCGCCAGGGCATAGGCGCGGCGCACATCATAGGCGGTGAGGATGTTGGCGGCGGTCGCGGGCGTGTCTTCGGGGGCCAGAACGGCGGCGGCCCCCTGCGACAGGGCCTGAGGGATAAACTCACGACCGTCGCGTGCCGTGCCCGGCAGGGCGCAGAACAGCGTCCCCGGTCCGACCTTGCGGCTGTCGGCGGTCACGCCGGTCACGACCGGATCGACGTCCAGATCGCGCCTCAATATGTCCGACAGGCGAAGCCCGCTCATGGTTCCATTCCCTTGTTCATACGCGCACACATTAGCAACTTGCGGGTTTAATGACCTGCCGCCGCCGGGACGGCCGCTTCCGTCACCGTCGCCCCGCCGGTCTGTTCTTCCTTCATCACCTGCGCCTTAACCCACTCCGAGTCGGCGAACTTGTCATCCTTGCGCGTCACATTGAGGAAGGGCGCGATGCGGTCGATGACGCGACCGGCCACCGGCGCGGCCACCCAGCCGCCGGTGCGCAGGCCGAACGTGTCTTTGTTGCCCGTCGGCTCATCGACCATGATCATCACCATGTAGCGGTCATCCTCGACATTGCCGTCGGTGGGGAAGACGGCGACGAAGGACGACAGAAGCTTGGTGCGATCATAGCGTCCGCCAATGACCTTTTCCGCCGAACCGGTCTTGCCGCCGACGCGCAGGCCCGGCACATTGGCCTTGCCCCCCGTGCCTTTGAGGACGTTGACGCGCATCAGGTCGAGCATCTGACGCGAGGTATTGGCCGAGAAGACGCGCTCGCCTTTCAGCGGCTGCGCCGGGTCGTATTTGCGCAGCGTCAGGGGCCGCAGATAGCCGCCATTCATGGTCGCCGCGGCGGCCTGCGCATAGGACAGCGGCGAAATCGACATGCCGTGCCCGAAGGAGGACGAGGCCAGCGAATCTTTAGACCACTTCTTCGGCAGCAGTGGCGACGCCGTTTCGGCCAGCTCGATATCGGCGGCGCGGAACAGGCCCAGCGCGTTGTAGAATTTGGTCATGGTGTCGATGCCGACGCTTTCGGCCATCAGGGTGGTCCCGATGTTCGACGAGACGAGGAAGACGTCTTCCAGCGTCATGATGCGGTTTTCAGCGTGGTAGTCCGAAATCTTGCGCTTGCCCAACTGATAAGGGGTGCGCGCGTCATAGGTGGTGTTGAGCGAGGCCGTGCCCGATTCCAGACCGATGGCCACCGACAGCACCTTGAACACCGAGCCCACCTCAAACACCGAATTGGTGACTCGGTTCAGCTTGTTATTGTCCGGAAAACGACCGGCCTGATTGGGATCGAATTCCGGCCAGCTCGACATGGCGATGACCTCGCCCGTGCGTACATTGGTGACCAGGCCGATGGCCCCCTTGGCGCTTTGGGCCATCGCCACATTACGCACCTCGTTTTCCAGCGCGCCCTGCACCCTCAGGTCCATGGCCAGCGGGAAAGGCGTGTTGGAACGGGCGATCTGATCCTGAAAGGCGCGTTCGGCCCCGGCGAGGCCCTTACCCGCCTTTTCCGTCATGCCGATATAGAAGGCCCCGGCTGTGCCCAGCGGATAGCCACGCAGGCGGCGCGGTTCAAACCCCACACCAGGCAGGCCATAGCTGAGGATGCGCGCCTTGTCCGCCGCGCTCAGCCACGGCATGACCATCAGGCGCTTGCCCCCCGACAGGGCCGAATCGAGCTGATCGCGCGGCACATCGGGCAGAAGCTGGATCAGGGCGCGCTTCACCAGCGGGCGGTCCGCCGCCATGATGTCGGCCGGATCGAGGAACAGGTCGTAGTTGAAGACATCGGTAGCCAGCAGGGCGCCATTGCGATCGACAATATCGGCGCGCGCATCGGCGGGCAGGCTATAGTCCACACCGCCATTCCCCCCCGACAGGGCGGCCTTCACCGCAAAGCCCGACAGCACGACATAGATGACGCCCATCGCCACCAATATGAAGAAGATACGCATGCGCGCGCTGGCCAGCCGGTCCGAGGCGACCGCATTGGCGCGCTCAAACGCATGTTCGACTTTCCACATGCGGTCTGCCACCCACTGAAAGCCGGAGGCGGTCGAGTCAATAAACGACAGGCGGTGTCCGTATCTCATCGCGCAGCCTCCCCGGTCGCGGGCGTGGCCGGCGCAGCGATGGGTGCGCTTTCCTCTTCGGTCATGGCCGGAGGCTTGGCGGTGACCGCGGTCACCGGCGGGGCCGCATGGATTTCCGGACGCGCCACCGAGCGCGAGATTTCCACCAGATTGTCGAGACCCGCCTCACGCTTGGGCGACAAAGGCTCCATCCCCAGATACTGCCGCGCCAGCGCCTCGATACGCGCCGGCTGCTCCAGATTGGCCACCTTGACCTTGAGCGCCTTGATGGCGGCCTGTTCCTCTGCGATCTGGGCGTTGAGCGCGTTAAGGCGGGCGACCTCCTGCCCCTCCTTGACCTTGGACAGACAGACCCAGAAAATCATGATCAGGGCCAGCACCAGACCGATGGCTTCGATCAGGCGGACACCACGGATACGACGGTCGAACAGACTCATCAGGGCTTTCATCTGACGGCTCTCCGGGAAGGGGACGCGCTACGGGCGACATCAAAAGGCGGGTGACCGGTACGGCGGGCGGCGCGCAGCTTGGCCGAACGGGCGCGCGGATTGACGCTCAGCTCGGCCTCGGACGGGGCAATCGCCTTGGTCGAATCGAGGCGATAGGTCGGCGCGGGCCCGGTGTGGATTTGCGGCGCGTGGCGTGAACCCAACGGCGTGCGCCCGGCGCGCTCGGCTAGGAAGGACTTGACCATGCGGTCTTCGAGCGAATGGAAGGTGACAACCGCCAGCACGCCTTCGGGCTTCAGCAGGCGCTCAGACGCCTCCAGCGCGCTCTCCAGCTCACCCAGTTCGTCATTGACGGCGATGCGCAGCGCCTGAAACGTCTTGGTCGCCGGATGCACCTTGTCGCCGCGACGCCCACCGACGGCCTTTTCGACCACCGCGGCCAGATCGAGCGTGCGCTCGAAGTGGGCTTCCTTACGGCGCTTGACGATGGCAGCGGCAATGGCGCGCGATCTGTGCTCCTCACCGTAAAGCCAGATAATATGGGCGATGTCGGCTTCGGCCCATTCATTGACAATATCCGCCGCGCTCAGACCCTCAACGGCCATACGCATATCCAGCGGCCCGTCGCGCATGAAGGAGAAGCCGCGATCGGCCTCATCGAGCTGCATGGAGGAGACGCCGATATCGAGCACAATGGCATCGACCTGATCGACACCCAGTTCGGCCAGACCTTCGGCCATTTCTGAAAAGGGGCGATTGACGAAGCGGAAGCGGTCGCCAAAGTCGCCGCGCACGGCCTCGACAAACGGCTGGACGCGCGCGTCGCGGTCAAAGGCAATGACCTCCGCCCCGCGCGACAGAAAAGCGCGGGTATAGCCGCCGGCCCCAAAGGTGCCATCGACCACCACGCGGCCCGGCTCAGGCACCACGGCGGCGATCACCTCATTCAGCAGGACGGAGATGTGCGGCGTTTCACTCATAAGCCCAGCTCCGTCAGCACGCCGGACAGCTCGGCCTCCTGCGTCGCCAGATGCGCGGCATAGGCGTCAGGGTTCCAGATCTGAAAGCGGTCATAGAGGCCGACCAGCAGCACGGCGTCCTTCAGGCCAAACTGCTCGCACAGGGCGTCCGGCAGGGTCATGCGCCCCGCCGTGTCGAAATTGAGCCTGGCCATATCACCGAAGATGCGCGCTTCAAGGATGCGGCGCGGCGCCGAGCCGAAGGGCTGCGCATCAACGATCTTCTTGTAATGACTGAAAAATTGCGCCCCGCCGCATTCGACACAGCCAAGCGATTTGAGGGCAAAGGCATAGAGGCCATCAAAGCCATCCATCCCGTCAAAGGGCACCAGCGCAGCCGCACGGAAGTCCTGCGGGACCAGCAGCCTCCGCTTCGCATCCAGTTGCTTCTCGTGCGTGGAGAGAAACACCCCTGCGCGTCCGGGCCAATGCCCGCTCCCTCATTCCGAATAATCCATGCCCACAGCCCGACGAAAAGCCCTGCTTCGTCGACCCGAATTAGGGTTAACATGGGATGAAGTGGGACGCAATGACTCTGACTGACACTTTATGCCTTTCGGCACAGAATTTATCGAACAGGGACAAGGGGATAGAACGGAAAGAGAACCTGTTAACACTTTTGCAAACAAGCTGAACAAAGGATTGCCAAAGCCTTTACAAATCCTGAACTCGGCCGATTCACAAAGATTAACAAGGCCTGTGCATAAGCCTGTGAGGCGCGGCAATTATCCACAAGGCACATCGCGACCATCTGCTGACAGGTTTTGTCACCCAGAAAGGACAGGATCGATGGCAAAAGGAGACACAGATGTACGGATTGATCGGCAGCGTCTCTGCCCACCCCGGCAAACGCGACGACCTGATCGCGCTGATGACCGCCAGCGTCGGCGACATGCCCGGCTGCCTGAGCTACGTGGTGGCCAGGGACCCGCAGGACGGAGACAAGCTGTGGATCACCGAGGTGTGGGACTCCGCCGACAGCCACAAGGCCTCACTGCACCTCCCCGCCGTGGCCGAAACCATCCGGCAGGCCATGCCGCTGATCGCGTCGTTTGGTGAGAATATCGTGACGGAACCCGTGGGCGGGTATGGGATTTAGCGCAGCGCCCCAAGGAGAGGACATGCGTGAAACTCACTCTTCCCGTTGCTGCGCACCATGCCAGATCCGGACAATTTCAACGCGATCCACCTTACGGCGATAAACGATTACATAGGGCTTCACGCTCGTTAGTTCGCGTGTTCCGGGATAGCGACCGGGCCGACCGCGCTCAGGCATCTGTTCCAGTTGATCGCAGACTGCCACAAGCCTGACGGCCATACGCGAGGCGGCAAAAGGGTTATCAAAACCGATGAAGGTCCGAATGGCGGCAAGATCGTCCAGCGCTTTAGGTGAAAAAACTACTGGCATTCAGGCTTGGGCAACTCGGACGGCGTGCCCCACGACAAAAGCCAGCGTCGCACCTCTTCATAAGGCACTAACTGATCAGCCTCCAGCGAGTGCAACCCCTCTTCAACAGCCGAATGAAAGTCGGACTGGTCCTCAGACAGATGCGGTTTGGGAGCCTGTGTCATGTCCGAAGAGTAACACAGCAACCCGTAATGGCAACGCTTTGTGGTTTAGCTTGCACGCCTCGCGCCTGCTACAAAGCCGGACTTTAGGGTGAGAGGGGATCAGATGACCTGTAAGCCGGGTTCTGTTCGGGGCTTGCGCCCTCTGGCGATCATTCATCTTGGCGACGGATTGCTCCGGCGCTCATGCAACCAACCCGAACGTGCTGGGGCGGTAATACCCTGTCGGAGAACCGACGCGCCGTTCCTATTCGGTTTTGCTTCGGGCGGGGCTTGCCGTGCCGCTTCCGTTGCCGGTCGCGCGGTGCGCTCTTACCGCACCGTTTCACCCTTACCCGGCTGACGCCGGGCGGTTTCATTTCTGTGGCGCTATCCCTAAGGTCACCCTTGGCGGGCGTTACCCGCCGCCCTATTACCGTGAAGCCCGGACTTTCCTCAAGATAAGGTCGCCTCATCTCTATCCCAAAACCGCAAAGCACTTTTGGGGATGAGGCTCTCCGCTCCTGCGATCGCCCGGTCATCTGATCCACGCGCCTTGTGCGGGAAAGCCGTGCCTAAATCAAGCCTTCTTCGCGGTCAGCTTCAAAGCCGAAGCCAAAGCCACCCCGGCCCAGCCCAGCATGACCAGCACGCCGCCGGTGGGGGCCAGATTGGGCAGAAGCCCCTCACCCCGCATGACGCGCGAGCAGATATCAGCGGCAAACACCCCGCTGCCGACCATCAGCAGCAGCAGGGCGTTGAGGCGCATCCGTGGCCCCATAAAGCCCGAATGGACCAGACCGATGGCCGTCGCCGCGTGGAACAACAGGAACATGCCGGCCGAGGTCAGGCGCGGATCAGCATGGCTGCCCGCCGCCAGCAGCATGACGCCGATCAGCCCCCACAGGCCCGACATCAGCAAAAACACATAGTCCCAGCGTTGGTAATTCATTTACGCCTCCAGAAGCGTGATATGCCGCAACAGCGCCATCAGGCGCACGCGCGTCAGGGCATCGGCCTTGCCGTCGATGCGCGTCTGCACCCAGTGGCGCTGAAAAGCGGTGACGATGGCTTTCGTTTCCGCGTCATAGGGTCCGCCCGGCAGGAGGTCGTAGCCCAACTTGCCCAGCGCCCCCTGAAGCGCAAACACGCCCGGCCCGGTGTCGCCAATATCCAACGGTGGCCCCATGACGCCCTCCGGCGGCAGCGGCGGATCGACCCACAGCCCGTGCCCCGCCTCGGCAAGAGCCTGCCACGGGAAGCGCTCACCGGGGTCTTCCTTGCGTGCCGGGGCGACGTCCGAATGCCCCAGAATGCGATGGTCCGGAATATCCCAGCGCCCGCGAATGCTATCCAGCAGCCCGATCACGGCGTCGATCTGCGCCTGCGGAAAGTCGCGATAGCCGAACTCATGGCCGGGATTGACCAGCTCAATGCCGATCGACACACCATTGATGTCGCGCGCGCCCTTCCACACCGAGACCCCGGCGTGCCAGGCGCGGCGCTCCTCATCGACAAGGTGATAGACCGTGCCGTCTTCATCGACGACGTAATGGGCCGACACCTGCGCCGCCGGATCGCACAACCGGTCCAGCGCCGCCCTGGCCGTCTGCATACCCGTATAGTGCAGGACGACCATGTCGGGCACGGACGGGCGCGCATTGAAATTGGGGGAAGGCAGCGAAATCATCGGCAAATCCGCAACAAAAAACCCCGGCTTGATAGGCCGGGGTCACGAAACCTTCAAGGTTTAAAAGCTCAATAGACTTGCCCTAATAGACTTCCCAAGTCGAGCCGTTCTTGCGCGCGTCCAGCACGCCGTCTTCGCGCTTGCGCTTGTTGGCATCGACCGTGACGCGCACGGGCTTGCGCGTGAAAAACGCCGTCACCGCCATCAGGCCGACGCCGATCAGGGCCAGCGCCGCGACGATACCGGTAAAGATCACCGCCAGCACGGCACCGGCGAGTGAGATGAGCCCGATCAGGGTCATCATGAAAATGTGCTTCAGTCTGGCCATGGCGTTCCTCCGACGCACTTGCGCCCACGGATGGGGGCGCGTGAAACTTCCGAATACGGACCTCAAATCGCTCATGGCTATACTGACCTCATTACGCGCCATGCCAGATGGGGAGTGTTGGCACTGCACCACAACAGATTGGCACGATTAAGGCCCGCGTCAACCACCTGACCGAGCGTTAACTTAACTTTTTTATGACTTGTTAAGAGAGACATCGATTTCATAGCCCAATGTGCCCCTATTGCAGCGCCCGCTCACGCAGGATCTGCGTGTAGGCCTCGTTGATGCGCGCCGCCTTTTGCGTGAAAAGCCCCACATATTCAGACGGCAGGCCGCGCGCCAGAATGCGATCCGGGTGCACATCCCCCAGCGCCTTGTTGCGCGCGATGCGGATTTCGTGGTCGGCCACGTCCGGATGAATGCCCAGAATATGATAGGGGTCATCGGCGTCCGGCCCGGCATAGTCGGCGCGAATGCGGCGATAGGTCGCGGGGCTGAGGTCGAACAGACGCGCCACGGTTTCCAGATAGGTCTCTTCGCGGTCGGTGAGATGGCCGTCCGACACGGCGATATGAAACAGGCCTTCCAGCACGTCCTCAAGGATGCGCGGGCACTGCGCATAGCGTTTGGCCAGCCGCCGGGCATAGGATTCAAAGCCCAGACTGGTCTGGCGCGCCAGATCATACAGGCGGCGGATATTGTCATAGGCCCCGCGTTCGGGCTGAAATACGTCGAAAAAGGCCTGCTCCTCGCTCTCATCCACCAGCCCGTCAGCCATAGCCAGCTTGGCCCCCAGCGCGGTTACCGCCGTGGCGAACGCCGGGTCGCGGCCCGGCTGCCCCTTGGGGCAATCGGTGCAGTCGGCGGGGTCAAAGGCGTGGGCCGCCTTGTGCGCGAGGGTCTTCCAGAAACTCATGGGTCTTATCCTGACCACTACCTTAGGCCATTATACGGCGCAAAACCCCTTAAGTTTCTGTAAGAGAGATTTTTTCTGTGCGCGCGGCGACATTCCACTCTAAAATAACCATAAAACGCGATTTCGCCCCAATTTGTCCGCATGACAAAGGGATGAGTCTGAATATGAGGATGACGGCGTCCATGAAAGCGACGATTACGGCGACTGTGTGTATGGCCCTGCTGGTCGGTTCGGCAATGGCGCAAACCGATGATGGCCCTATCGCCACCAATGTCACCGGCATCAAGGAACAGGTCGTGCGTACCCCCGTCATCGCCGACGCGCCAGCCGATGACTTCAACCGCGTGGCCTGGTGCCACGGAATCCTGTCCGGGCATATGGACCTGGCCGAGCGTATCTCGGACGTCGAGCCTTTGAGCCAGGAGATGGAAAAGATCGGCGCCTCGTATCTGCGCGCCTATGAGGCGGCGCTGACCCTGTCGAAAAAGGGCGAAGCCCCGGAAGGCCGCAAGAGCGCCGAGGCCGCCCGCGAACAGGGCTTCAACGGCTGGGAAGAGGCGCGCAAGGCCCCCAAGGGTCAGGCCGCCGGGGCCTATGTCAACTGGTCCCTGCCCGGCGATTGCGAGCGCGCGACCAAGGCGCTGTCGGGGCATCCCGACATCTTCAAGGAAATGCAGACCGAGGAAGAGGCGAAGATCATTGCCGAGGCGATGAAGCCCGCGACCGAGCGTCAGACGCTCGATGTCCTCACCCCGCAAAAGACCAGCGCCACCACGGCCCCCGCTGATCCCGATGCCGCCATCGGCTCATCCCGCGCGACGGGTAAATCGGGCAAGGGCCAGTCGAGCGGCAACTGGGCCACCGGCCTGATGAACAAGCTCGGCTGGGGCAAGAAGGACGGGGAATAGGTTTTTAACCACGGATCGACACGGATGAGGCCCGCTGCGCGGCCCTCTCACGGATAATCGTGGCAGACCTCCAACATCCGTGACGCCGCCGAAGGCGGCATCCGTGTCGATCCGTGGTTAACCCCTTACTCTCGGTCAAGATGGGCTGCCCACGCCTTAATCTCGTCGTGACTGTGTGTGCGCTCTTGCAGATCGAGCCAGTTCTGCAAAGCCTCACAAATGGCCTGATCTTGTGAGACATTTTTCCGTAAAGCGGCAATATCGAGGGCATCCGCCAACTGGACAGGGATTTCCGCACTGATGGTAACGGGTCTCATAAGCTTCAGGATGCGATACAATTCACACCTGTCCAATCAATAATTTCAACCTTGACAGGTTCAAACCTTCTTATCCCATCCACCTTATCCTGTCGCCATGACCCTCTGCATACTGGCCCTCGGCTGGCTGGCTCTGATCAATCTGGTGACGTTTCAGGTGTGGGCCGCTGACAAGCGCCGCGCCATCCGGCGCGAGCGTCGCGTGCCGGAAGCGACACTGCTGCGGCTTTGCTGGCTGGGCGGCTGGCCCGCGGCGCTGCTGTCCATGCGGCTGTTTCGCCACAAGAGCGTCAAGCGCGATTTCAAACGCAGATTCAACGGAATCGTCTGGCTTCACCTGCTGGCGATGGTGGCCACGATCATCGCATTCCAGACGCTCTAAGTATCCGTCTGCACGTCGTCCCAGTCGTCGCCTTCGTAGCCGATCAGCCAGTTGAGCGCGTGGTGGCGTTCGCGCACCACATCGGGCAGGACGCCTTCGGCCCCGTCGCGCACCGCCCCGTGCAGGCGATAGATCAGGTCGGCCTGATCCAGTATCTCTTCGACATCTCGGTGGCCGATACGGCTCAGGTCGTCGTGCGCAAAGTCCTGCCAGTAGTCGAGCATCTCCTGCGCGTTGACGTCTTCGGCGGGAAACCACAGGTCGTCGATCAGGCCGATCGCCCACATCAGCGGCACCATAGCCTCCACCCGCCACGAAAAGCGGATGGCATCGGCCTCAGACACCGCGTCCCCTTGCAAAAGCGCGCGTTCCTGCGGCGTCAGGTGCGGGTCGAGCTTCCAGCGCCCGACAAACGGCAGGACCGGACCCGGCCGCCCCAGAAAGGCCGCCTGCGCCACCGCCGTCAGGCACAGGAGGCGATAGACGATCGCTTCGCCGGAGCGGATGGTCACGTCCGCTGCCTCTTCGATTTCGGGCAGGCTGTCGCTGACCGGCAGGCCCCGCGCCTTCAACACACGGATCGAATTTTGCTTGCGGGTTTCGGCGTCTATAGTCAAATCGGGTCTTCCAGTGAGCGGGCCAGAGGCGAAAACAGCTTCGGCCCTGTGGGCGTCATATACCAGCAATCCTCAAGCCGCACGCCGAATTCGCCGGGGATATAGATGCCCGGCTCGTCCGAAAAGCACATACCGGCCTCCAGCGGCGTCGCGTCATTACCGACCAGATAAGGCGCTTCGTGGCCGTCCATGCCGATACCGTGCCCGGCGCGGTGCGACAGACCCGGCAGGGTGAAGCCCGGCCCCCAGCCCTCCTTATCATAGAAGGCGCGCACGGCGGCATCGAGCTTCGCCACCGGCACGCCGATCTTTGCGGTTTCCAGCACGATCTCCTGCCCGCGGCGCACCGTGTCCCACACCTTGCGCTGCCGCGCCGTCGCTTCGCCATAGACCCATGTGCGGGTAATGTCGGATTCGTAGTCGAGCAGCGCACAGCCGCAATCCATCAGGATCACCGAGCCTTCGCGCACCGTTTGCGGCGTCTTGGTGCCGTGCGGATAGGCGCTGGCCTCATTGAGCAGGGTCAGGGCAAATTCCGGCGCGCCCCCCAGCGCCCGCGTGGCGTCGTTCATCAGGGCCGCAATATCGCGCGACGCCATACCGACCTTGATGTTCGCATGGACGTGACGCAGCGCCGCCAGCGTGATGTCGTTGGCCGTCTGCATGAGGGCCAGCTCAGCCGGCGACTTGATGCGGCGGCAGGCGGCCACCAGCGCCTCCCCCGATACCACCGCGAACGCGCCCTGCTGTTTGAGGCCATCGATGATGAAATAGCGCGTGGTCCCTTCGACGGCCAGCGTCCCGCTGGCCGCGCCGCGATCCTTCAGCGCACCGGCAATCAGCGCATAGGGGCTTTCGTCCTCGTTCCAGGTGCGGACATCGGCGGGAATTTCCAGCGTTTCGCGCGTGCGCGATTCCTCGAAATAAGGGGTGACGATAACGGTTTGTCCCTTGGCCGGGATCAGGGCCGCCGTCACGCGCTCAGACCGCCCCCAGCGCAGCCCCGTGAAATAGGTCAGCGACGTGCCACCTTCGACCAACAACCCGGCGATCTTTTGCCGCTGCATCTGCTCTTGCAGCCGGGCGATGCGCGCCTGACGCTCCGCCACGCTGATGGGCTTGGCCCCCGCCGCCAGATTGGGCAGGCCCTGAGTCTGGGTCACGGTCTGAGTCTGGGCCTTCACGCCCGACGCCACGACCACACCCGAAGCAACGGCCCCGCTCAAAAACGCCCGTTTGGACAACATGACCCCGCTCCTGCGCTCAAAATCGTATACGACCTAGCGCGGGTTTGAAGCGATTGGCAAGCGGCCAATGTGCTTTTGATCCACAACGAATCCTGTCAACTTAGAGTTATGTTTGAGGATATCCAGAAGCGCGGCTTTCAGGTCGAATTTCACGCCCATGCCAGGGCGATATTGGGGACTGATTTCCCTCAGGCCATAGCCGAGCTTGAGGCCGTTCTCAGTACGCTTTCTATCCCGATTGAAGAAATTATCGGGAGTGGCGGGGGTGAGGCCAAGGGCACCCAGCGCCTGCGACGGGCACTGGCCCAAACTCACTGGCAAAAGGTCAATTTTACCATTGAGAAGTCTATCAACGGCATTCGGCGCGAGTCGATTTCCCACGAAGTCGATCACGTACGGAGCTTTGAAAACGGCACAATTGCGCTCGAAATCGAGTGGAACAACAAAGACCCGTTCTTTGACCGGGATCTGGAAAACTTCAAACGCCTGCACGCCGAAGGGGCCATCAGCGTTGGCATTATCGTTACGCGCGGCGAAACCTTGCAAAACAGCCTGTTCGATCTGGTGCGCCGCTACGCACAGGAGAAGGCCCTGACTTCGGTCGAAGACCTCCGCGCCATCGGCCTCAATCCGACACGGCCGCAGCAGGCGGATCTGACGCGGCGAATGCAGAACGGTACGGGTTTTGACGAGGCGTGGGCGCGGAACTTTGTCCAAAGCAAGTATGGGGCGGCGACAACCCACTGGCGCAAGCTGGAGGACCGCGTTCATCGCGGTGTCGGTAATCCCTGTCCGTTGCTGTTGATTGGACTTCCGGTCTCGGTTGTCACCTTCGGGGAAAATCTGGATACCGCCGCTATCGCAGAGGGCGACGAGGCGGAAATCTGATTATTCCGCCGCAACGGCTTTGGTCGCCGCGCTGTTGTGCGCGTAGGTGTCCCACGTAGGCGCGTAGCTGTCATCGGCCTGATTGCCCCACACCGTCCAGCCGGGGCGCGTTCCCCGCGAAAACATCTCCAGCCGTGGGCCTGGGCTACACGCTTCGATCAGTTCATACTGCTCATCCGGTTTGCGGCTATGCTCACGCTTGCGCGTGCCGATATAGTTGACCTGAGTACGGCCCGGTTGAAGCGTGCGCGCGTTCTTGCCGCGTACCCCGAACAGGATGATTTCGGTTACATTGCGAAAATAAAAGCCGACGCCGCGACCGTCAGATCCACCATCCTTACGCAGCTTATGCCAGATGAGGTTTGACTTGTACTCAAACCCCCACGCCTTCATCACTTCCAGACCGTCGGGTAAGAGCGCATTAGGCACCCAGAGATAGAGATGCGCCGTCGGTGCCAGCACCTGCGCTACGGGCAAGGCACAGATCTCCGGCAAGGTCATGGTACCGTAACGATTAAGCCGCTTGTGTTCGGGCGCGACCTTACCGGTACGGTTGACAAACTGCCAGGGCGGGTCCGCCAGAATAGTGGCGTACTTTGTCTTCCCGGCAGCGGCCAGAAAATCCTCAGCAGCAGAAGGTTCCAACGGACAGACCTCATAAAAACGAATCGCGCGAGCTTGTTCGCGATTTATTCTGACAGTAATGGAAGGCGGCCGCGTTTATCAAGGCACATAGTTGAGGATCGGGCTCAGCCACCGTTCCGGCCCTGCGGTGGCCTATTCGGCCAAGCGAAATCCAGATAGGTGCCGAAGCGGTTGGTCTCATAGCGCGGTTTTGGTCATCTCCATCCCTAACCTCACGCGAGTTGGAGTATGACCGCCCCTACGGCGCGTTGCCGCCGCTGGCCAGCACCTTCATCACGCGCTTGGACGACGGCCGACCGCCCCACCCCTTACTCAGGTCAAGCTTGAGCATCAGCGTATCGCCTTCGACCCAGGCGCTGGGCGGGCGGCCTTCGATCAGCTTGACCTCCTGCACGGGGGCCAGAAGTTTGCGCCCCTTTGTGGTCGCCGACATTTCGACAATGGCATCGGCGGTCACGGTCGCTGCGTCCGCAAACAGATAGTCCGCGCCCGGCGTCTGCACATCGGCCTCAAAGCGCACCAGACGGCTGAGGGCCGCCGAAGCTTTTTTGGAGGTACGCACCAGATGCTGGAACAGTTGCGACGGTGACATATGGCCGGGCTCAAAGGCTTCGGCGCGACCGGCCACGGCCACCGGATCACCGGTCGGGCGGTCCTTGGAAAACAGGATCATGCCGCCCCAGCGCGTCGCCTTGAGCACGGGCTCGCCCAGATCGTTCTTGAAGATGATGTCGCCCATCGGACCGGGCGTCGGGGTAAGCGCCCACACCTCGCTGTCGCCATCGAACTGGATCAGCGGGTTGCGGCGGCTGCGGTCCAGCACGAAGCTGGCCCCGCGGTCAGTGGTAAAACGCGCCACGGTCGGCGGTGCATTGGTGCGCCCGTCATTGGGCGTCGCCCGGCCGATCAGCGAGTCGCGCAGGGTGCGTTCGGCCTGCGCCTGCGCCACGCCCGCAACCGGCAGGCAAAGGGCAAGGATCAGAAGGCAGAGCGCCCGGCAAAGGGTCTGAAACCGGGTGGGACGCAATGTGAACTGAGGCTGTGTCATCGGGGCGTAAACTACGCACGGAAATGGGCGGAATTAGGACAGGCCGGAGGTGTCTTAAGGGCACTAATCGTTGAATTACAAGCGATTGCGGCATTTTTGTCACAAAGCGGCGCGCGAATGATAACCGCTCTCAAACAGGCGTGCCGCAACAGCATAAGGTATGAAAAATCCCCCGCCATCGAGATGGCGAGGGACACGTTCTCCGCCTATATGCGGCACAGCCAGCATAAGGCCTAGCTGGCCATATGCTGACCGCCATTGACGGCGATGGTGGCGCCGGTGATGAAGCTGCCCATGTCCGACGCCAGGAAGGCAACGATTTCGGCGACTTCTTCAGGCGTGCCCAGACGTCCGACGGGGATGCCGGAGACGATCTTTTCCAGCACCGCCGGGGCGATGGCCGAGACCATTTCGGTCGAGGTATAGCCGGGGGCGACGCAGTTGACCGTGATGCCCTTGGCCGCCGATTCGAGCGCCAGCGCCTTGGTGAAGCCGATCACGCCCGCCTTGGCCGTCGAATAGTTGGCCTGACCGGCCTGACCCTTCTGACCATTGATCGACGAGATGTTGATGATGCGGCCATAGCCGCGCTCACGCATACCTTCGATGACCGGGCGGGTCATGTTGAACATCGAATCGAGATTGGTGTGGATGACTTCCTGCCACTGCTGCTGGCTCATCTTATGGAAGAAGCCGTCGCGCGTGATACCGGCATTATTGACCAGCACCTCGACCGGGCCCAGCGCGGCTTCAACCTCGGCCACAGCGCGCTGACAGTCGGCGAAATCGGCCACCGACCCCTTGACCACGAAGACGCCCAGTTCTTCGGCGACGCGCCTGGCGTTTTCTTCATTCCCGGCGTAACCGGCGGCCACCTTGAAGCCGGCGTCCTTGAGGCGCTTGGCAATCGCCTTGCCGATACCGCGCGTCCCGCCCGTAACCAATGCAACTCTGCTCATATTTTTTATCCTGTAGGTTTAAAATCCGGGCCCCTTTTCTCCTCCCCACCTTGTGGAGAGGGGAACCGCGAAGCGGTGGAGGGGTACGGCTCTGACGGTCATACCCCTCCGTCTGCTCATTTCATTCGAATCCACCTCCCCACGCCGTGGGGAGGAGAGATTAAGCGACGGTCTCGACGGTCAGGGCAACCCCCATCCCCCCGCCAATGCACAGCGTGGCAAGGCCCTTCAGCGGCTTGCCCGCCTCAGTGGCGCGGCGGTTCAGTTCAAAGATCAGCGTGGTCAGGATGCGCGCGCCCGATGCGCCGATCGGGTGGCCGATGGCGATGGCGCCGCCATTGACATTGACCTTCGAGGTGTCGAGACCCAGTTCCTTGACGACGCACAGGGCCTGAGCGGCAAAGGCTTCGTTCGATTCGACGAGGTCGAGATCGGCGACGCTCCAGCCGGCCTTTTCCAGCGCCTTTTTCGAGGCCGGGATCGGGCCCGTGCCCATGATGGCCGGATCGACGCCCGCAGTGGCCCACGACTTGATGCGCGCCAAAGGCTTCAGGCCGCGCGCCGCCGCTTCGTCGGCCGACATCAGGACCAGCGCCGCCGCGCCGTCATTGAGGCCCGACGCATTGGCCGCCGTCACCGTGCCATCCTTCAGGAAGGCGGGCTTCAGACCGGCCACGCTGTCGAGCGTTGCGCCGTGGCGGATGAATTCGTCCTTATCGACGACCGTATCGCCCTTGCGCCCCTTGATGGTCACCGGCGCGATTTCGGCGTCGAACTTGCCGGCCTTCTGAGCGGCTTCGGCCTTGTTCTGCGAGGCGACGGCGAACTCGTCCTGCGCCAGACGGGTGATCTCCCACTTGGCCGCGATGTTTTCGGCCGTCTGACCCATATGATAGTTGTTGAAGGCGTCCCACAGGCCGTCCTTGATCATGGTGTCGGCAAACGAGATGTCGCCGAACTTCTGGCCATTGCGCAGGAAGGCCGCGTGGTTGGCCTGCGACATGCTTTCCTGACCCCCGGCGATGACCACCTTGGCGTCACCCAGCGCGATCTGCTGCGCGGCGAGCGCCACCGCGCGCAGGCCCGAGCCGCAGATCTGGTTGATGCCCCAGGCCGGGGTGGTGTGGGGCAGGCCGCCCTTGATGGCCGCCTGACGGGCCGGTCCCTGCCCCTGAGCGGCGGTCAGCACCTGCCCCAGAATCACTTCGTCGATCTCTTCTGCCTTGAGGCCGGAGCGTTCCAGCACGGCCCGGATCACATGGGCGCCCAGCTCCGCCCCCGACAAAGAGGCCAAACCACCCAGAAACGAACCGACCGGTGTACGGGCCGCAGCCACGATCACCACGTCAGACACAGAGCTTACCGACATGAAAATTCCCTTTTGAAAATAACCGGACGTTTCCCTTGCAACCGCTCATTTGCGCGCGTATCCGGCGAGTTGACGGTTCGGACCCTGCCCCAAAGGCGTGACGGTGTCACGACACAAAATATGTGTAAAAGTCTCCAAACACGTGATTTTGAGCGCAAATTTTTCGCATGTGCACAACCATCACGCCGGATTTACCGCATTTTGCACACGCACACGCGCTTTATCGCCGCACACCCCTTGAACAACTGAGGGAATAGCCATTTAGTAGGTGCAGTTCTTCCGCATAAGCACAAAAAGCCGCGGAAAACCTCTTCGCTTTTCGCATCTGCGCGACGGATCATGTTGCGCAATATGAACCGCGAAGATGGCATCACACTGGACCCGTACAGGGGGAGTCAGGATCAAGGCATGACCGAAACCAAAACGAAGACCAAACGCGGCGATCAGGAACGCGTGGTCATCAAGAAATACGCCAACCGCCGTCTGTATAATACCGCCACCAGCTCCTATGTGACGCTGGACAACCTGTCGGACATGGTGCGTCAGAATATCGACTTCATCGTCTATGACGCCAAGACCGGCGACGACATCACGCGCGGCGTGCTGGCCCAGATCATCTTCGAAGAAGAGAGCCGCGGTCAAAACCTGCTGCCGATACAGTTCCTGCGTCAACTCATCTCCTTCTACGGCGACTCGATGCAGAACCTTCTGCCGACCTATCTGGAAATGTCGCTCGACGGTTTTGCCAAGCAGCAGGAGCGCTTCCGCTCGCAATTCTCTCAGGCCTTTGGCGGCGCGCCGGGGCTGGGCTATTTTGACGAGCAGGTGGCGCAGAACCTGGCCATGTTTGACCGCGCCATGCGCATGTTCTCGCCCTTCTCGTTTGCCGCCCCCGGCGCGGCCCCCAGCGCGGGCGCAGCCGAACCGGCGGCCCCGGCTGCGGCCCCCGCGCCTGCAGCCGACAGCGATCAGGTCAATGAACTGCGTCAGCAGATCGAGGCCATGAAGGCGCAGATCGACCAGTTGGCGACGCGCAAATAGACTCAGTTTTAAGACTATCGGTGTAGAGTGGGCGGGAGCTTCGGTTTTCGCCCCTTTTCTTTTGCCGACAGAATGACGAAAAAGCCCAACCTTCCTGTGCCTGTTGGTCCCGCTGTGGAACACGAACCCTCGTCCACGCGGCGGGTCAACAAGGCCTATGAGAATGTGGACTATGCGGCGCAGGTGCTGGGCGGCGGCGAAAAGCGCGGCCTGCGCGGCGGGCCGGAGACGCTGGGGCGGGCAAAAAAAACCTATCTGGCGTCCGAATATTCCGGGCCGAACGACCGCCGCCCGGCACCGGGCCGCATCAAGCGCGAGAAGATATAGGGTTAAGAGTCGTTAAGCCTGCGGCACGGCTTTTGCAACGCGCCCCGCATCTGATGCGGAGCGTCCCATGCCTACCTTGATGCCGATCCTGACCAAGACCTTCGACGTGCTGCTGGTCGCCACCATCTTCACGCTGTTTACGTAGGCGCGATATTTTAGTTGGAAATACCATCCCGCTACGGCACCTCCCCTGAAACAGTTTTCGGCAAAGCGAAATCCGGGAAGATGAGTTGGACGATTGAGTAGTGCCGTCCGGCGTTTCAGCATAAGGGCTTCGAGAATGGACAAGCTACTGTTTGAACTGGCGGATTTGCAAATCTGGCGGCGCGGCAACCGTTATTTTGTGCGCTATGATGCCGGATCGCATCAAGTTGTCATCCGCGAAGATGAAATCAGCGAAACCGAGGCACGCGAAGGGATGAAAAGCGGCGTAGCGGCGGTGAAAATGCTCCATGCCGTGCAAGACAGGCTCATCCAGCAGGGCATCAACCCGTACACTTCAAACCTGTGACGCTCAGCCAAATTCCAGATCGCGGCGGGCGGTGATAATGGTCACGATAAAGCCGGCCAGCACATCGAGCAGCGTCATGGTGGTGAGCAGGAAGAAGGTCGAAGTGCCAAACGGGCGCAGCAGCAGAAACTCGACCAGACAGATGATAAACAGCACCATCGACAGCGAGTGATTGACGATGGCCACGCTGTCCGAACGGGTCGATTTCAGAAGCTCGAAAAACAGCATGATCAGGCCGATAAACACCACCACATCGCCAGTGGAAATCAGCCACTTCGTTCCGGGTGACGGCATAGAGACGGTAAACAGAACGTGGTTCAAACCGTTATAGGCAGAGTTTGCGTCGCTGCCGAACATGTGAAACAGGGCGACGATATTATACACCGCAACCGGAATCACCAGCATCGGGAAGGCCGTCAGAATTCCCCCCTCGTCCTTCTTGGCCGCTCCATTCGCCATGTGCTTCCCCGTTTGCGAGATGACTGCTGTACCTACTACCGCGTTTCGCTGTTCCTGACTAGCCATCCCGTTAACCCCGTTCTCAGAGAGGTTTAAACCTCTGTGGTGCGCCCCGGCAGGCGGCGACGGCTGTTCAGCCACATGACGCCCGGCAGGTCGGTCAGCGCGTTTTTCAGGCGGCCCCAGTTGGTATATTTGGAGCTGCCCGTCGTGCGCAGCCGGTCATCGACCGGTTCAAAAAGCGTAACATAGCCTTCGCGGTTGACCAAGGCCGGGATGTAGCGGTGCATATTGTCGAAATAGGGCAGACGCAGAAACAGGTCGCGGCGTATGGCCTTGATGCCGCAGCCGGTGTCGTTTGAGCCGTCTTTCAGCAGGTTCCTGCGGATGCCGTTGGCCCAGCGCGAGGCCCATTTCTTTGAGGCCGTGTCCTGACGACGGCGGCGCTCACCGGCGACCATGCCCACACTGGCATCGGCGGCCATCAGCATCTGCGTGACCTTCAGCACGTCGGCGGCCGGGTTCTGGCCGTCGCCGTCCAGCATGGCCACGATATCACCGCGCGCATAAAGGACGCCCGTGAATACGCCGCCCGACTTACCCACATTGTTTTCGTGGCGAATGACGCGCAGTTCCGGCACCGAGGCCTTCAACCCGCTCAGCACCTGCGGCGTCGCGTCTGTCGACTTATCGTCCACAAACACCAGCTCGTAATTCCCGGCCCCAAGGCCCGCGTCAAACACGCTTTTCAGCTCCTGCACCACCTGCGGGGTGGCCCCCTCTTCATTGTGGACGGCAACGACGACGGACACGGGTACGGACATGGATGAGCGGCTCTTTGCGGGAAAGGGAGGCGTGGTCGGCGCGACCAGCGGTAATATGAGTCTGGCGTCTTATCAGGTTTGCGGTTAAGCGTAAACCGAACACCCCCTCATCAGGAGTCCGGTGCCCCGCCGCACCCGGATTTCGCGCCTGTGAGGCCGCTTTGCCCCTGTGAGCCCGCTTTGCCTATGTCCAGCAAGACCTTCTCCCCCCTGAGCCCTGATCTGCGCGGCCCGCTGCTGGCGGCGATCATCGCTTTTCTGGTTGGCCTGCCCTGCGCCCTGCTGATCCCGCCGCTCGACCGCGACGAATCGCGCTTCGCTCAGGCCTCCAGCCAGATGCTGGAATCGAAGGACTTCATCAATATCAGCTATCAGGACCGCCCGCGGCACAAGAAGCCGGTCGGCATCCACTGGCTTCAGGCCGCCTCGACCGCCCTCACCTCGGACGTGGCGGCGCGCGACATCCTCTCTTACCGCTGGCCGTCGCTGTTTGGCGCGGCTTTGGCGGCCTTTGCCATGAGCTGGGGCGCGGGTTTCCTGTTTGACCGCCGGCAGGGGCTGATCGCCGGGGTACTGTTCGGCGTCTCCTTCCTGTTGTCCAGCGAAGCCTTTATCGCCAAGACCGATGCCGTGCTGTGCGGCCTGACCACCCTGTTCCTGATGGCGCTGGCGCGCATCTACGTCACCTATCGTCAGCGCACAGACCTCAGCGAAAAGCCCAAGCTGACCAGGTACAAGCTGATCTTCTGGCTGGCCTTCGGCGGCGCGGTGCTGATCAAGGGACCGATCGGGCCGATGATGTTCGCCGCCACGGCGCTGGCGCTGTTGGGCTGGGATCTGAAGGCCAAGGTGCCCGGTGCCGCCGACTGGCTGAAACACCTCGGCTGGACGTGGGGGCTGCTGATCACCGCCCTGATCGTCGGGCCGTGGGCCATCGCCATCACCATAGCGACCGACGGCGGCTTCTGGGGCACGGCCATCGGCGACGACTTTGCGCCCAAGCTGGTGTCGGGGTCTGAGGGGCATTTCGCCTGGCCCGGCTATCATACGCTGGCCCTGCCGCTTCTGTTCTTCCCCTTGAGCTTCCTTCTGGGCGGCGCGCTGCAAACGGCGTTAACGCGCTACGCGGAGCCCGCCGTGCGCTTTGCCATCTGCTGGTTCGTGCCGGGCTTCCTGATCTTTGAAGCCTCGCCCACCAAGCTGGTCCACTATCCGCTGCCGACCTATGGCGGTCTGGTGCTGCTGGCGGTGCTGGGGCTGTCGATCCCGCTGAAAACCTGGGCCAAGGTGATGAACACCGGTCTGGGCCTGTTCGGCGGCTTCCTGATCACCGCCATCGCCGCCTATGGCCTGTCCGAGTTTGGTCATGCCGGCGTAGCGGTTCTGGTCACCATCGTAGCCGCGGCGGCGCTGCTGATCGGGGGTCTGGCGGCGCTGTTCCTCTGGCGTCAGCATATGAATACGGCGCTGGCCTGTCTGATCGGCGCGGGCGTGGTGGCGCACCTCGGCTTCGTCGCCACCCTGTCGGAGCTTAAGCCTTTGTGGATGTCGCGCAATCTCGAAGCGGCGCTGGTCGAAACCGGCCTTGACCCGCGCAAGGGCCTGCAACCGGGCCCGGTGGCGACGCTGGGCTATGCCGAACCGTCCTTCGTCTTTGCCATGGGCACGGAGACCGAGCTGGCCGACACGCCGGAACAGGCCGCCGCCGCCCTGCTGCAAGGGCGTCCGGTGTGCGTCGAAGGCCGCCACGACGCGGAGTTCCGCAAGGCCGTCAGCGCCGCCGGTCTGAGGCCGCGCGCCGTCAAAACCATCGAGGGTTATAACTACTCCAACGGCGACCCTGTGAAGATCACGCTGTATCAGTTGCAGAAGTAAGCGAAGGGTCGCGCCAGCGCCTTACGTATCACCTCTGTAATAAAGACAGAGGAGGCGTCATGAGCCCGGACACACGAGCCGCCATCGCGTTCAGCCGTTTCGGATTGGGCATCACGCCAAGGGGCCTCGGCGCCGCCTCCGGTGAGGCGCGCGAAGCGCTGCTGGCGGAACTGAAATCTCCCCCGACCCTCAGCATGAGCCTGAGCGACGTGCAGCGCGATCTGGGCTTTTCCACGGCCCTGCCGCCGACGCCGGAGTTGCTAACGCAGATCGCCGCCTATAACCGCGCCCGCAAGGAACGGCGCGAGATCAAGGCGCAAAACCAGACACCCGCGCCCGACACCCCGTCTATGGCCGCCCCCGATATGGCGGGCAAACCGGGCAAGCCCGCGCCCCTGATGGACGATCAGCGCCTGCCCCAGGCCGTCAGCTTTGCCGAGGTCGCCGCGCGGCTGAAGGTCTGGGGCGACGCCCGCATCGGTTTCCATGAGCGGCTGGTGATGTTCTGGGCCAACCACTTCGCCGTGTCGGTCGATAAGGGCCTGCCCGTGCGGATACTGGCCGGGGCCTATGAGCGCGAGGCGATCCGCCCGCACGTCACCGGGCGCTTCCGCGACCTGTTGCTGGCCGCCGAGCGTCATCCGGCCATGCAGGTCTATCTGGATAATGACGCCTCCATCGGGCCGAACGCCCGCGCCAACCGCAACGGCAAGCGCGGTCTGAATGAGAATCTGGCGCGTGAAATCCTCGAACTGCACACGCTGGGCGTCAATGGCGGCTACACGCAGGCCGATGTGACGCGCTTTGCCAAGGTGATTACCGGCTGGGGGATCAACCGCAGCGGTCAGGGCGACGGCTTCCGCTTTAACGCCAATGCCCACGAGCCGGGCCCGCAGACGATCCTGGGCAAGACCTATGCCGATGACGGCGAACGGCAGGGCATCCGCGTGCTCGAAGACCTCGCCCGCCATCCGGCAACGGCGAAACACATCGCCACCAAGCTGGTACGCCACTTCGTCAGCGATCAGCCGCCACCAGCTCTGGTCGAACGCTTAAGCCGCCGGTTCATCGACACCGACGGCGACCTCAGCGCCGTCTATGCGACCCTGATCGCGGCGGACGAAAGCTGGAGCGCGCCGCGCGCCAAGCTGCGGACCCCGCAGGAATATGTGATCGCCAGCCTGCGGGCGCTGGATACGCCGGTCCAGCCGCAGCGCTTCCTGCAAACCCTGCGCGTGCTGGGTCAGCCCCTGTGGCAGCCGCCCGGCCCCAACGGCTTTTCCGATCTGGCCAGCGTCTGGGCCACACCCGAAGGCCTGAACAACCGCCTCGACCTCGCCTATCAATTGTCAGAGCGCGTCGCCGAAAAGACCGATCCGCGCGTCTTTGCCGAAGAGCGGCTGAAAGGCCTGATCTCCGAGACCACCCGCCGTTCGGTCGCCCTGGCCGAAACCCGTCCGCAGGGCCTGGCCCTCGTGCTCCTCTCCCCCGAATTCATGAGGCGTTAGCGCCCGTATGGCTGCGCCACACCGGCGCTAACATTTTTACTGACGCGCTTTTGAATCCGAAAAGTGCGTCCCACTTTTCGGAAAGTGCTTGAAAATGATCGACCGCCGCTCCTTCCTCGTTGCCTCCACCGGCCTGTTTGCTTCGGCTGTCCTGCCGCAGAGCGCCTTTGCGGCGGGACGCGACCCGCGCTTCGTCGTCATCATCCTGCGCGGCGCGCTCGATGGCCTCGCCGCCGTGCCGCCAGTCGGTGACCCAGACTTCGCCGCCCTGCGTCCCCCGGCGTGGGAGGGCGAGGCCCTGCCGCTCAACGGCTTTTTTTCCCTGAACCCGGCCATGCCCAACCTGAAACGCCTCTATGGCGCGAGTCAGGCGGCGATCGTCCACGCCTCAGCCACCCCCTATCGCAACCGCTCGCACTTCGATGGGCAAGACGTGCTGGAGTCGGGCTTTGATGTGCCCGGCCACGCCGATACGGGCTGGCTCAACCGCCTGATCCTGTCGCTGGGGCAAGGGTCAAAGATCGGCGCCGCGCAAAAATCGCTGTCGGTCGGCACGCTGACGCCGCTGGTCATCCGCGGCGAAGCGCCCCTACTCGGCTGGGCCCCGCAGCAGTTGAAGGCCGCCGATCCCGACCTCGCCCCACGCCTGTTGCGCCTCTATGGCGAGACGGACCCGGCCCTGATGACCGTGCTGCAAGAGGGTATCGACACCGGCAAGATCGCGTCGGGCATGAACCCGATGATGGGCGGCGGCGGCCCGGCCGGGGCCATGGTCGATATGGCCAAGGGGGCGGCGGCCCTGATGGGGCGCGACGACGGCCCGCGCATCGCCGCCATGGCTTTCGATGGATGGGACACCCACACCGCCGAACAGCGCCGCCTGACGCAGCTTCTGGGCGGCCTCGATCAGTCTCTGGCCGCTTTTGAACAGGGTCTGGGGGCGAAATGGGCCGACACGGTGGTGCTGGTGGCGACCGAATTTGGCCGCACGGCGCGCTTTAACGGCACGCAGGGCTCCGACCACGGTCAGGCCACGACCGCCTTCCTTGCCGGCGGTGCGGTCAAGGGCGGGCGTGTCATCGCCGACTGGCCGGGCCTGAAAGGCGCGCAGCTCTACGAAGGGCGCGACCTCACCCCGACCACCGACCTGCGCGCTGTGGTGATGGGCGTGGCCCGCGACCATCTGGGGGCCGATGTGCGGCGGCTACAGACCGACGTCTTCCCCGGCGCGCTCAGCGTCAAACCGCTGGACGGTCTGGTGTAGAGATCACTCCGCGATAAAGCCGCCGGTCTGGCGGGCCCACAGGCGGGCATAGAGGCCCTGCGCGGCCAGAAGCTCCGCATGGGTGCCGGTTTCGATAATCCGCCCCTCTTCGAGCACCACCAGACGGTCCATCCGCGCGATGGTTGACAGCCGGTGCGCGATGGCGATGACCGTCTTGTCCTGCATCAGCTCGATCAGGCTGTCCTGAATGGCGGCTTCGACCTCGGAATCGAGCGCCGCCGTGGCTTCGTCCATGATCAGGATCGGCGCGTTTTTGAGCAGGACGCGGGCGATGGCGATGCGCTGCCTCTGACCGCCGGACAGCTTGACGCCGCGCTCCCCCACATGGGCATCAAGGCCGGAGCGGCCCTTGTTGTCGCGTAGGTCAGGGATGAAGTCCCAGGCGTGGGCGCGACGGGCGGCTTCGATGATCTCTTCATCCGAGGCCCCCGGCCGGCCATAGGCGATATTGGCTCGGATCGAACGGTGCAGCAAAGACGTATCCTGCGTCACCATGCCGATATGGGCGCGAAGGGAATCCTGCGTGACGTGCGTAATGTCCTGCCCGTCGATGCGGATGCACCCTTCGCTGAGGTCGTAAAGGCGTAAAAAGACATTGACCAGCGTCGATTTGCCCGCGCCGGATGGCCCGACCAGGCCGATCTTTTCGCCCGCAGCAATGGTCAGGTCGATGCCGTTCAAAGCGGGTTTGCCTTCGGCGTAATTGAAGCGAACCCGCTCAAATTGCACCTCACCCGCCGTGACGCTCAGCGGCTTGGCATCCGGGGCGTCGCTGACGCTGTGGGCTCTGGCGATGGTCTCGATGCCGTTCTGCACCGTGCCGATGTTTTCAAACAGGCTGGTGACCTGAAACATCACCCAGCCGGACATGTTGAGGACGCGCTGGGTCAAGGCGCCGACCAGAGCGATGGCCCCGACGGTGATCAGCCCCTGCCCCCACAGCCACACGGCCAGCACGCCGGTCGAGAGCAGAAGGGCGGCATTGAGACAGGCCACAAGGATATCCAGCCGCGTGATCAGGCGCTGCTGTTGCTGCCATTTGGCGGTGTTGTCTTCCAGCGCCTCACGCACATAGGCGTCTTCGCGCGACGGGTCGGCGAACAGCTTAACCGTCTGGATATTGGTGTAGCTATCGACCACACGGCCGACCAGCGCCGAGCGGGCTTCGGAGGCCTGTTCAGAGGCGCTCGACAGCTTCGGCACGAAGCGCCAGCAGATCAGGCCATAGCTGATCAGCCACAGGCTCAGCGGCACGATCAGGCGGATATCGGCCTGAAAGAACAGGTAAAGCGCACTGGAGAAATAGACCAGCACGTAGAGGAAGGTGTCGCACAGGGTGATCAGGGTGTTGCGCACACTGGACGCGCTATCGACGACCTTGGATGCGACGCGACCGGCAAAGTCATTGGAGAAAAAGCTCATCGACTGACGCACCACGTGGCGGTGCGACTGCCAGCGGATCAGGGCCGGGAAGTTGGTCGTCACCCCCTGTTGCAGCAGCAACGACTGGATCAGCACCAGCAGCGGCCAGCCAATACCCAGCAGCAGCACCATGGCGATAAAATAGTGCCCGTGCTGTGCCCAAAGCTGCGACGGCTTTGTGGTGTTAAGTATGTCCACTATGTCGGCGATGAAGCGGAAGATCATCACCTCGGTCAGGGTCACCAAGAGTCCCGCCGCCAGAACGCCGGCAAAGACGGGCCAGGTCTGACGCAGATAGACGAGGAAATAAGGCACGATCGACGCCGGCGGGGTCGTTTCCGGATAGGGCCGGAACGGGTCGATCAGGCGCTCAAAACGGCGAAACAGGGCGGTCAGCATGGCACAGCTTTCGGATGGGGCCGCACGCATGGCAGCCGCGCCGGTCAGGAGGCGTCAGTAGCCGAAAGCGGCGGATCGTGTCATGCTCAAAAAGATGAAAACGGAGGGTCCATGCCCAATACGCTTCTGATCCTGTGGCCGATGGGCGCGCTGGCCGCCCTCACCTTTGTCATGCTGACGGGTATCCTGATCACGCGCCTCGCCGCGGCCAAGGCCGGACAGGTGACGCCGCGCGACTTCGCTTTTGGCGAAAGCGAGCGGGTGCCGAAGCAGAGCCGCCTGATCAGCCGCAACTATTCGAGCCTGTTTGAGCTGCCGGTGCTGTTCTATGTTCTGTGCCTGATGCTGTTTGTCACGAAGACGGTCAGCGATGGGCAACTGATACTGGCCTGGGCCTATGTGGCCTTGCGTGTCCTGCACAGCCTGATCCACGTAACGATCAACCACATCCTGTTCCGCTTACTGGCCTTTGCCGGGTCCGTGACGGTGCTGCTGACGATGTGGGTGCTGTTTTTTGTGCGGCTGGCGTGAAAGCGCGCTCCCTTATACCTCCCCGCCTTTGGCGGGGAGCCGGGCGGCCGGTGCCGGGGACCGCACGAGCCTGTCTGAGCCTAAGCGAAGACGGGTGAGATGTGGTGGTGGGGGCCTTTCTGAGAGCGCGTTTCGTTCAGGTTGAATCATAAACGGGCTTAAGCCGCCGTCGCCTTGAGCCCGATAATCGCCACCAGCAGCATCCCCAGAAACAGGAGCCGCATCGGCGTTACCGCTTCGTGGAACAGCACAATGCCGAGGATCGCCGCCCCCAGCGCCCCGATACCCACCCACACGCCATAGGCCGTGCCAATGGGCAGGCTTTGCGCGGCCTTGGCCAGCAAAAACATACTCCCGGCCAGCGTCACCAGCGTGAACAGGCTCGGCACGGGCTTCGTAAAGCCGTGGCTGTATTTCAGCCCGATGGCCCAGCACACCTCCAGCAGTCCGGCAATAATCAGATACACCCACGGCATCGGCAAGACCGTCGTCATAACGCACGCCTTTGATAATAAAATGTCAGGGAGCGTCGTCTTGTCTGCCCGGCCTTTTTGCCGCGCATCCGTACCCCAAAACCGCGTGGCACTTTTGAGGATGCGCTGACTCCGGTCCCGGTACGGCGCGTCTCGTCGGGAACAGATGCGCTATAGCAAATGCGGCACGCCGGATAAAGCCCTGATCGGGCTCAGCTTTTGGCCACATTACAGGCCTGTAAGTTATTGCGCAAAATTCATCAAATAAATCAAATGATTAAATCCCGTTCATGACGTTCATTTAATTTGAAACTATCTGCGGGCTGCGGCATACCCACATCACCGGCGGACGAAACGCCGCCACACAAAAGCAAACCTCAAACCGAATACTTATCAAATCGAAAGGATATCGACATGCAAATCTCTCTGACCGGCGCCACCTTCCTCAGCTTTGCCACCTTCCTGACCATGCCCTGCTCAGCATCTGAGCCATTACTTGCACACACCGAAAGATATACACCATGACCCGCTACCTCACCCCGCTCTACTTCCTGTCGATCACCGCCTTCTGCGTGATCTCGCTCCTCACCATCGCTTAAGGATAAGTCCCATGACCAACGCATTAACCGGCCTGTTCTTCCTGTCGTTTGCCGCCCTCGCCACCGTCGCCCTGCTCGTCATCTGAGCGATGCTGACAGATGAGTAATGCGTAACGACAGGGAGGCGCTGATGCCCACCGCACAGCCAGACACCAAAACCAAACGGCCAAAAAAACGGGCGGAAGACTGATCTTCCGCCCGTTTTCTTATTTGGCAATCCCATACCAGTTCAACCCGCCGGGCAACTCACCCGCTGCGTAATCCACCTGCAATACCCGCCGCCGTCCCATGCGCTGCGACCTTTCGGACGCATGAAGAATAGGCGTCGAATAGGCCCAGACATCTCCCGCCGACGCCAGACACTCTAAAACCGGCAAGTGTTCCGCACGGTCGGCCACCTCCGCCGCAGGCACACGGCCTAGCCGGTGCGAGCCGAGCGCGATCTTCAACGGCGCATTGTCCGCACCACAGTCATCCAGATGCAAACGCAGGGTCACCATACCTTCCAGCACGGATATGGGCGGTTCGACATGGATCAGGCCGTCCTTTACCGACCACGGTCCAAAGCCTTCGACGGCGATGCGCTCACGCACGACTATGGTGCGGTCCTGATGCCAGGCCACACTCCAGTTGGTCTCAGGCGTCTTGTCGAAGATGACCGCTCTGACCGGATGCGCCCCGGCCCCGATATGGCCCACAGCGATTTGCGCCAGCGGTCCCTCGGACACCACAGACGCCCAGTCGCCCTTGCTTAATCGTCGGCCGGGTCGCCCGCTCAGTTGCAACTCGAACACACGACACAGCGCCGCGACAGTCTCAGACGCAAGAACGGCGCGATGAAGCACCGCGCCGTCCCTGTGGAAACCCAACACTTCCGGGCTCATATCCACCCGCCCATTAACCGGGGCTGACCATGTTTTCCGGGCGGACGTACTGATCGAACTCTTCATTGGTCAGGTAGCCACCACCGACCGCCTCTTCGCGCAGCGTCGTGCCGTTCTTGTGCGCGGTCTTGGCGATCTTGGCGCAGGCATCATAGCCCAGACGCCCGTTCAGCGCCGTCACCAGCATCAGCGAGTTTTCGACGCCCTTACGGATATTGTCGATGCGCGGCTCGATCCCCACCACGCAGTTGTCGGTGAACGACACGGCCGCGTCGGCCAAGAGGCGCACCGATTGCAGGAAGTTATAGGCCATCACCGGGTTAAAGACGTTCAGTTCAAAATGCCCCTGCGACCCGGCAAAGGTCAGGGCGGCGTGGTTGCCGAACACCTGCACGCAGACCTGAGTGAGCGCCTCGCACTGGGTCGGGTTGACCTTGCCCGGCATGATGGACGAGCCCGGCTCGTTTTCCGGCAGGGCCAGTTCGCCTAAGCCCGCGCGCGGCCCGGACCCCAAAAACCGGATATCGTTGGCGATCTTGAACAGCGACGCGGCCACCGTATTGATGGCCCCGTGCGAGAAGACCATGGCGTCGTGCGCCGCCAGCGCTTCAAACTTGTTCGGCGCCGTGGTGAAACCAAGGCCCGTGATGCGTGCAATGGCTTCGGCCACGCCCTCAGCAAAGCCGATCGGCGCGTTGAGCCCGGTGCCGACCGCCGTGCCGCCCTGCGCCAGTTGCATCAGCGCCGGAAGCGTCGATTCAATGCGCGCAATGCCGTTTTCGACCTGCTTGGCATAGCCCGAAAACTCCTGACCGAGCGTCAGCGGCGTCGCGTCCTGCGTATGGGTGCGGCCGATCTTGATGATCTCGGCCCAGGCCTTCGCCTTGGCATCGAGCGCGGCGTGCAGGTGCTTCAGCGCCGGCAAGAGGTCGTGCACGATCTGCTCGGCGCAGGCCACGTGCATGGCCGTCGGATAGGTGTCGTTCGACGACTGCGACATGTTGACGTGGTCGTTGGGGTGCACCGGCTTTTTCGAGCCCATCTCACCGCCCAGAATTTCGATAGCGCGGTTGGAGATGACTTCGTTGGCGTTCATGTTGGACTGCGTGCCCGAACCGGTCTGCCACACCACCAGCGGGAAGTGGTCATTGAGCTTGCCCTCGATCACTTCGTTGGCGGCCTGAATGATGGCATTGGCGATGGTGGCGTCCAACTTGCCCAGAGACTGATTGGTTTCCGCCGCCGCGCGCTTGACGATCCCCAGCGCCCGCACCACCGGCAGGGGCTGCTTTTCCCAGCCGATCTTGAAATTGCCGAGGCTGCGCTGTGCCTGCGCGCCCCAGTATTTCGAATTATCGACCTCGATGGGGCCGAAGGTATCGGTTTCGGTGCGTGTCGCTTTGGTCATGACGGGAGTCTCCGTTACTGCCGGGGCATCCACGACCGGGGCCTGAGACGCTTGGGTCTGAGAAGCCTTAGTCTTCGATTTTTTCTTGCCGAACAACCAGCCGAACATGGATGCACCCCTCCTGAAAATCTGCGGCTTTCAGTGGAACATTTGCCCCAAAAGGGCAAGGGGTTTTACGTCAAGGTGCGGGCAATTTGCAATGCTGCTCTCACCTTGCTTAGCCGGTGAGCGGTCATACAGCGAGCGTGGCAAATCTTAGGAATTAGAATTGGGGCTGTCGTAGATAAGGTAACTTATCTATGGTGGTTATATGGGCTTAAAGCGCTGTAAATTAAGTCGAAAAACACAGCTTCGGCTTCTGGAATTTTTCGTTCTGGAAGTGACAGCACGCTCGGCTGCGGATGTTTTGGGTTTGCAGGCCAACACCGTAGCCTTATTTTACCGAAAAGTGCGCGAACTTATCGTCGAACAGGCAGCCGCCAATGAAGAGTTGCTCGGCGGTGAGGTCGAGGTGGATGAAAGCTATTTCGGCGGAGTTCGTAAAGGCAAACGAGGTCGGGGCGCTTTGGGTAGGCGCCCCAAATTGCTTGAAGATTTAGACAGATTAGACGGAAATCGAGAATTCAGCGACGACGACGCTTTGACTTATATCCGCTCCGCCGACGCCTCAAGCCACGCTCATGGAGCTTGTCATGAAGAAGGGATGTTAAGCGGTCTTGCCACCCATCTGTATGCACGACGCGATCAAAATGAGCGTCCTGATCGCGAAGGAGATCAAGCCGCGACCGCTGTGATGCTTCGCCCCAATCTTGGTATAGTAGATACACCGCATTGCCATATTTGAGGTTCTCAAACACGACTAGATCATCCGCAAACTGCGCGCCGAAATAGGAACCAAAACTTCCCTGTCCACGAATGTAGGCTTTCGGCTCGAAACCTTCGAACAATCGCACACGGTCTCGGACATGCTTCTCGAAATCGGGAGCATTTGAAGGGCGCGCCGAACTTAACAGACGAGCAACAACCTCATCGGCAGTGCCGGGCGGAAAAATCTGCCAGTCGAGCGTGACCGTCGAAATGTATTCAGCTCGTGTCGCATCGCTCGCAAACACGCCAGTGACCCCCGTGTTCTCTTGCAAGACGTTTAGCGCCCAAAGCAGCATTAGATCGAATTCGGCCATGCCACGGCTCAGCATGGGGGTGAGAGCAAACTTAACGATTAACTGCTCGCCACCCTTGTCTTCAAGCACTATAGGCTCAATGGTCATCCCCTGTGGCTCGAATATTTGGTGTTGGTAGACATCCTTCGTCCACGAGCGCATCGTCCAACCGTTGCGCGCACCATCTCCAAAATTGGGTGACTCGAAGGTCCATGACTTCTGGACCATCGGCCAATCCTCGCGCTTGCGATCCCAGCCGTGCGCGTTCCGCTTAGACCACCTTCCAGCATCTGCCGGAGGATGTGCGGGTCCAGCGGTAGAAATCCCGGAGGTCGCTGCAGTTAGCCCTAGATGACTATACAGCCCCTCTTCGACATCACTTCGATTGACTCTCTTGGTTGCAGCAACGGCGATGAGATCACCCTCAATGTCGTCCAGCGCATCCAGCACAAATGAAGGGATTTGACGGTAGTTGCTCTTCCAAGAAAAACGCTTTGCCATCATGTAACCCCCTGCTGTGGAACCAAAATATATGGGTCCGATAGCAAACTTACAAGTAGGGGTTGAGACTTTTTTAAAGGTCGCTTGTTTGCGAAAGAAATAACCAGATATGAATGGGGAATGCAAAATGTGAGGCTGCGCGGGCATACTTTCGTCAATTTCCACTCACTTACGATCAGCTACCGGTCCATACACAAGGGTCACTGGCACCTGCACGCCAAAATCTACCTAAATCTATCCCCCTCGCTGAAAGCCGGTGCATCCTGTGGGCATGGCTTTGGATACGCACAGCACAGAGGAGAGACTAAGCCCGGAGGTTCGGCGCCGCCGATTGCGCGCCTTTGCCGACCGGATGCTGCTGCGCGCCGAGGCTCTGGACGATCCCGAAGACATGCAAGGCGTTGAGCGCGCGGTGCGCGTGGCGGCGGTTATTGAGCGCATCTACAGCCGCTGCGACCGTGCCGAAACCCAGGCTCCTGATCCGCGCAAGCTGGAGGCCGAACGGGCGCAGCACTACAACGAAGCGCTCAAGGCGCGCGTCTCACTGGCCGGAACGCTGCAATGGGCGCAGGCGCGCCGCACCGAGCTGGGGCCGTGGTGGGAGGCCGCGAAACGCGAAGCCACCTCGCCGCGTCCTCAAGCCGACGCGGTGCCAGCGCCTGCGCCAAAAGGCGTCACGCCTGAGGCGGCGAAAGCGCCGACTGTGGAGGCTGCGGCTGTGGCGACCAAGGCCTCCAAAATGATTGACCGTCCCCTGCCTGTGCCGGGGGTGACGCCGGTGAGGGCTGCGGGGACTGAGTTTCGTCCGAACGCGCGCCCCGCTCCGGCAGTTCTGCCCGGTCTGACGCCGCAGCCGTCGAAAGCGGCGCAACTGGTGGCGCAGTTACGCCGGCAAGGGACGCAGACACAGCCTCCAACCGCCCCACCGTGAAGAGGGACGTAAACGATACAGCCCCAGCGTTTTGGGAAAGAAAGACCCCCCACCACCGCATCTCACCGCGTAAACGCGGCTCGTGCGGTCCCCCTCCCCAACAAGTTGGGGAGGTATAAGGGAGGTGTGAACCTTCCCCGCAACGCAGGGACCGAGGGCAAGAAAAGCCACCGTCCCGCGCCACCCGGACACCCGCCTGCCAACCTTGGGGGATCGCCCTTCCTTATACCTCCCCAGTTTACTGGGGAGGGGGGACCGCACGAGCCTGTCTGAGCCTACGCGAAGACAGGTGAGATGTGGTGGTGGGGGGCTTTCTGAGTTTCAACACCGGCGCGGGTGGACGTTGCGCCTCACCCCACCCCCGCATCGCCTTCGCTGCGCTCAGTTGTGCGGTCCCCGGCACCGGCCGCCCGGCTCCCCGCCAAAGGCAGGGAGGTGTAAGGGAGGGTGAACCCACTACTGGCGCTACACCCCCACCCACGGAGCTATAAACGCGCCTAGCTCAGCAAGGCCGCCGGGGCGCAGGCGTTGAAGGACAGCCACACCTTCTCATCCCAGGTAAAGTCTTCCTGATCCCAGCGCGTCAGGTTGGAGCGCAGCACCTTGACCATGCGGCCGCTTTGCAGCTCAACCTCATAGACCGTTTCTGAGCCCAGATAGGTCATCAGGCGGATGGTCCCGGCGACGATGTTATAGCCTTCCGGGGCGTCTTCCATCTTGGTCGGCTTGTGATCGAACTTCTCCATCTCGATCTTTTCCGGACGCAGCGCCGCCCAGACGGTCGCGCCGGTCGCCCCGGTCACCCCGTGGTCGAGATAGATGGGGCCGATGTCGCGCGTATTGATGATGGCGTGGTCCGGCTCATCGACGTCGAGCGTCCCTTCAAACAGGTTCACGCTGCCGATAAAGTCGGCGACAAAGCGCGAATTGGGGAACTCATAGAGGTCAAAGGGCGTGGCCACCTGTTGCAGCAGGCCGCGGTTCATCACGGCGCAGCGCGTCGCCATGGCCAGGGCCTCGTCCTGATCGTGGGTGACCATGATGAAGGTGATGCCGACCTTCTCCTGAAGAAGCGCCAGCTCGGTGCGCATGGCGTCGCGCAGCTTGGCATCGAGCGCCGACAGGGGCTCATCGAGCAGCAGGACGCGGGGCTTTTTGACCAGCGCGCGGGCCAGCGCCACGCGCTGACGCTGACCGCCCGACATCTGGTCGGGCTTGCGCTCACCGAAGCCGCCGAGCTTGACCAGCTCCAGCGCTTCCTCGGCGCGCTGACGGCGCTCAGCCTGCGGCACACCGTCCATCTTCAGGCCGTAGGCGACGTTATCGAGCACGCTCATGTGCGGGAAGACGGCGTAGGACTGAAACACCATGTTCACCGGGCGCTTGTTCGGCGGGGTGTTGGAGACGTCCTTGCCGTCGATCAGGATGCGGCCCTCGGTCGGCATCTCAAACCCGGCCAGCATACGCAGAAGCGTGGTCTTGCCGCAGCCCGACGGCCCCAGCAGGGAGAAGAATTCACCCTCCTTGATGTCGAGCGACACATTGTCCACGGCGGTATTCTTGCCAAAGCGCTTGGAGACGTTCTCGAAGCTGATGATGGTCTTGTCTTCAGACATCAGGTGTCTCCGTCACTTCTTTTCGGGGCCGTGGCCGGCGGTCAGGGCGCTGGTCCCTTGGAATTTCAAGGCGAGGAAGGTGAGCAGGACCGTCACCACGATCAGTATGGTCGAGGCGGCGTTGACCTCAGGCGTCACCGAGAAACGCACCATCGAATAGATCTTCACCGGGAAGGTCACGGTGTCGGGCCCGGAGGTGAAGAACGTGATGACGAAATCATCGAGCGACAGGGTGAAGGCCAGAAGGGCGCCGGCGATCAGCGACGGCTGGATATGCGGCACCAGCACGTCCATCAGGGTGCGCCATTCGCTGGCCCCCAGATCCTTGGCGGCCTCTTCAAGCTCCCGGTTGAACGAGGCGAGACGCGCGCGCACCACCACCGCCACGAAGGGGAAGCTGAACGAGACGTGGGCGATGATGATGGCCCCCAGATTGAGCGGCCACGGCAGGCCCTGCGGCCAGGGGAAGATTTTGGCGAAGAAGACCAGCATCCCGACGCCCATGCAGATTTCCGGCACCACGATGGGGATGGCCATGCCCGCATCAAAGGCGGTGCGGCCGGGGAAGCGGAAGCGCCACAGGGCAATGGCCGCCATGGCCCCCACGATCACCGACAGGATGGTCGAACACAGGGCGATGACGAGGGAGTTGCTGAAGGCCTCGATCAAACTGGCATTGGTCAGGGCCTTTTCGTAGTATTTCAGCGTAAAGCCCTGCCACACCACGTTGCGCTTTGAGTCATTGAAGGAAAAGACCATCAGCGAGATCAGCGGCGCGTAGAGGAAGATCGTCACCGCGATCAGCCACGCCTGAATGGGCCAGCGGCGCATATAGTCGAGCGGGCCCGGACGTTCTTTTTTGGCTGGGGTTACCTTCATGGGGGCTGCGTCGCTCATGCCATCCCCCGCTTCTTCGCCGAGCTGTCGAGCAGGCCCTGAATGGCGATACCGATAAAGGTCAGATAGACCAGAATGAAGCACAGGGCCGCGCCGAAGGGCCAGTTATTGGCGCGCTTGAACTGGCTTTCGATGACATTGGCGATCATCTGCGAGTCCGTGCCGCCCAGAAGGTCCGGCGTCAGATAGGCCCCCAGCGCCGGGATAAAGGTGATCAGCACGCCCGAAGCTATCCCCGCTCCGGCCAGCGGGATTACAATCGAGAACATCGTCCGGATATGACCGGCCCCCAGATCGAGCGAGGCCTCCAGCAGCGAACGGTCCAGCCGGTCGAGCGTCGAATAGAGCGGCAGGATCATGAACGGCAGATGCACATAGACGAGGCCCAGCACCACGGCGAAATTATTGTACAGCAGCTCCAGCGGCTGAAACGTGCCCAGTGGCTGAAGCCCGATCAGCGTCATCAGGCCCGACGCATGTTCCCACAGAAAGCGATAGGTCTGATTGACATAGCCTTCGCTGCGCAGGACCGCGATCAGGGCGTAGGTGCGGATCAGCAGATTGGTCCAGAAGGGCAGCATGACCAGCAAAAGCAGCCACGGCTTCCACTTGTCCGGCGCAAAGGTGATGGCCAGCGCCACCGGAAAACCGATCACCACGCAGAGGAAGGTGGTCAGGGCCGCCACCCACAGGGACTTGGCGAAGATACCGAGATAGAGGGGCTCCAGCGCCTTGGCGTAGTTGCTCCACGTCCCCGTAAAGGCAATGTCGATCAGGCCGCGGTTTTCACCAAAGCTGTAGAGCCAGACAATGCCCAGCGGCACGAAGAAAAAGAAGACCAGCCAGACGAGCGGCGCGCTCATCAGGGCGGCAAAAAGTCCCTTGGCCTGACGCCAGCTCTGTTCCATGTGCTGTCCCCTTACACAAAAACAAACCGCCGCAGGTCTGGTACCCCTGCGGCGGCGCGACGATTAGGCGGCCTTGATCTTGGTCATGGCGTCTTCATAGACCTGCGCCTTGGCAGCGTCGAACGCGGCGTATTCGCAACGCGCGAGTTCCTCGGTCGAGGGGAAGATGATGGGGTTGTTCTTGTAGCTGTCCGGCATCAGCGCTTTGGCGGCGGCATTGGTCGTCGGGTAGAGGATGGTCTCAAAAATGTGCTTAGAGGCCTGCGCGTCCATCATATAGTTGATGAAGCGGTGGGCGTTTTCCGGGCGCGCCGAATCCTTGGGGATGCACCAGTTGTCGGAATTGAGCTGCGAGCCTTCCTTAGGGATGATGAAATCGATATCGTCGTCCTCAGCCTTAGCCTGCGCGATGTCGCCATTATATTCAAGGACCAGATCAACGTCCTTCGCCAGCAGCATGTCCTGCCCATCATCTTCGTGGAAGGCCTTGATATTGGGCTTTTGCCTGATCAGCATTTCGGTGACCTTGTCGATGGTCGCCTGATCGAGGCCATTGACCGAATGGCCAAGGTATTTGGCCCCCAGACGGATCATGTCCCCGGCTTCGGAAAGGACAGCGATCTTGCCCTTGAACTGATCGGAATCGAACAGGTATTTCCACGAATCCGGCTTGAAGCCCGCCGGCATTTTCGACTTGCGATAGCCGATGCCGAGCACCAGCCAGGTATAGGGCGCCGACCATTTACGGCCCGGATCATAGGCCACGTCCATAAAGGCCGGGTCGATGTTTTTGAGGTTGGGCAGCTTGGCGTGATCGAGCGGCAGGAGCAGGTCGGCCTGCGACAGGCGCTCCACGAAGTCATTCGACGGCACAATCACGTCAAAGCCGGAATTGCCGGTCTTCATCTTCGCGAACAGCTCGTCGTTGGTGGCGAAGATCGACATGTTGACGTCGATACCGGCGGCCTTTTTGAAGTCGGCCAGCGTATTCGTGCCGATATAGGTGTCCCAGTTGTAGAAGTTCAGCTTGTTGCCTTCGCCGCCGGAGGAACTGGCCCCCTGCGAACAGGCCGACAGGCCGCCGAAACTGATGCCCACCGCCGCGGCCCCAAGACCTTGCAGCAAGGAACGACGTGAAGCGTGCGTACGCGATGAAGTCATGTCCGGTCTCCTCAGGTTTCAACCCGTCAGCTTGTAACGGTGGTGGTGGTGCAAACCCCACGGAAGACGCCGTCCCTCTGGCCCCTTCCAAGTGTGACGATACGTTAACAGAATACGGGATTGGGCTTCTGTCAACCGGCAACTGTGATCACGTTCGCAAATGCGTCATGTTTCTTGCGCGGGGCCTCACTCAGACCAGGCCTTGGTCGCCATTGCGCTTTCGCGCCTTACCTCCTCCCCATTTTATGGGGAGGAGAAAAGAACCGTGCGTTTTAGGGCCCAAACCCAATCAGGCGTTGCGCAGATACCAGTCGTAGTCCAGTTCGGTGATTTCCTCGAAGAAACGCGCCTGTTCGGTCTTTTTGACCTTCACATACATGTCGATGAAGCGCTCCCCCAGATAGTCGCGCAGCACCTGAGACCGGTCGAGATAATCGACCGCCGCGAACCAGTTGGTGGGCAGCGTTGCGCCGGTTTCGGCGGCCACGGCATAGCCATTGCCGACCACGGCGGGGCCGGGGTCGATCGCGTGCGTCAGGCCGTGGTGGGCGCAGGCCAGAATGGCCGCCAGCACCAGATAGGGGTTGCCATCGGCCCCGGCGACGCGGTGTTCGACGTGGCGCGTATGGGCGGGGCCAGCGGTGACACGCAAACTCACCGTGCGGTTATTGACGCCCCAGGTCAGGCCCACCGGCGCGTAGGAATTGGCCTTGAAGCGCTTATAGCTGTTGGCACCCGGCGCGAGAATGCCCATGCAGTCGGCCAGATGATCCTTCATGCCGCCGATCATGTGCTTGAGCAGGGGCGAGCCTTCCGGATGGGCATCGGCACAGAGGTTTTTGCCGTCCTTATCCGCCACCGAGACGTGGACGTGGAAGCCGGAGCCCGCGCGATCGGCCCACGGCTTGGCCATAAAGGTCGCTTCGATACCGAGGCTGAGCGCCACGCCCTTGGCCATGCGCTTATAGAGGACCGCATCGTCGGCGGCGCGCAGCGCATCCGGCTTGTGCTTCAGGGTCAGTTCGACCTGACCGGGGGCAAATTCGGAAATCGCCCCTTCCAGCGGGATGTTCATGACATCCGCTGTCTCCCACAGGGTGCGGAAAAACTCACCGTGCGCTTCGACTTCGGGCAGGCCATAGACCTGAATCCCCTTGGGCGTCTGGCCCGTGGTGAAGCCGGCGGCGGGCACCAGTTCACCGTTTTGTCCCCGCTCGATATCGACAAGGTAATATTCCAGTTCGCAGGCCACCACCGGCGTCAGGCCATCAGCAGCGTAGCGGTCGAGCACCCGTTGCAGCACATGGCGCGGATCGAGGTCGTTGGGCGTGCCGTCCAGTTCGTATAGGGAGAGCATAACCTGCCCCACATCATCCCCCAGCCACGGCGCGGGCGTCAGCGTGCCCGGCACCGGCCGCGCCACGCGATCGGCGTCGCCATCTTCCCAGACAAGACCCGTCTCTTCGCAATCGGCCCCCAGCGTATCGACCACCAGAATCGAGCCCGGCAGGAAGCGGCCGTATTCGTAGATGGGCAAAAGCTCGTGACGGCGCAGGCGCTTGCCGCGCGGCACCCCGGTCATCGAGGTGAACAGGATCTCAAAATAATTGATGTGCGGGTGGGCCTCCAGAAAGGCCTTGGCCTCATCAACGGTGGCGACCATGGGGTGTGCAGGCAGGGTCATGAGAAGCCTTTATATTCGACGATAAACCCTTCCACCGCCGCCACGAGGCGGTCAATGGCCTCCGGTGGGGTTTTGGGCGAAATCAGCATCATATTGTGGAAGGGCGCGATCAGCACCCCGCGATTGATCAGATAGAGATGCAGGGCCTCCAGCAGGTGCGGGTCCAGCGCGCGGCGCATGTCGGCGGCGTTTTGTGGCTCAGGCGCGGCGAAGACCAGCTCGGCCCGCGCGCCCACATGCACCACCGACCACGGCACCTGATGCTGCACAATGACAGCCCTCAGCTTGGCCACAAGGCTTTCGGCCCCGGCCTGCATCCAGGCATAGGCGTCCGGGGTCATGACCTCGCTCAGCATGGCCTTCATCCCGGCGATAGCCAGCGCGTTGCCGGACAAGGTGGTGCCTATGCCCGACGAACCCGGACCGATGGCAGCCTGAGCGGCGTCCATGCGCGCGGCGACCTCTGCGGTCACGCCCCACACGGCGGCCGGCACGCCTCCGGCAATGGCCTTGCCTACGGTCAGGACGTCGGCGCGCAGACCGTGTTCGCGCACATAACCGCCAAAGCCCGACGACAGGGTGTGCGTCTCATCGTAAACCAGCAGCGTGCCCGTCTCGTCACACAGGGCGCGCAGGCGCTCATGATAGCCCTCAATCGGCAGGATCATGCCGCAATTGGTCATGACGGGTTCGAGCATGACGGCGGCGATCTCACCCGTGCGCAGCGCCGCCTCCAGCGCCGTCAGGTCGTTGAACGGCACGACGACGCTGTGCTGCGTCAGGTCGGCGACCTGCCCGATCAGGCCGGTCTTATGAACGATCTGCCCGTCCTTCAGCACCACAAAGGCGTCATCGACCATGCCGTGATAGGCCCCGTCGATAAACAGGATTTTAGCGCGCCGGGTGATGGCCCGCGCCCAGCGGATGACGGCGCGATTGGCGTCCGACGCCGTGGTGGCGCACTGCCACATCGGCAGGCCGAAGCGGTCTTTCAGAAGCTGTCCCACCTCAAGGCTGGAGCGGGTCGGCAGCATGAAGCCCACCCCCTGCCCGGCCTGCGCGGCAATGGCGCGTTGCAGTTCTTCGCGCCCGTGGCCGAACATGGACGGGGTGTCGCCCAGACAGAAGTCGTCATAGGCGTGGCCATCGACGTCCCACAGGGTCGCGTCCTTGGCCCGCTCGGCATAGAGCGGCACGGGCGAGGCCCAGTCGTGCATCCAGTGCATCGGCACGCCGCCGCGCCACACCGTTTGCGCCTCAGCGGCCAAAGCGACCGTTTTGGGGTGGGTGGCGGTGAACAGGCGCTTTTGTTCGGTGAGGAAATCAGACAGAGCCGTCACGGCAGGCCCCCTCCGTCAGCGACGTCGCGCTGCCACCTCCCCCGCTCCGCAGGGGAGGAGAAACGAATACCCTCCTCCTCCCCTGTCGCGAAGCGTACGGGGGAGGTGGCCTCTGAGCGTCAGCGAAGAGGACGGAGGGGGCGATATCCCAACTCATCCCAGCCCCCCGAAACTGATGAACTTGGTCTCCAGAAACTCCTCAAGGCCTTCGACCGCGCCTTCGCGGCCCAGACCCGATTCCTTGACCCCGCCAAAGGGCGCGACCTCGGTGGACATGACCCCGTCATTGAGGCCGACCATGCCCGCCTCAATGGCCTGCGTGACGCGCCAGCCGCGCTTGATGTCCGTCGTGAAGGCATAGGCCGCCAGACCGAACGGCGTGTCATTGGCCAGAGCGATCCCTTCCGCTTCGGTATCAAACGGATAGAGCGCCGCCACCGGGCCGAAGATTTCCTCATCAAACATACGGGCCTCACGCGGCACGTGGGTCAGTATGGTCGCCGGGAAGTACAGCGGCCCCTGAGCGTCATCGACCTTGCCGCCCAGCACGACCCGCGCCCCCTTCGCCACCGCGTCTTCGACCAGTTGCGTCACCTTGGTCGCCGCCTTCTGATTGATCAGCGGCCCAAGGCCTGTGCCCTCTTCCCAGCCCGGCCCGAGTTGCAGGCGTTTGGCTTCGGCGGTCAGGCGTTCGACAAAGGCGTCATAGATGCCGCGCTGCACGAAGATGCGGTTGGCGCAGACGCAGGTCTGCCCCGAATTGCGGAACTTCGACAGGGCCGTCGCCGGGACTGCGATATCGAGGTCGGCGTCGTCAAACACCACCACCGGCGCATTACCGCCCAGCTCCAGCGAGATCTTCTTAATCGTCGAGGCGCACTGTTCATAGAGCGTTTTGCCGACCGGGGTGGAACCGGTGAAGGAGAATTTTTTGATGCGCGGATCGGTGGTCAGGACCTTACCCACCTCGGCCCCGCTGGCCGCCGTCACAATGTGGATCAGGCCTTCGGGCACCCCGGCCCTGTCGGCCAGTTGCTTCAGCGCCAGCGCGCTCAGAGGCGTGTCTTCGGCGGGCTTCAGCACCGCCGCGCACCCGGCGGCCAGCGCCGGCCCCAGCTTGCGCGTGAGCATCGACAGGGGGAAGTTCCACGGGGTCACCGCGCCAACCACACCCACCGGCTGCTGGAGGGTCAGCAATTGTTTGCCCGCCACCGGGGCCGGGATGGTGCGGCCATAGGCGCGCTTGCCCTCTTCGGCGAACCATTCGATGAAGCCCGCCGCATAGGCCACTTCGCCGCGCGCTTCCTTAATGGCGCGGCCCTGTTCCAGCGACACCAGAAGGCCCAGTGCCTCCTGATTCTGCATCAGCAGATCGTGCCATTTTTCCAGAATCCTGGCGCGTTCCTTGGCGGTCTTGGCGGCCCATTCGGGCATGGCGGCCTGAGCGGCGGCGATGGCGGCCTCGGTCTCTTGCGCCCCCATATCGCGCACATAGGCCAGCACCTCGCCGGTCGATGGGTTGTACGAGGCAAAGGCCTTATAGGCGGGCGGCGTCTGGCTGATGGCGTCGCCGAGGATGTCGAGAATGGCGGGGGTGAGTTTCATGGCTTTATACCGTATAGCTGATCGAGACGGACTTCAGATCGGCATACTTATATAGGGCGTGCAGGCTGCGATCGCGACCAAAGCCCGACTGTTTAAAGCCCCCGAAGGGCAGCGTAATGTCACAGGCGTCCCAGCCATTGACCCAGACCAGCCCGGCCTTGAGCCGTTTCGCCGCCCGCATGGCGCGCCCGACATCCGCCGTCCACACCCCGGCCGCCAGCCCATAGACGGTATCGTTGGCCAGTCGGAAGGCCTCGGCTTCGCCCTCAAAGGTCAGGACCGACAGGACCGGCCCGAACACCTCTTCGCGGGCCAGCACATTGTCCGGCCTGATGCCGTCAATGAGCGTCGGCTCGACATAGAAGCCGCCGGTGTCGCGCATGACCCGGCTACCGCCCAGCCGCACCGTGCCGCCCCCCGCCTGCCCCTTGGCGATATAGTCAAGCGCCGTGTTCATCTGACGCTCGGAGATCATGGCTCCGAAGGCGGTTTGCGGGTCGAAGGGGTCGCCGACCCTGATGGTCTTGGCCACAGCGATGACCTTTTCGAGGAAGGCGTCCTTGATGGCGGCTTCGACGAACAGGCGCGAGGCCGCCGTGCACACCTGACCCTGATTGTAGAAGACGCCCCAGGCAGCGTTCTGGGCCGCCGCCTCAAGGTCCGGGCAGTCGGCAAAGACGATCTGCGGCGACTTGCCGCCCAATTCCAGCGAGACGCGCTTGAGGTTCGACTCGGCCGACGCCTTCATCAGTTGCCGCCCCACCGGGCCCGACCCGGTGAAGGCGATCATATCGACCTCCATATGGCGGGCCAGCGCGTCCCCGGCCTCAGGACCGAAGCCGGTCACCACATTGAACACGCCGGCGGGCAGTCCGGCTTCGATGGCCAGCGCCGCCACATAGAGCGCCGTCAGGGACGATAGCTCGGCGGGTTTGAGCACCACCGAATTGCCCATGGCCAGCGCCGGCGCGACCTTCCACATGGCCATGTGCAGCGGGAAGTTCCACGGCACAATGGCCCCGATCACCCCCAGCGGCTCGTGTTCGGCATAGGAGAACCGGCCCTGCGGCGCGGGCGCCACCTCGCCATAGATCTTGTCCAGCGCCTCGGCATAGTAACGCACGCTGTTGATGGCCAGAGGGATATCGACGGCGCGCGCATCGCGGATCGGCTTGCCCGTATCGAGACATTCGAGCAGGGCCAGAGTTTCCGCGTGCGCCGTCATCAGATCGGCCAGGGCGTGCAGCACCTTTTTCTTGGCCTTGGGGGCGACGTGGTGCCAGCGCCCGTCTTCGAAGGCCTGACGCGCCGCGCGCACCGCCGCATCCACATCGGCGGCGTCACAGGCGGGCAGCCGGTTGATCAGGCTATGGTCGCGCGGCGTGTGATTATCGAAGGTGCGCCCGGACGCCGCCGCCGTCCATTGCCCGTCGATAAAGGCCTTGTCGGGTCTGAAGACGGCTTTCAGGGCCGCAAGCACCCCGGACAGGTCGGCAGCAGGCGTGGCAATCGGCGCGGGCAGCATGGCAAAACCTCCGGCAATTTGTGATCACAAATGGAGCACGCGATACGGCGAAGTGTCAATCCCTTCTCCCCGCTAGCATGGAGAGGAGGCTAGGCCCGCAACGCCTCCAGCATCAGTTCCATACCCTCGTGCACGTCGTCCGACATATGCTGGCGCACGGCCGCGGCGTCGCCGGTTTCAAAGGCGCGGATCAGTTCCTGATGGTGGTCCTGCGGCAGTTGCACGGTCCCCAGCCGCCCGAAGACCACGCGCATGAACGGTCCCGATTGCAGCCATAACGTCTTGGCCATATCGAGAAACAGGTCCGCCTGCGCCAGCCGGTAGATGCGGAAATGGAAGGCGTGGTTGGCCTGCATATAGCCATCGACATCGCCCTTACCCAGCGCCGCCATCAGGCGCTGATCGTCGGCCTTCAGCTCGGCAATCGTGTCCTTCGTCATCGCCGCCACAGCGCGGAAGGCCAGTTCCGGCTCGACCCACTGGCGTGCCATCATCAATTGCTTCAGGCGGTCTTCGGAAAGCGAAGGCACGCGCAGGCGCTTGTTTGAGGGCTGAAGCTCAAGGGCCTTCTGCGCGATCAGGCGGCGCACCGCCTCGCGCACCGGCATGGGGCTGACGCCCAGCCCGCTGGCCAGCGTCCGGAGCGAGACCGACTTGCCCGGCGGAATCTGCCCCTGAATCAGCAGGTTGGCCAGCGCCTCATAGACCTGATCGTGGACGGAGGCGTCCTCGTCGCGCCCATCGACCCCGGTGCTCAGCGCGTTGGGCGGAAAGACGTTCAGCGCCGGAAAGGTCATAGAGACGGCCTCGAAAATGTGATCACAAAATAGGGAAACGGCGCACAAAAAGACTGGCAGAGCTGTGTATAGCCTGTAAGCTGTGGACGGACAATTGAAATGCCTGTTGTTTAAGGGAGGCCCGGCTATGGAGGCGTCTGATCATTTCCCCTCACCCGACGCGCTGAGTTCGTTCTGGATGCCCTTCACGCCCAACCGGGCCTTCAAATCCGGGCGGCACAAGCTGCTGGTCGAAGCCGACGGCATGTACTACCGCAGCCACGACGGGCGTGAGATTCTGGACTCCACGGCGGGCCTGTGGTGCTCCAATGCCGGGCATAACCGGCCGAAAATCACGGCGGCTATCCAGACACAGGCGGCAGTGCTGGACTTCGCGCCGACCTTCAATATCGCCCACCCGCTGGCGTTTGAATTTACCCACAAACTCAGCCACATCCTACCCTACGACCTGAAAAAGGTCTTTCTGACCAATTCCGGCTCGGAGGCCGCCGATACGGCGCTGAAGATCGCCCTGGCCTATCACCGGATGCGCGGCAATGGCGCCAAGACGCGCCTGATCGGGCGTGAGCGCGCCTATCACGGCACCGGCTTTGGCGGCATCAGCGTCGGCGGCATCGTCAAGAACCGCATGCACTTCGGCACGCTGCTGACCGGCGTCGATCACCTGCCGCACACCCACCTGCCGCAGAATGTTTTCTCAAAAGGCGAGCCGGAGCACGGGGCCGATCTGGCCGACGCGCTGGAACGGCTGGTGACGCTGCACGACGCCTCGACCATCGCGGCTGTTATTGTTGAGCCGGTGGCCGGTTCGACCGGCGTGCTGATCCCGCCGAAGGGCTACCTGAAACGCCTGCGTGAGATTTGCGACAAACACGATATTCTGCTGATCTTTGACGAGGTGATCACCGGTTTCGGGCGGCTGGGGACGCCGTTTGCGGCGGACTATTTCGGCGTGCGCCCGGACCTGATCTGCATGGCCAAGGGCATCACCAATGCCACCGTGCCGATGGGGGCCGTCGGCGTGTCGAACCGCATCTACGACACCTTCATGCAGGCCTCGGAAACCCCGATCGAGCTGTTCCACGGCTATACCTATTCCGGCCACCCGCTGGCCTGCGCCGCCGGGATTGCCACGCTGGAAACCTATGAAGAGGAGGGCCTGTTCGCCCGCGCCGCTGAAATTTCGCCCTATTGGCAGGAGGCCGTCCATGGTTTACGCGACGCGAAGCACGTCATCGACATCCGCAATCTGGGCCTGATCGCCGGGATCGAGCTGACGCCGCGCGAAGGGGCCCCCACGGCCCGCGCGCTTGAGGTGTTTGACCGCTGTTTTGAGGCGGGTCTGCTGATCCGCGTCACCGGCGACATCATCGCCATGTCACCGCCGCTGATCATCGAAAAGGCGCACATCGACCGTATCGTCGAAACCCTGCGCCGCGTGCTGGATCAGACGGCTTAAATCACCGACACGATCAGCGCGAATAGGCCAAAGATCGCGCAGCCCAACACATTGACCCACCGCCCGCCCAGTTTGCGCACCGGCGGGGCAAAGCGCGCGACCAGCAGGATCAGCACCAGCCAGATGGCCCACAGCCCCTCCGGCTTATCCTCACCATTGAGGATCATCCCGCCCCACAGAAACAGGATCGACAGCAACCAGTAGAGCGGTGCGCAGATGACACCCGTCATGTGCCACAGGGCGGCGATCAGCGTTTTCATCAATGAGCCTCGGCTTTTACGGAATTCTTACGGAATCGCGCGGATATCCTTGCCCTAAAGCTCGCCAAACGGCCATAGTGTGCCGCACAATCGATCTGTTCATTTCAAGGGGCGTGTCATGTTTAATCTGTCGGAACAGCTATCTGAGCTGCGGACCACCCTGATCGTCGTTGTCCTGATGGTCGCCGCGGCCATTATCGGTCTCGCCTGGGCCAGTATCGGCCTGTTCAACGCCCTGCAAATCTGGCTGGGGCCGATCTGGGGGCCGGTGGCGCTGGGCGGCGTGATGATCCTGCCGCTGATCCTCTATGTGCTGGTGAAGCAGGCGGGCAAACGCCGCCGCGAGGAACAGCAGGCCCTGCTGAAGGCCCAGACTCAGGCCGCTCACGCGCAATCGGCTATCGTGCATATCCAGCGCATCCTTGATGCCCTCAAAGGGCGCTCGCCCGTGCTGGCCAGCGCCGCCGCCGTCGCCGCCGGGCTTCTGGCCTCGCGCTTCCCGTCGCTGCTGGCCATCGTCTCTGAGCTGATTTCGGCCTGGGGCGAGGACATGCGCCGCCGCGACGCCGAACGCGACGACGACTGATTGGTGGAAACGCAGGCCTGAGGGGCTTGCCAGTCCCGGCAAAAGCCGATAACTACGCGTCCCTCACCCGCTGCGATCCGTCGCAAAGCGTGCCCCTGTGGTGAAATGGTAGACGCGCCGGATTCAAAATCCGGTACCGATAGGTGTGTCAGTTCGAGTCTGACCAGGGGCACCATTTTATATTTTCGCAGAAAATATAAAATGGATCTTAGTTTGCGCTCAGAGGCTTCACCCAGATTTCGTAAAAGACGGGCTATGCCCTTTGGGGCGCCGCGCAGGCTGCACTCCCGCCCATTAACCCCGTTTCTAAGCCCCTCCTTAAGCCATACGGTTTATTATCCACAGGCCGGGTGCCGAACGCGCCGGTGACAGGTGGCGCAAGATGATCGCTTTTCATACCGCAGCGGCGGGGGCCCTGAACGCGACGCGGATGTTTGACCGCGCCGCGACGAAGGTGGCTCAGTCCGCTGGCGGCGATACGAACACCCTGTTGGGGGCCGTGGTGGATCAGTCTGAGGCGCGCACCGCCTTTGCCGCCAATCTGGCCGTGATGAAGACCGCCGAAGAGATGACCGGCCGATTGCTGGACATGAAGATATAACGGTTTGACGTCTCTGCGCAGGGGATTGGCGCGGGGCCCCGTATAAGGGATATCTTTCCTCCAACGGACGGTTACCCCAATGAAAAAGACCCCGCTTCTGATCGCTTCCGCACTGTTCCTGCTGCCGGCCGCCGCTATGGCGCAGACCGATGGCCAAACCCCGCCGCCAGGCGGCTGGGGCAATGGCGGCCCCGGCCCGCGCATGACCCCTGATGAGCGTTTTGCCCGCATGGACACCAATAAGGACGGCTTTATCACCCGCGATGAATTCAAGGGCCGCCGCCCCGAAGCCTTCGATATGATGGACGCCAACAAGGACGGCAAGCTGACCAAGGACGAAATGATCGCCTTCATGAAAGAGCGCATGGGTCCGGGCGGTCCGCGTGGGGGAGGCCCGCGTGACGGGGGCGCATCGTCGTCTTCATCCTCTTCGAGCGGAGGGAACTAAGGCCCATGCGACCCGTCGTCTTCAGCCTGATGGCCGCTGGCCTTATAATGGCGGCCTCCCCCGTCTTCGCGCAAGCCACCCTGTGGCAGGAGCGGATGCAGGAACACCGCAAACGCGCCGACGAGATGCGTGACAAATTCGAGGAGCGCCTGTTCAAACGCACCGACGCCAATCAGGACAATTTCATCTCACGCGAGGAATTCCTGAAACAGGCCAATGAGCGTTTCGACCGCCTCGACGTCAATAAAGACGGCAAGCTGTCGCGCGAAGAGGTGCGGGCCGAACTGAAAGGTCCCAAGCGCCCGCCGGAGCCCAAGGACAAGTGATGCGCGATACGGTAGGTGATGCGCAGCTTATGCGGCTGACGGCGGAGGGTGATGCCGCCGCCTTCCGTCAGCTCGTGGCGCGTCACCTACCGCGTGCGCACGCCGTGGCTTACCGCGTTCTGCTCAACCGGGAGGACGCCGAAGACGCCGTGCAGGCGGCCTTCACCAAGGTGTGGGCCAATGCCGGGCGTTATGAGCCGGACCGCTCGGCCTTTTCTACCTGGCTTTATACCATCGTGACCCGCGCCTGCCTCGATCGGGCGCGGCGTTTCAAGCCCAAGACCCAGTCGATCGACGACTGGGCTGAGGCGCTGAGCGATGGCGACCCGGATGCGGAAACGCAACTGTCGCAGCGGCAGGCCGCCGGGGCCGTGCGCGCTGCCGTGGCGCAACTGCCGCTCAATCAGCGTATGGCCGTGGCCCTGTGCTATTTCGAAGGCTTCAGCAATGCCGAGGCCGCCCAGAGCCTCAATATGAGCGTAAAAGCGGTGGAATCGCTGCTCGTGCGGGCAAGACGGCAGTTGAAGACTGTGTTAGGAGTAAAGGATGACTGAGTTCGAGCGCACATTGCAGCAGTGGAAGACCCCGCAACCGGCGACGGGATTGTCTGACCGCATTGCGCGTGAGGCCATGCGCCAGCCGCAGGGCTTTGCCTGGCGCGAAGTGGCGCAACGCAGCCTGACCGAATGGCGCTACGGTCTGGTCTATAAGGCCGCCGCACTGGCCGCCTGTGTCGTCATCGGCGTCGGCGTATCGGTCAGCCTGAACCAGCCCGCGGCGCAGGAGGCCGATCTCGACGAACTGGCCTTTATCGTCGGAATCTGAGGCGTCGCTATAATTCTGCCGCTTACCGGCATTAGGATGTCACCCTGAACCGGAGGTGACCTCATGCGTAAGACCCTGATCTGGCTGATCCCCGCCCTGAGCCTCTCGGCCCTGCCCGCTATGGCCGAAACCGTCGCGCCGCCCAAGACCGCAGCCGAAAAACAGGCCCTGCGCAGCCGACTTGATGCCGAAGTCGATAAGCAGTTCCGCAAGACCGACAGCAACAGGGACGGCAAGATTTCGCGCGCCGAACTGACGGCGGTAAGCCCCAAAAACGCGGCCTATTTCGATCTGGTCGATATGAACCGCGACGGGACGCTCAGCCGCGAAGAACTGAGCGCCGTGGCCAGCCTGATGTTTGAAAACTGGGTGGCGAAGAACGGGTAACCGGCCACAGGATGTAAAAATCTGGCCACGAAAAGCACGAAAAGACACAAAAAATTTGAATCCCGAAGGACCGACAGGTCCTTCATATCCACCTTAGTCAAGGGCGCTGCGCGCCGTTACGTGGCTATGATGTTCGTGTCTTTTCGTGTTTTTCGTGGCCAAAATTTCAGGGCCAAGGTCTGCTGAAAACTTAGACCGCCTTCACCGTGCGGATCGAAAACTGCGACACCAGCTTGGACACGCCCGGCATGGTCGAAAGCACGTCGCGGTGCACGTCCTCATAGGACAGGCTTTCGCGCAGCACGATTTTCAGCAGGTAATCCGCCTCACCCGACATCAGGTGGCATTCTTCGACGGCGGCGATCTGCACCACCGCCTTTTCGAACTTTTCGAAGGTTTCGCGGCGCTGGTCCTGAAGCGTGACGTGCACGAAGACCATGCCCTGCTTGCCATGCACGCTTTCAGCAATCACCGCGCGGTAACCAGTGATGATGCCGCGCTGTTCCAGCAGCTTGACGCGACGGTGCGCCGCCGAGGGGCTGAGGCCCACCTTTTCCCCCAGCTCCGCCGCCGTGGCCCGCGCGTCATTGCGCAAAACCTTGATCAGTTCGCGGTCAAAGGAATCGAGATCGGAAAATTTATCAGCGTTCGCCATGGAATTGAGAATATATCCCACAAATCGGCAGCACAAGCCACATAATTGCAAGAAAATCCACCGAAATTCGTATCATTATCTACCACATAAGCGCACGCCGAAAAGTGGATACCGGTTTTCGGGATTTCGTGCGCGCGGAACCAAAACGTGATCACAAAAGTGGCGGAGGACTCCCATGAAAATCAGCGTGCCGAAGGAAATCAAGAACCACGAATACCGCGTCGGGCTGACGCCGGGCAGCGTGGCGGAACTCACCCACCACGGGCATCAGGTCTTTGTTGAAACACAGGCCGGTGCGGGCATCGGTTTCAGCGACGCCGACTATCAGGCCGCCGGAGCCACCATCGTGGATACCGCCGAAGCCACGTTTGCGGCGGGTGACCTGATCGTCAAGGTCAAGGAACCGCAACTGCACGAATGCGCCTGGCTGAAACCGCATCAGACCCTGTTCACCTATCTGCACCTCGCCGCCGACAAGCCGCAGGCCGAGGCGCTGATGGCGTCGGGCGCCACCTGCATCGCCTATGAAACCGTGACCGAGGCGCAAGGCGGCCTGCCGCTGCTGCGCCCCATGTCGGAGGTCGCCGGGCGTATTTCGGTGCATGTCGGGGCCAGCTATCTGCACAAGGCCTATGGCGGACGCGGCGTGCTGATGGGCGGTGTGCCGGGCGTCGAACCGGCGAAGGTCGTCATCATCGGCGCGGGCGTTGCGGGCATCAACGCGGCGCAGATGGCCGCCGGGCTACAGGCCGACGTGACCGTATTCGACGTCTCGGCGCACAAGCTGATCGAGATTGACCGCCTGTTCCACGGCCGCGTCAAGACCGCCTATTCGGCGCGCGCCGCTCTGGCCGCTGCCGTGGCTGAGGCCGATCTGGTCATCGGGGCGGTGCTGATCCCCGGCGCGGCAGCACCCAAGCTGGTGACGCGCGACATGCTGAAGACCATGAAGCCCGGCGCGGTGATGGTTGATATCGCCATTGATCAGGGCGGCTGTTTTGAAACCTCGCACCCGACCACGCATCAGGATCCCATCTTCCTCGTCGATGGCATTGTGCACTATTGCGTCGCCAACATGCCGGGGGCGGTGGCGCGCACCTCGACTCTGGCGCTCAATAACGCCACCCTGCCCTTCGTGGTGAAGATGGCGAAGCTGGGCGTCGCCGAGGCGCTGGCTGCCGATACGCACCTGAAAGCCGGGCTGAATGTGGCGGGCGGCCATATCCGCCATGCCGCCGTGGCCGACGCGCTCGGCCTGCCGTTTGTCAGCTAGATCATTATGATTTCTTTTAGAAACATAATGATCTAGCTTTTGTTTCGCCCCTCGCCGGGCGGTGGCTTCGCCACCTTGGCCGCCGCCTCAATGGCGGCTTGAGCGGAGCGATTCCCTCAGACATCATTCTGCTAAAAGGGTGCGGCGTCCTGCCGCACCTTGAAGCTATTTTTTTCGAGCTGAAGGTCTGGAAATCCGTCTGGGTGACCCTATCTACAGCTTACCAACCGGTCAGACGTCCCCCCCCCCCTGAACTGTCCGGCTGAAGATGGCGCTTGAGACTTCCCCCCTGGTCTCAAGCGCCTTTTATATTTTAATCTCTTGTTCTCTTATATGTTTGCCGCACAGAATGCGCGAGGCGATAATAATGCGCCTGCGTCCATACCTGTTCAATGCTCTGACTTACACTCGCGGCCGAAGGTGCTGAGCGTATCCGACCGTTGAAACCTCGATAATGTCTCGAAGTATCAGCGACATGAGACATTATACAAAGGCATACCAGGAGTCATTTCCAATCACCCTCGGTATTATCTGACGGGCTCGGTCTTTCCGGAAGTCACGGCGTAGGTCAAAGTGCGCGCGTCGAGTACGAGAGCACGATCTACAAACAATTTGTTGCCCGTCATACCGCCCATGCCCGTGGCACGCATGAGCATATTTTGCATAAAGCTGGTCCCTTCGATATAGGTCGCCGAACCCAACGGTATTTCCGTAGCGCCGAAACGGATACGGCTTTTGGTAGGGGCCATGTGTGCGGTCAGCGTTTTGCCCCAGCTATTTACCGGAAAGGTTGTTGCACCGGCGCCGTTACTGGTCATGCGCTGCCAGGTTGTTTTGTCGGTCAAGAGGGCAAAAGCACTGGACCCCGTATCCAGCATAAGCTGTGTTTTCTTACCGTCGATAGCGACGTCTTGCAGTATAACGCGGCGCTCCTTGAAGGTGAACGGACTCATGGCACTGGAAAGCACCACCCCCTCCGGCACATGGTCACCCAGGAAGAGGTCCTTATTGGTATAATCTATGACGAGGACCCGTCCATCCAGCAAATCTGACCCTATGGTCCCGATAACATCGATAGACTCCGGATTATCCCAATCGATAGCTGAGGTTTCACCCACCTTGCGGACTTTGATGCGGTCCGATGAGAGCGTCAGATTACCGACACGGAACTCTACTTTGCTCGCAAAGGCCGCATCCCCTTCGGTTACGGTTGGCCATCTCCCAAGCCGCTCTTGAAGGCTCTTGAGTTTGTTGGCCTTCAATACGGTGGATGGCGTGCCCAGATCGAATTGCATGTAAAGCGTCTTCGGACTGCCTTCGATCACAACGGGCACAAGAAGGGCAGAATGGGGTTCAAGTCGATCCCCGAAGCGCGATTGCGCCCATTCGAAGGAAAAGTGCGTATTGAGACCGGATACTTTCAGCGTGTTTGGCGGCGCCTTATACTGGGCTGCGGCACATCCAGCGATCAATAAGCCCCCGGTGAACAGCAAAAGTGAAACTGTCAAAAACTGAATAGCGCGCTTCATGAAAACGAAATCCCCATCTGAACAGCCCGCGAAGGTCCGAGAGTTTGAGGTTAACATGATCTCGAACCCTGAAAATCTCAGGCATAACTCTGCAAAGCTTTACACGACAAGGTTGACCTAGAGTAATGCCGAATCTGTATCGGACGCGGCAAATCGGCAACGCTATAAGCGATTGCAGGTACAGTCCGTTTGCGCGCGAAGATGCAGTTTGCCGCCTCTCCGCCAAAATATAAGCCCCCTACGTCGGCCATTTCGGCAGGGCGTGGGTCATTAGCGGCCAAAGATTATTACGCGCCGCCTGCGCGGGACGCGCATTGTTGCGGTCGGTCGGCGCGGGCAGGGTCACGGCGGGCGAGGTCCGCATCGTCTGCCCCGGATAGTAGTCCATATGGTCGAAATTGCGGTCCACCGCCGGATCGAGCCACAGGAAGGTCGATGGAATCTGATAGTTTGATACATTGGCCGGGCGCGGTTTGGCCCCCGTCAACCCCAGAGCGGCGGTCAGCGGCGCGTCGATTTCACCCGTAAAGGTCGCCGCAAAATTGCCCGGCGGATAGGCAAGCATCAGAATCTTGTCAGCCTTTGAGGCCAGAATAGAGATGCGCTCGGCCTTGGCCTCCACGCCCTTATAGCGTTTGGCAAAGGCGTTGGCATTGACCGCCGGGGCCGTCAGGCACACCTCGCGGAAGCGACGCTTGACCGTCTTCAGGCACTCCAGACCGACCCGACCGCCCAGACTGTGCGAGATGAAGTTTACCTCAGCCGCCGCGCCGCAATGGGTATCGACCAGCTCAGCGAGGCGTTTACCGGCGGCGATCGCATCGTGGTGCTCGGTGATATAGTTGAGCGGCGTGCCCCCCTCGCCCGGCCACAGCACGCCGATGACCAGATAGCTCTCATCGAGGCTGAGGAACTGCCGCACGCCAGACAGGGCGTTCAGACCATCGCGCATGGTCACATTGTAGCCATGCGTCACAAAGACCAGCCGGCGGTTGGCCACATAACGGCCCAGCAGCGCCACATCGGTATAGGTCTGCACGCCGCTGGCATAGGGTTTGATCACCTCGCCATCGCGTTTGGTGACGTAATGCAGCCGCGCCTGCCCGAGGTCAGCGACCGTCGTGGTCCCCGGATTGGGGCCGCCGCGCACATCGAAAAACCACACGGCCTACCCCTTGCTCGTCACGGTTTTCAGGGCGTCGCTGGCCGCCCGCAGGGCCGAGGTCAGGTCCTTGGCAATCGGGGCCAGAGGCACGGCCAGCAGGCCCAGAATGGCCGCGCCCGCGAACACCACCCCCTCCGGCACGGTGTCATCGGCATAGGCAAAGGCCGCCCCGCACGCCAGCGCCAGCCCCAGCGACACCACCGCCGCCGACAGACGGGCCTTGGCGCGATAGTCGTGCGCTGCCAGCTCAAACGCGGCCTCCAGCCGCGCCCGCACCAGCGCGTCAAAGCGCCCCAGCGCATCAAAGGCCTGCTGCGTGCGCAGGGCCTCGGCGCGCGTCACCTCCGGCTCTGCGGCCTCCAGCGCCACCGGGCCGTCGGCCTCCAGTGGCGGCGCGGGCGGGTTCTTGATCAGGCGCACCGCGTCTTTCAGACTGGCCACCTCCACCGGCACAGGGGCAGACGCCTCCGACGAGGCCAGCTTCACGCCCGGCGCGCCCGTATCCAGCAGCCGGTCGAGCAGCGCCTGCGGGTTGTCGTCATTCAGCCCCAGCCGCACCATGGCGATCACCGTATTGATCTGCTGCTCGTGCGGCGTGCCATTCAGCCAGTAACCACGCAGCACCGGCTCCCACGAGCGCCCCAGCGCCACGCTGAGCGCCGGTTCCAGGGCCTCATAGACCGCCTTGATATGCTTGTAACCACAGGCGGACACCCCCCCACTGGGCAGTATCCCCCGCGACGCATCGACCAGCGCCGAGGCCGCCGTCCCGACCGCGCCGGTGGCCAAAATCACCGCCCCGGCGTGTTCAATAAGTTGTGTCGCCACCGTTGCATCGGCCATGACACCCCCCTCCGGATAAGCACAACTTCTGGATGATAACCACGTTACAAAACTTCTGTAAAGAGCGCGCAGCCCTTGCTTTGCGCCCCCATCCTTGTCACAGAGTCAGACAGGGAGCACAAATAATGACCGATATTTTTGCGGCCACGCTCGACGACCTGCCGCGCGTACAGGCGCTGGCGCGCGACATCTGGCCGGAATGTTTTGCGGGCATCCTGCCGCCGGAGCGCATCGGCCCGATGGTCGAAGCCATCTACGCGCTGGACACCCTGCGCGACGACGTGCAGGTGCGCGGGCATCGCTACTGGCTGGCGCAGGTCGATGGGCACGACGCCGGCTACGTTTCCGCCTATCCGGAGGGTGCGCGCCTGTGGCTGAAGAAGCTCTATCTGCGCCACACCTGCCGCGGCAAGGGCACAGGCAAAGCCCTGATCGCGACCGTCCTGAAGGCCTTTCCCGACGCCCGCGAACTGGCCCTCTATGTCAATGACGGCAATGCCCCGGCTATTGCCTTCTACCACGCGCAGGGCTTTGAGATCGAAGCCACCGTCCCTGTGCGCATGGGCCCGTTTGACTTTACCGACCACATCCTGCGCAAGGCCCTGTGATCTGATGGGACACGCCCTGAAATAATATTTCACAGGACGTGAATTTCATGGCACCTTGTCCACAGGCGTCACTGCCATTTGGAGGAATTGACACAGGGAAGACCCAAAGGCGCCCTGAAGTCTTGTTAAAGGCACCCCCGCTGCCAGGAAACGGAGGTCACACATGCCGAACCCGCCCAAAATCCGCCGCATCCGCACGGACGAACTGTTTATCGTGCGCGATCTGGCCATGCTGATCTGGCCGCGTCTTTACCGCAACGTCGTCTCCCCGGTGCAGATGGACGCCATCATCAGCGCCCTGTTCGACCTCGATACGCTGGAAGAAGATATGGACGAACGCGGCCACGTCTATTGGGTGGCCGAAGTGAACGGCAAGCCCGTGGGCTTCCTGTCCGCCGCCGCCGAAGACGGCCACGTCAGCGTGCACAAGATCTACGTCCTCGAAGACTATCGCGGTTTCGGTATCGGTAAGGCCCTGATGCAGGCCGCGCTTGGCCATTTCGACGACACGCGCACCCTGTCGCTGATCGTGCCCAAAGACCACGACCACGGTATCGGCTTCTCGCTGAAATCCGGCTTCACCTTCGATCACGAAGAACCCACCCGCGTCGGGGGCTATGACCTCACCAACTACGTGATGCGCAAAAGCCTTGATGCCGCGGTGGCGTCGTAGGGCCAAAGTCTGGATTGCAGGTTTTGGATTTCAAATTCTGGGGCCAGTTGGCCCCAGACCCCGTAAAGGGCGCTTTCCCTTATACCTCCCCAGCTTGCTGGGGTATAGCGCCAGCGAAAGTATAGCTTTCGCCAGCGTTGGGACCGCGCCCGCAGGGCGTGGTGGTGGGGTGTTCCTTGGCCCCCCAACCTCACCCCGCCCGCATCAGCGCCTCCAGAGACGGCCCGCCCAGCCACGCCTTCCACACGAACACCAGCACCCCGTGCAGCAGCACCGCCGGCCATAACGACCCGGTACGCCAGCGCATCAGCGCGCACCCCAGCCCGATCAGCCCGGCATTGAGCAGAAAAGCCGGATGCAGAAACAGGGTCGCGCCCGGCAACAGGACCAAGGCCTCAAATATGTGCCACAGCACGAAGATCAGCGTCCCCACCCCGATCCAAAGAACGGGCCGCGTGGTTTCGGTCTGCGCCGGGATCATCAGCCCACGAAAGACGATTTCCTCGCTGAACGCCGGGACCAGCATCACACTCAGCCACAACCCCAATAAGCCCGCCTGCGGCGACGCGACCCGCAATATACCGCTGCCAAAGCCAATCACCGCCACGGCCAGCGTCACCGCCGCCGACACCCCCACGCACCACGCCCAGTCCTTCAGCGCCGGCCAGACGATCAGGCTGCGCCCGGCGCCCGTTATCCGCTCGCGGATCAGGCGCAAAGGCGTCATTTGTTCGCCTCGGCCTCCAGCGCCGCCTTGCGCTCGGCCAGCAGGGTCTTGCCCTTGCTCTTATCGGCCCCGGTCATCTGCCCTTCCAGCGCCTTGAGCTTCTCTTTCGCCTCGTCATTCTTTTTCTCAGCCGACAGGCTGTACCACGCGAAGGCGCTGCCGCGATCCTGCGCCATACCCATGGCGTTTTCCGCCATGATCCCCAGTTGCAGCATGGCCGATCCATGCCCCTTCAACGCGGCCTTTTCAAACCAGCTTTTGGCGTCCGAATAAGAGGTTTTTACCGATAATCCTTTGAGGAACATGTAGCCGACATAGTACTGCGCATTGCCATCGTCCTGATCCGCCGCCTTGCGGAACCACTTATAGGCCTGATCATTATCGGCTTCAAGGAACTCGCCGGCAAAGTACATGTAGCCGAGGCTGTATTGCGCCTCAGCATTGTCCTGCATGGCCGACAGGCCGAACCATTTGAAGGCCTCGGCCAGGTCCGGTTCCACGTCCTTACCATAATAATAGACATCACCCAGTTCGTACTGCGCGTTGTCATCGCCCAGTTTCGCCGCCTTGATCAGCCATTCCCGGCTTTTGGCCGCGTCCTGGATCAGGCCTCCGCGTCCCTCGTCATAAAAGACAAAGACCTTATAGGCCGCCCCGGCCTGATCCTTGGTGGCCGCCTGCTGGTACCATTTCAGCGCCTCGGCATCGCTCTTGTCGCGGCCTTCGCCAAATTCGTACATGATCCCCAGATCGTACATGGCGTCGGCATCGCCCTTGTCTGCCGCCGTGCGGTAATGCGCATAGGCGGCCGCGAAATCGACCTTTTCGCCATAAAGGCCCAGCACCGCAATATTGCCCAGTTGCGCGTGCGCCCCGGCATGACCTTGCGCAGCAGCCTTTCTGTACCATTCGATGGCCTTGGCATTGTCTTCGGCGACGCCATAGCCGCCATCGTAGTAATAGGCGGTGCGGAACTGCGCTTCGGCCAGCCCGGCCTCTGCAGCCTTCTGCGCCCATGTGAAGGCCTCGGTCCAGTTGCGCTCCACGCCCTTGCCCGTGAAATAGAGCAGGCCCAGCGCGTGCATGGCCACCGGGTCGCCCTTGTCGGCGGCGGCCTTCACGGCGTCAAACGGCTTATCGGAAAAGGCGGTCGGCGCAGGCTTGTAAAAGGCCTGAGCGGCCAGCGCCGCATCGCCCACGAACAGGCCACCCGCGATCAGCAGCGCGGAACAGAAGGTTTTCAGAGACATAGGAGGCTCCCCCCGGAACAATAATACCGCCCCCTTGTGCCAAACCTGCCCCGGAAAATCCACTGTAAAGAGAGCTGGCCTTAGGTTTTCACTTGGTCGCGCAATTTTTCCGCAAAGTGCCAAGAAGCTTTTATGGCACTTTGTCGGAGTGCGCTCCAGCTTAACAAAAGGTAACCTTGCCCCCCTTTTGCAAGCGCCCGATTTCGCCTATGTGTAGAGACTACACACGGGCTTTTTAAGGGAGCTACCCTCGTGATCAAGCTGAAGCGTATTCTGGGTCTGTTTGCCGTCGCGGCCGCCGCCGTGAGCCTGACGGCCTGCGACGTCAACCGCATCCCGACTCAGGAAGAAAACGCCAAACGCGCCTTCTCTGACGTGCAGGACGCCTATCAGCGCCGCAACGATCTGGTGCCGAATCTGGTCGCCACGGTGCAGGGCGCGGCCATTGCCGAACGCGGCACCCTGACCGAAGTGGTCGAAGCGCGCGCCAAGGCCACCAGCGTCACGGTCGATGCCTCGACCATCACCGACCCGGCCAAGTTCCAGCAGTTCCAGCAGGCGCAGGACGGTATGTCTTCGGCACTGGGCCGCCTGATGGTCGTTGTGGAACGCTATCCGGACCTCAGGAGCCAGCAGAACTTCACCACCCTGATGTCGCAGCTTGAAGGCGCGGAAAACCGCATCTCCATCGCGCGCCGCGACTTCAATGCCGCGGCCCAGACCTATAACACCACCCTGCGTTCCTTCCCGCAGAACATTCTGGCCGGGACGATCCATTCGGGCGCCAAGCCGATGGAATATTTCAAGGCCGCACCGGGCGCCGACAAGGCTCCGACGGTGGACTTTTCGGGCCTGAACAACGCCGAAGCCTCGAAATAACCCTCTAAACAGAAGGCCGTCCCATGTCTCTCCCCGCCTCCGCCTTGCGGATCAGGACCGCATGGACGGCCTTTCTCTTCGTCTGTCTGACACTGTGGGCCTCCGCGGCCTTCGCGGCACCTGACTTCCCCAAGCTGACCGGGCGCGTGGTCGATCAGGCCGAACTTCTGACGCCCGAAGTCGAGGCGGACCTGACGGCCAAGCTGGCGGGGCTCGAAAACGCCACCACGGATCAGGTCGTCGTCGTCACGGTCAACAGCCTTCAGGGCTATGATATTGCCGATTACGGCTATCAACTGGGGCGCACCTGGGGCATCGGTCAGAAAGAGGCCAAGGCCACCACGGGCGTCGAGTCCGAAGCCGGTGGTCAGTTCAAAAACAATGGCGTCCTGCTGATCGTTGCGCCCAATGAGCGCAAGGTGCGTATCGAGGTCGGCTATGGTCTCGAACCGGTCATTACCGACGCCTATTCGTCCGTGATCATCCAGAACGCCATCCTGCCGGCCTTTCGCGAAGGCGATTACCAGACCGGTATCGTCAAGGGCACGGATGAGATCATCGCCCAGCTTTCGGCCGATCGCGGCACCGCCATCGAAAAGGCGCGTCAGGTCGCTCAGCAGCCGGTGCACAAGGCGGAGCGCTTCCCCGTGTGGATCATCATCGTCGTGGTGCTGTTCCTGATTATCTTCGGGCGCGGCTGGCTGCCCTTCTTCATCCTGGAGGCCCTGCTGCGCGGCGGCGGGGGTGGCGGCTGGAGCGGCGGCGGCGGCGGTGGTTTCAGCGGCGGCGGCGGCAGCTTCGGCGGCGGCGGTTCGTCGGGTAGCTGGTAGAGGGAAAGACGGACATGCCTTTGAACATCGACCACGCCCGCATCAATGCCGCCATCGCCCGCGCCGAAACGCAGACGGCCGGTGAAATCACCTGCGTTATCAAGAAAACGGCGCTCGACTATCCGGAAACGCCGCTGATGTGGGCGGCGGCTTCGGCCTTTATCCTGCCGCTGATCTTTCTGGGGCTGGGCGTGTGGCCGCACGACTGGCTGGGGCCGGTCTTGAGCGCCCTTGCCGGGTGGAATGCCCCCAATGTCACGGGCGAATTGCTGGCCGCCGAAGCGATCATCTTCTACGCCCTGACGCAATTGCTGCTGTTTGCCGTCGTCTATCTGCTGGTCAGCGTGCCCAAGGTGACGCTGTGGCTGACGCCGCGCTTCATCACGCGCCGCCGCGCCCACAAAAAGGCGCTGGAACAGTTTCTGGCGCGCGGCCTGCACCTGACCGAGGCGCGCACCGGCGTGATGATCTTCTGCGCCCTTGAGGAACGCTTTGTCGATGTGATTGCGGATGAGGGCATCTATTCGCGCGTGGACAAGAGCGAATGGAACGCCACGGTCGCCGCTCTGGTCAGCCATATCAAAAAGGGCGACCTGACCACAGGATTTGAGGCCGCCGTGGAACGCTGCGGCGTGGTGCTGAGCGCCCACTTCCCGCCGGGGGCCACCAATGCCAATGAATCGCCCGACGTGCTGATCGAGATTTAACCCCAGTCCGTCCGATCGATGGTAATGATTATTCCTGCCAAAATCAGGAGCGGTACGGGAATTAGTGCGTAGGGAATAAAAGCGTTCAGCTTCAATGCGCTCAACCCAAAAATCAGCATAAAGCACAGGCCTGTGCAACCGATGCCGAAGAGGACTAACAGCCAACCCTCTTTCCGTGTCGGCCATATACCGAGCCATGAACCCCGGAACCAGTAATGATCCGGTCCCCGGTCATCATAGGGTTTGCTTTTGTTTCCCATAGCCACCTCCGGATAGAGTGACCATATTCACCCAGAATTTTAGCTAAGGCGAGATGATTTAGGTTGAAATGACATGCCGCTTTAGCGCCTCCCTGTCGAGTAGCGATGAAGCGGAGAATATGCGACTGGCCTTCCCCACTGATCCCGTGTACACACCGCCGCCCTTTTGTGTGTCTTCGGCGGAACCTCCCATGTCTTTGCGTCCCTATTGCGGTATAGACTTCGGCACCTCCAATTCGGCGGTCAGCGTCGGTCGCGGTGATCAGGTGCAGCTTGTCCCCGTTGAAGGCGACGCCGTCACCCTGCCCTCGGCCCTCTTTTTTAATACCGAAGAAGACCACCTCAGTTTTGGACGCAAGGCGATTGCCGAATATCTCGACGGCTATGAGGGTCGCCTGATGCGCGCCCTGAAATCCGTGCTCGGCAGCCATCTGATTGGCGAAACCACTCAGGTCGGCACCAAGCGCAAAAACTTCCGCGAGATCATTGGCCTCTATATCGCCCATGTGAAACAGGCCGCCGAACGCCACGCCGGTGAGCCCATCGAAGACGTGGTGCTGGGCCGTCCCGTGCACTTTGTCGATGACGATGAAGAGGCTAATCAGCGTGCCGAAAACGAACTGCGCGGCATTGCCGAGGCGCAGGGCTTTAAGACCATCCGCTTCGAATACGAACCTCTGGCCGCCGCCCGCGATTACGCCAGCCGCCTCAGCGCGCGTGAAACCGTGCTGGTGGTCGATATCGGCGGCGGCACTTCGGACTTTTCCGTCCTCAGCCTGTCACCCGACCATTCGGATATTCTGGCCAATACGGGTGTGCATATCGGCGGCACCGACTTCGACCGCCTGCTGAGTATGGATACGGCCATGGTCGATATGGGCTGGAAGTCGAAGCTGAAAAGCGGGCTCGACATGCCGGGCCTGACCTATCATCAGCTTTCGACCTGGCACCTGATCAACTTCCTCTACACGCAAAAGGTCATGCACAGCGTGCGCGAACTGCACCATCTGGCTGAACGCCGCGACCTGACGCAGCGCCTGATCAAGGTGCTGGAAGACCGCATGGGCCACGCCATCGCCAGCCGCATCGAAGCCGCCAAGATCGCCTTGTCCTCTGATGCGGTTACGCATATCGACTATGGCGATATCGACGCCGGCTGGGTGTCGGACGTGAGGCGCGAGACGCTGATCACGGCCACGGCGCGCGAAGTGGCCAGGGTGGTGGCCACCGCCTTGCTATGTGTGGAAAAGGCCGGCCTTAAGCCGGACGCCATCCATACCCTGTTCATGACCGGCGGTTCGACCGCCATGCCGGGCTTTGAGGCCGCCATGCAGGCCGCCTTCCCCGCCGCCAGCATCAATTACGGCGACCGCTTTTCATCGGTGGCGTCGGGTTTGGGTCTGGCGGCACGGGCGGCGTTTAAAACCTGATCGAAGCTTAAATTGCACAGCCTGTTCAGGCCATGCGAGTTTTGCGGATACTAAAGACAAAGAGTATCAAGAACACAAACACACTGCCTGAGGCGATGTATTTGCCCCATTCGAAGCCGCGTTCGATCAATGCGACACCTGTGCCGACACCGCCACCGATGCAAAGAATTTCCCCCAGAGTCAGCAGATAACCCTGCCAAGTGATCGGCCACCAGAAGCCGAACGGTCCCCACTTGAACAGAAACCATGCCCCTCGAATTTTAGGCGTTGGACGCTTCTGATCCCACAAGGGTTTGGATTTCGAAAATTCAGCCATGAGTGGAGATTAACTAAGCTCGACCCTCTGTCAATGCGAATGAATAGAGCCAAAATCCGTTCCGGTGTGCTGCTTTACAGACCTTCTCCGATACGGCATTGAGTCCCGGCCATAAATTTCAGGTTTCAGGGTTTGAGGCCTTGCCATCCTCCCCCGGCTTCTGTATTAACGCGCTAACACAGTAACACACATGACTGACAAGCCTGCCAAGACCCCGCAATCCTTCGCCGCCGATGAGGCGGAGCTGGTCCGCGCCCTTCTGACGCTCAAAACAGCCGAAGAGGTGCGCGCCTTTCTCGACGACCTGTGTACGCCGTCGGAAATCCGGGCCTTTGCCGAACGCTTCAAGGTCGCGCGTCTGCTGGACGAAAACGCCCTCTCCTACCGGGACATCTCGGAACGGACGGGGGCATCGACCACCACCGTCACCCGTGTGGCGCGCTTCCTGCGCGACATGCCGCACAAGGGCTACCGGCTGGTGATCGACCGATTGAACCAAGAAAGTCACTAAAGTTCTATGCCTTCCGAAACCCTCAGACTGCGTATCGCCGTTCAGAAATCCGGCCGTTTGGCCGACCGTTCGCTGGAGCTGATTTCCGGGGCGGGCCTGCGCGTCATGAAGGGCGCCAATGAGTTGCTGTACCGCATCGAGAACCAGCCCATCGACCTCCTGCGCGTGCGCGACGACGACATCCCGACCTTTGTGGCCGATGGTGTCGCCGAACTCGGCATCGTCGGTTACAACGTGCTGGCCGAACACTTCCCGGAAGATGACCTCGAAGAGCGCATCGTCATGCGCCTCGGTTTTGGCAAGTGCACGCTGAAGATCGCCGTGCCGGACAGCGTCACCTATGAGGGCCCCCAAAGCCTCGAAGGCAAGCGCATCGCCACCTCCTACCCGAATATTCTGGGCAAATGGCTGAAGGACCGGGGCGTCAGCGCCACCATCGTCGAAATGCGCGGCGCGGTCGAGGTGGCCCCGCGCATGAAGATCGCTCACGCTATCTGCGACCTCGTCTCGACCGGCGCGACGCTGGAGGCCAATGGCATGAAGGCCGTCGATCTGGTGCTGGCCTCCGAAGCCGTGCTGATCAAGGCCCCGCACGCGCCGCCGGCCGATCTGGCGCACGTCTATGACATGCTGCTGCGCCGTTTCGATGGCGTCACCGCGTCGAACGGGGCAAAATATGTGATGCTGAACGCACCGCGTGAGCATCTGAACGAGATTATCGAGTTGATCCCCGGTGCCGACGCCCCGACCATCATGCCGCTGGCCGGGCGCGAAGACACGGTGGCCGTCCATGCGGTGTGTCAGGAAAATGTGTTCTGGGACACGCTGGACAAGCTCAAGGCGGCGGGCGCTTCGGCGATCCTCGTCCTGCCGATCGAAAAGATGATGAAGTAGGTGTCGCGGACACCCTTTTAGTTAGGCCTGCGGCACCGCAGGCGGGTATGCACCATGAAGACCTTTATCTGGAACGACCTCAGCGCTTCTGAGCGCAAGTCGGCGTTGTCCCGTCCGGAAAACCGGCGCGACGCCCGCGTGCTCGAAACGGTGAAGACCATTTTCGACGACGTCGAAGCGCGCGGCTTTGAAGCCGTCACGGACTGGGCGACGCGGCTCGACGGTCACGCCCCCGTGCGGGTCGAGCTGACGCGCGGTCTGGTCGATGAGGCGCGCGCCAATCTGAGCGCCGAAGACCTCGCCGCCATGGAACTGGCCGTCGAACACGTGCGCGCCTTCCACGCCGCTGAGCTGCCGTCCGCCGGGCCGGTCATCGCCCCGTCGCAAGGTCTGTCGCTTCAGCGCGTCTATCGCCCGATCTCGACCGCCGGCCTCTATGTGCCGGGTGGCACCGCGCCGCTGTTTTCGACCCTGATCATGACCGCTGTGCCCGCTCTGGTCGCCGGTGTGCCCAACAGAGTCTGCGTCACCCCGCCAGCCAAGGACGGCTCGCTGCACCCGATGATGATCGCGGCCGGGGCCGCTGCCGGTCTTGAGGCCGTGTGGCGCGTCGGCGGCGCGCACGCCATCGCCGCCATGGCTTTGGGCGCACTGCCTGACGTCCCGGCAGCGGACAAGCTGTTCGGGCCGGGTAACAAGTACGTCGCCGAAGCCAAACGTTACGCCACCGAGCGCATCTCCGGCATCGCCATCGACATGCCCGCCGGGCCGTCGGAGCTGATGGTCATTGCCGACGCTTCGGCCAATGCGAAGCTGATTGCCGCCGACCTTTTGTCACAGGCCGAACACGACGCCGATGCGCAGGTCGTGCTGGTGACGCTGGACGCGGATCTGATCACCGCCGTCGCCGCCGAGCTTGCGGCGCAACTGGCGACCCTGCCGCGCGCCGCCATTGCCCGCGCCTCGCTGGAGCAGGCCCGCCTGTTCGTGGTCGATAGCCTTGAGGCCGCCGCCGAAGTCGCCAACCTCTACGGCCCCGAACACCTGGCGCTTCAGGTGGCCGATCTCGACGCCCTGATCCCGCAACTGACCGCCGCCGGAACGGTATTCGCCGGGACCTATGCCGCCGAAACCTTCGGCGACTATGCGGCGGGCCCCAGCCACGTCCTGCCGACCGACGGCGCGGCACGGGCCTGGGACGGCATCACCATCCGCTCCTTCCTGACCAGCTTTGTGGTGCAGCGCGCCACCAAACAGGGCGCGGCGACCATTGCGCCCGCCGCTGCCCGTCTGGCGCGTCTGGAAGGCCTCGAAGCACACGCGCTGGCAGCAGATTTCAGGCTGGAGGTTTAAAATGACACTGTTGTGCACTGCCGCCAGCTTTTTAAGTTGCGCTACCGCTTCGCTGCCTGAGCGCAGGGCGGCAGATTTCCGGTTAGAGGTCTAACATGTTCGCGTCTCCCTTCACCGCCCTCAATGCCCAAGGCTCCGGCCTCGAAGCCTCGCCGCCCTCGCTGGAGCCGCTGCGTGAGCGCATGGCTGAGCTTTATGGCGTCGAGCCCTATCAGCTCATGGTCACGCGCGGGGCGTCTCACGCCACCGAAATCCTGATGCGCCGCCTGAAGGTCAATGGCTATGAGGCCGTCTTCACCGAGCCCTGCTATTCGGAGCGGCAATACCACCTGCAAAGTCTGGCCGACGCCTATGGCCTGACGCTGAAACAGGCGACCAAGCCGCTGATGACGCTCAAGGGCGCGGGCATGTACGTCATCGACAACCCCGCCATGCCGGACGGCAAGGCCTGGGACCTGATCGCGGCGCGCACCCTGGCCGTTGAAATCTTCCCGGCCCTGCTGGTGATCGACGAGAGCTATTTCGACGTTTGCGACGCCCAGAGCCTGATCGAACTGACCAAGTCCGAATCGAACGTCGTCGTGCTCAAAAGCCTGTCCTTCCTGTACGGGCTTTCGGGCGCACGGGTCGGTGCGCTGATCTCCTCGGCCAAGACGCTGAACGGCCTGACGCGCTTCTGCGAGCCGGTGCCGCTGCCCACGCCCTCGATCCGCGCCGCCGAGGCCGCTCTGGCCCCGTCGCGCGCCTTAAGCGTGCAGGCGCGCATCGACCTGATCCGCGGCGAACAGGCGCGCTTGCGCGACGCACTGGAACAGGCGTCCGCCGTGGTGCAGTTCCACGTCAATGACGGCCCCTTCGTGTTTATCAAACCGAAGGATCTGATCCGCAGCCAGACCCAGCTCAAAAAGTTCGGCATCACCGCCAAGAACGCCTATGAGGGCCTGATCATGGCGCTGGGTGACAAGGCGCACAATGACCGCATTCTGGCGGCGCTCGGGGTCAGCATGGAAGCCGGACGCCCGGCGCGGCGCGGTGAGGTGCTGCGCGACACCAAGGAGACCAAGATTTCGGCGATTGTCGATCTTGATACGCCCAAGCCGGTGAAGATTCACACCGGCATCGGCTTCTTCGATCATATGCTGGATCAGGTGGCGACGCACGGCGGCTTCTCGCTGCAACTGTCGTGTCAGGGCGATCTGGAAATCGACGGCCACCACACCATCGAAGACTGTATGCTGGCCTTCGGTCAGGCCCTGAAACAGGCGCTGGGCGACCGCGTCGGCATGGCGCGCTTCGGCTTTGTCCTGCCGATGGATGAAACCGAAGCGAAGGTGTCAATCGACATTTCCGGCCGCGCCTTCTGCGTGTTCAAGGGCAACTTCGACGCCAGCCACATCGGCGACTATCCGACCGAAATGACCGGTCACGCCTTCCGTTCGCTGTCCGAAGCGCTGGGGGCCTCGATCCATGTCGAGGTCGCGGGCGAAAACGACCACCACAAGGTCGAAGCCTGCTTCAAGGCGCTGGGACGTGCCCTGAGGATGGCCACGCGCATCGAAGGCGACGCCTTGCCGTCAACAAAAGGCATGTTGGCATGAGTCAGGTGGTTGTCATTGAATTAGGCTGCGCCAATACCGCCTCGGTGCTGTTCGCGCTGGAGCGTCTGGGCGCTGAGGCCGTGCTGTCGTCGGACGCCGCCGAAATCCGGGCCGCCCCGCGCGTGGTACTGCCCGGCGTCGGCGCGGCGGGCTTTGTGATGAGCCGCATCCACGAGCTGGGGCTTTATGACACGATCCGCGGCCTGACCCAGCCGCTGATGGGCGTCTGTCTGGGGCAGCAACTGCTGTTCGACAGCTCCGAAGAGGGCGACGTCGCCTGTCTGGGCCTCATTCCGGGCCGGGTCGTGAAGATGGGAGCCCCCAAAGCCCCTGAGCGCATTCCGGAAAGTGGGCACCGGTTTCCGGAATCAAATGCGCGACCAAGCCTAGAACCAGAGCCTGTCAGGGCTCTGGTGGTTCCACACATGGGCTGGAACCAGCTACAGGCCGTGCGCGAAGACCCGCTGACGGCGGGCCTGAATGCGGGTGACTACGCCTATTTCGTACATAGTTTCGTCTGCCCGGTCACCGACCATACGCTGGCGCAATCGACCTATGGTGCGCCGTTCGCGGCTATGGTGCGTAAGGGGAATGTCTGGGGCTGTCAGTTCCACCCCGAACGCTCCTCAGCCGCCGGCGCGAAGATACTGGAGAATTTTCTCCGTCTGTAATGCAACCCCCTCTCCCTAGAGGGAGAGGGTTGGGGTGAGGGGGTGACCCTAAGCTCCGTTTTCCCCCTCACCCGGCACGAAGCCAAGACTTCGCGCCACCCTCTCCCTCTAGGGAGAGGGGGAGTAAAAAAATGATCCTCTACCCCGCTATCGACCTGATCAACGGTGAATGTGTCCGCCTCGCGCAGGGCCGGTTTGATGCCGTCACCAGATACGACTCCGACCCGTTCAAGCGTCTGGCCCTGTTCAATGAAGAATTTGCGGAATGGGTGCATATTGTCGATCTCGACGGGGCGCGCGCCGGCTCACCGCAGCAGCACGAACTGATCGGGCGGCTGGCGCAGGCCTCGCGCGCCAAGATCCAGACCGGCGGCGGGGTACGGTCACGCGCCCATGTGCAGACCCTGCTCGATCAGGGCGTCTCCGCCGTCGTGGTCGGCTCTGCCGCTGTGAAAGACCCCAGGGAGGTGCGCGGCTGGCTGCGCGACTTCGGCAAGGAACACATCACGCTGGCGCTCGACGTTTTACCCACCAGGGACGGTGACTTTGACGCCGCCCTGCACGGCTGGACCGAAGGGTCGGGGATTTCGCTGTGGAAGGTGCTCGACGAATATCCGGTCGGCGTCGCGCAGCGCATCCTCGTCACCGACGTGTCGCGCGACGGCATGTTGATGGGGCCGAACATGGACCTGATGCGCGCCCTGAGACAAAAACGCCCGGACCTCGACATTCAGGCGTCAGGCGGCGTGCGCTCGGTCGAAGACCTTTATGATCTCAAGGCGCTGGGCGTACACGGCGCCATTGTGGGTAAGGCCATCTATGAGGGCCTGATTGATTTGAAGGCCGCTCTCAATGTTGGCTAAAACGCAAATCTCCTCCCCTACGAAGCGGTAAGATGGAAAGCTGCCCCATGTTAGCCAGACGCATCATCCCCTGTCTCGACGTCAAGGACGGCAAGGTCGTCAAGGGCGTGCAGTTTGTTGGCCACGAAGTGCTGGGCGACGCCGTCGATATGGCGCTGCGCTACCGCGACGAAGGCGCCGATGAGCTGGTGCTGTATGACATCACCGCTTCGGCCGAAGGGCGCACGGTGGATTACAACTGGGTGCGCGACATTGCCCGCGCGCTTGACATCCCCTTCTGCGTGGCGGGCGGCATCCGTTCGGCGGAGCAGGCGGTGAAGTGCCTCAATTCCGGGGCCGACAAGGTGTCGATCAATTCGCCCGCCCTGGAGCGCCCGGACCTGATCAACGAACTGGCCGAAATGGCCGGGTCGCAGTGCGTGGTGGTGGGGGTGGATTCGAGAGAACTGCCCCTCCCGAAAAGTGGGAACCGGTTTTCGGATACAGAGGGGCAACCGCCTTTAAATAGCGATTATTACGTTCATCAGTATTCCGGCGATCCGGACAAAATCCGCGCAGCGGGTCGTCGCACGCTCGACTGGGTGGTCGAGGCGGCGGAACGCGGGGCGGGTGAAATCGTGCTCAACTGCATGAATCAGGACGGCGTGCGCAAGGGGTACGATATTCGGCAACTCAGGCTGGTGCGCGACCTGATCGACATTCCGCTGGTGGCCTCCGGCGGGGCCGGCGCACCGGAACACTTTACCGAGGTCTTCGATCAGGCCGACGTGTCGGGCGCTCTGGCGGCCAGCGTCTTCCACAAGAAGATCATCCATATACCGGACCTCAAACGCGACCTGCAAAAGGCGGGAATCGCGGTTAGGGTATAGTTCGCGCCCGTCCAATCGCAGATTGGGCGGAAATAAAGCGAAAAAATCTCGCAGGGCCGCCCCAAGAGATTTTTTCTCAATCTGATAAATAAAACGTGAAAAAGTATCGAGGCACAGCCGAGAGACTTTGTTCACGAGGAAATTATATGCCCGAAGCCCACAAACTCCCCAACCCCCTGACGCTGGCCGATATCGACGCGCTCGATTTCACCAAGGGCGACGGCCTGATCCCCGCCATCGTGCAGGACGCTGACACGCTTCAGGTGCTGATGCTGGGCTATATGGACCGCGCCGCCCTGAGCGAGACCCTGACCGATCGTCAGGTGACCTTCTTCTCGCGCTCCAAAAACGGCCGCTGGCGCAAGGGCGAAACGTCGGGCGACTTCCTCAATCTGGTCAGCGTGACCACCGATTGCGACGAAGACGCGCTGCTGGTGCTGGCGCGTCCCGTCGGGCCGACCTGTCACACCAAGACCACCTCGTGCTTCGGGCACGACACCGCGCCCGGTATCGGCTTTATGGGCCATTTGGCCGCCGTGGTGAAGGACCGCGCCAAGGCCCCGCCCGCCGACAGCTACACCGCCCGCCTGATGCAGAAGGGCGTCGCCAAGATTGCCCAGAAGGTCGGCGAAGAAGGGCTTGAAACCGCTCTGGCCGGGCGCTGCGGTGACCTCGACGAACTGCATAACGAGGCTGCCGACCTGCTCTATCACCTGTCGGTGCTGCTGATGGCGCGCGACACGACGCTTGAGGCCGTGCTGGATATCCTGCGCGAGCGCCACACAGGGCGGTAAGCGGCATTTGACAGCCCTCCTGGGTTGTGATTGTCTCCCTGACAAACAGGGGGTATAAATCATGTCCAAACGCAGCGGGTTATTAATAGGTCTTGGAGAATTCATCTCTCCCAAAGGGAGATTGAACCGTCTGCCCTACTTCGCCAACGCCGCGGGCGTGAATATCATCGCCTTTGTCATAAGCCTTACATTTATGGGCCTGATGTCATGGACGACAGAGGCCAATCCTGCCATGTCATTCGTAGTGCAGATTACGTGGGTAGCTCTCGTTATCTTCCTGAATTATGTCTGGTTTTGCCTTGTGGCCAAACGCCTGCACGATATGGGCCTGACAGCATGGATTGGCCTGATCATCTGGGCTGACACCGCCTTCTTGCTAATCACGATGACTATGGAAATCGTGGGTCAGCCGCTGTCTCTATATGCCGATACCGACCTGATCCAGACGATCATAACCATCGTCCGGGTGATTTTCAGTCTGGTCATACTGTTTACACCCGGCCAGAAGGGGGAAAACCGGTTCGGCAAGAGCCCAAACTACTACCTGCAACCGCAGAAACCGCACGTTCTCGAAGGCTGAGTTCCGCGCCACTTCCGCGTTTTCGGATTCGACAAGTGCCCGCTTGGTGCTAGAACGGGTAGGATAACGCCGATCTGAGCCTGCCCATGCGTCGCCCTGCCTTTGTCCTGTTCCTGTTTGTCCTTGTTGCGTTGGTCAGTGCGCCGGATATAGCGCGCCGTTTCACCGACATCGACGCCGCGTGGCTGGGCTGGGTTCAGGCCTTGTTGATGGCAGCAGGGGTGATCTTTGCCGCCCGCGCCCGTTTGCGCGATGCCGGTAAGCCCGAAGGCTGGCTGTGGCAGGCCCTGCTTGTCGTCACGCCCGTCTATGCCCTGTTTGCCTCACCGGTCGCAGGTCTTCTGCCCATACCAAGTCAGCTCAGCACCCTGGCCCTGATCGGGGCCAACGGGCTGGTTTTCGGTGGACTAATCGCTCTGGCCTTGGTGCCGTCCGCATACCCTGCGACACCGGCTCGGACCCGCCGATCGGACTCCGATGGCGGCTTTGTCGCGGCGACGGACACGTCCGCCTCTTCGTCCTCCGGCAAGGGCGCACACGATTCGTCCCGCGACAGCGACTCTGCCGACTCGTCCAGCAGCAGCGATGGCGGCGATGGCGGCGGCGGCGGGGATTAATAGATCGGACAGGCCTTCCACTCATAGGGCACGGCCATCAGCGAGCGGCCGCGCCATTCGATGCGATAGCCACGACCTTCGGCCGGGCGGTCGGACATGTCTTCGCAGCGGCTCATGCTAACATAGCCCAGCACCTGCTGCCCCTTGCGCTCGGCGGAATATTTGCCATCGGCGAGGCGCACCTTGGCCGTGTCGTAATCCTGCCAGACGCGATCACCGTCGCGCACCTGACGCTTCAGCACCACCACGTCCAGCGCCTTGTGGTCGAAGGCGCGCATATAGCCGATGACCTCTTCGAAGCAGATACCGGGCAGAAGCTGTGCCGTGTCCGGGCACGAACTGCGCGCCATGGCCACCGGTCGCGCCTCGCCATAGGCTTCGAAGATGTCGCGCGGCGTCGGCGCAGGCGGCGCGCCGCAGTCGCTCAAGGCCTCTTCGGCGACAAAAAGCGCACCGTCGCGGTCGTGCACACGGAAGACCGTGGCCTGAGTCGCCGAACACCCCGACGGGATGGTCAGCTTGCTGCGCTCGAACCAGCGCTTGTCGGCCTTGAACCCCTTGCTGGCGCGCTTGAGCACCAGTTGTTCGACTGCCTCGTCCTTCAACACATCGCCGGCACGCACCGCATATTTCGAGGCGATGAGGTCCAGTTCCTTTTCCTCCGCATGGGCTTGCAGATAGGCGATACCCGTCTGCGCGCAGTAGGTTTTGCGCACCACATCGCTTTCGGCGCAGGCCGGGTCCGGCTGCGCCAGATAGCGCCAGTCGCCTTGTGCGCGCAGGGTTTCCGTGCGCGGCCAGGCGTCGCGGCTGGCGCGTACCGGCGCTCCGGCCACGGGGGGATCGACCGGGATGGACGGGCCATCGACGCGCCAGGGACCGTTCGGCTGACGCGGGCCGCCGCCGCAGACCACGGTCTGACGCTCCTGCGCCACCGTCTGCCCGCCACGGGTTTCGACCGTGTAGAACACCCCTTCGCCGCGCAGGGCATAGCAGTCACGCGGTACAAAAACGTCCGAGGTCGGCAGGTCGGCTTCGCGCCAGCGCAGGCCTTCGGGCGTCAGGGTCAGGTCGAACAGGCTGTAATCGCGGCCATAATCACCGCGCACGGCTTCGCCCGCGGCTGCTGCATAGCGCACACCCAGCACCCGTGCCTGAGTAAGTCCCGAGGCCTTAAGCGTCGCCGCCACGCCGTCAAAACAGGGGCCATTGTCGAAAGATCGCGAGGCTTCGGGGCAGTTGGCCTTTGGCGTCGCCACATAGCGGGCCGCGCCCAAAACCTCATGCACCGTGCCGATTCGCGCCGGCTCCACCAGACGCGGCGTCATCTGTGCCTGCGCCACGTCCGGACACACAATGGCCCCCAGAGCCATACCGGCCACGATCAAACCCGGCTTACCTAAGCGCATGTCCGCCCCCATTTCTGCAATCTGTGATATTTTCGCTGCACGTCCCTGACAGCGTCTTTACCATAACCCACAGGGCAAACAATCGCCATAATTTCCAGCAAATGAGGCACAACACGAGCGGGGCGGCCACGTGTTCAGTGGTAAGCCTTGCCTCAGAACCTTTTAGTTGCAGTCGTCAACGATTTGCGGCATATTTGTGATGATTTAAGGCACGAGGCATGGGCTTTGCCTGTCCTCAGACTTTCGATTTCAAAGTGGCGTAAGGCTGGCCGGGGCAGACCGGTGGGGACTTTCTGGACGCACATCTCACATGTCGGCGCTGTTTGACATCATCATCGGCTTTATTGCGGCCCTTGTTTCCGCGGCCTTCCTGCATTTCGGTGCCGGTGCGGCGCCGGAACAGCCGAAACCTGCGCCCGTCACCCAGAAACAAGCCGTGCCGGCGGCCACGCCGAGCGCACCGGTCACACCCGTCAGCGAAACCACCCCGCTCAGCCAGCCGGCCCCGGCGCAGGAGGCCGCCCCTCGGACCGTGGCCGTCAAAAGCGAACCCGTAAAGTCTGAGCCCAAACGCGATGCGGCAGCGGTGAGTGCACCCGTCGTGCGGGTGAAGGCCGTGCGCTCCGAAGCCCAAACCGTGCTGCCGCCGGAGGCGGCCCCTGCGCCCCCGGCTCCGCCCGCCCTGGCCCTGCCGCCTCTGCCAGCGGTTCCGGCCCTGAGACTGCACGTTGCCGAACTGAGCGCCGAGGATCAGGCCAATATCGCGCGTGACGTGGAAAAGAGCCTGCGGGCGGGCGCACTGGAAATCGCCGTGCGCGGCGAAGATGCAAAACTGCTGATCGAGGCCGTAAAAGCCTCACGCGCCGCACGCAAGGCACAGGAAGACGCGCTGAGCGGTCCCTGCCCGGACTCGCATGGGGTCCCCGCCACGGGTCAGATTCGCACGATCGTCGCCCAATAGGCCGACAGGGGCGTCGCCGCCGGAGCGGACGGGTGGCAGCCTATGGTAAACATCCTCGCCTCTACCCCGCTAAACCATTTGCGTTATCAATGATCTGCGGCTAGCGTTCGCCTCACGGGAGAACCCGGCTTTCCGGTGGTAAAGACCCTGGCGCAGGACAGTATTCTATGAAATCTCGCATTCGTCCCCCTCTGAACCTCTCGTCTTCCGAGACGCGGGGGCGTAAATCCAGACTGCGCCCGCTATTTGAGGACGATACGCCCGCCGACGATACGGCCCCAGAGGCAATGCCTGAGGCAATGCCAGAGGCAATGAATGTCGAGACGGCGAACCTGAGTGCAGATACGGACGATCTCGACATCCCGTCGACCGCGCACCTGAGCGATGCCCGCACAGACAGCGAAGCGACGCATGACGTCGTGCCCGAAACCGCAGAAACCCCGCTTGAGGTCGAGCCCGCGCCGGTGGATGACCTGCTCGACCGGCCACTGGATTTCCATGCGGTCTCAGAGCCGCAACCGGCACCGCCGCCCACCGAGGCGATGGACACTCCGCAGCACGCGCCCCTGCCGCCGCCAACCCATACTGAGACGCCGTCCGCCCTCACCTCGCACCGCAAGGCCGAGCCCGCCACCGCGCCGGTCAGCCCCGTCGAAGTCAAGCCCGACGGTATCATGCAGCTTTCGGGCGGCTCACCCGTGCCTTTCTGGGGCGGGGTGACGGTAATCAGTCTGGGTTGGGCCCTGTGCCTGACGGCCTTTATTCTGGGGGCCGAAACCCAGATCGCCGCCTTCACGCTTCAGCCGTTCCGCGTGGTAATTCTGGGGGCGCTGGCCCTGTTCCCCATCGGTCTGATCGTCGCCACGGCCTTTGCGCTGCGCCATGCCGCCGCCCTGTCGCGCGAAGCCCGCCGCACCGCCGCGCTGGCCGACGCCATGGTTGCCCCCGCCGCCATTGCCGCCACCCAGACGACCGCTCTCGTCGAATCGCTGCGTCAGCAGGTCGAACAGGCGGTGCGCGCCGTGCGCGTGGCGCACAACGACCTCAATGAACTCAGCCTGCGCATGAAGGTTGAAACCGAGTCCATGCTGGCCGCTGCCGAACAGGCGCGCCAATCAACGCAGACCATCACCGGGGCCCTGTCGCTTGAGCGGCAGGCGGCGATGGATATGGGCGTGCAACTCGATGAACAGGCGCGCGGCGTTATCGACGCCGTGGACCGTCAGGCCCGTATGGTCGCCGATGCCTCCGATCTGGCTCAGACGCAGTTGCGCGAAGCCGAGGCCGCACTGGCGGCGCGCGCGGCTGACCTTGCCACCGTGGCCGCCGATACGCACAATACGGCGCGCACCGTCGCCGAAGACCTGGATCGTCAGACCCTGCGTCTGGAAACCGCCGGGGCCGGCGTCGCCGATCAGATCCGCAGCGTCGAGGAAGGCCTGGGGCAGCAGCGCGCCGGGCTGGTCTCCGCCGCCCTGTCGCTGCGCGCCGATCAGGAAGACTTCGCCGTCCATCTGGAAAACCAGCGCGCACAACTGTCCGAAGCGCTCAGCGTGACGCGCAACGCCACTATCGAACTGGGCGAAAGCTCGTCGCGCGGTGTCGATATTCTGCGCGATCTGGTGCTGCACGCGCAGGAACAGTTCCGTCAGGTGCTCAACGGCGCCGAAAACGAGCGCACGGCCTTTGAAACGCGCATCCATTCGACCCTGTCCAACATCTCGGTCATGGCCGCCGATGCACGCGATGAGCTGATCAACGAGACGCGCCGTGCGCTGGAGCAACTGAATATCGCCGCCGAAGACGCCCGCCGCGCGGCCGCCGATGCCGCCCAGACGGCGCAGGTGCGCGTCGATCGCCTCAACGAGTCGCTGTTCGAAGCGGGCAAGAAGGCCGATGAGGCGTTTGATGCGCGCTTCAATTCCGCGCGTCGCCTGATCGAGGATTCTGCGACGCTGATCGACGAAGCCGGCCTGACCGCCGCGGATCGTCTCGACAACGCCTTTGGTCACGCGCGTGATGGCATCAAGCAGGTGGAGATGGCGCTGAGCGACCTCAATGCGCGCGCCGACGAACTGCCGCTACAGGCCAAGTCGCGGCTGGAGGAAATCCGCCGCGCGGTCGAAGACGGCCTGCTGGCCATGACCGAGGCGGCGCGCAAGGCGGCGCTGGAAACCGAAAGCGTCGATCAGGCGTTTCAGGAGCGCGTTAAACGCAATTACGACATGCTGACCGAGGCCGTGCGCCTGATGGGGGTCATTTCGTCCCAGCCCCTGCCGACCGCACCGCCCGCCCCCAACCCCTATGTGGAGCGTTTTGAGCGCCCGCGCGACAGCGCAAGCCCGCGCGCCGCGACGCCAGAACCGCGCACGCCCGCGCGTCCTGAACGTCCGCGCCGTGCGCTCGACCCGCTGGAAGCGCCGCTCGATACGCCGCGCCCGATCTCTGCCACCCCGTCGGCGTCGCGCTCCCCCAGTGGCCTGTCGTGGCGTGACCTACTGAACGGCATGGATGGCCGCGAAGCCCCCCCGCGTGCCACGCAGCCGCGCGCTGAGCCCGCCCCCGCCCCCGTGGAGCCCGGCGGCCCGGACACTCTCGATGACCTGATGATTGCCGAAGTCGCCTCGATGGGCGTCGATGCGCAGGCCCTGCTCAACCGTTCGCGCCTCGAAGAAATCATCGCCGCCATCGTCGCCGACGATAACGAAGGCGCGCGTCTGGTCCTGCGTCGCATTGCGCCGGCGGCCATCCGCCGCCTCAGCCGCCGCCTGACCACCGACGCCAATCTGCGCGATCAGGCGCAGGAATTCGTCACCTTCTACGACCGGCAGCTCAATATCGCCCTGTTGACCCGTGATCCACGCGGTGCCCTGACAGAGATACTGGCCACCCCGACGGGGCGCACCTATCTGCTGTTCGACGCCGCCATCAGCGACCTGATCTGATGCACCTGACCTGTCGCTCCGAAGCCTGGCCCATTGCCGGGCGTTTCACCATTGCGCGCGGCTCCAAGACCGAGGCGCATGTCATCTATGTCGAGGTGACGGACGGCACGCACAGGGGCCACGGTGAAGCGGTCCCCTATGCCCGCTATGGCGAAACGGTCGAAGGCGCGCTGGCCGCGCTTGACGCCGCACGCGCCGACATCGAAGCGGGGCAAATACCCGACCTGACGGGGGCTGCCGCCAATGCGCTCGATTGCGCCCTGTGGGATTTGCGCGCCAAGGCGTCAGGGGTTCCCGCGTGGAAGGCGGCGGGTTTGCGTAGTTTCAGTCCGCTGAAGACCGCCTATACGCTCAGCCTCGATACGCCCGAAGCCATGGGGGCGCAGGCCGCCGCCAATGCCCGCCGCCCGCTGCTCAAACTGAAGATCGGCGGGCCGGACGATCTGTCGCGCGTGGAAGCCGTGCGACGCAATGCGCCCAAGACACGCCTGATCGTCGATGCGAATGAAGGCCTGACGCTCGATAGCCTCAAGGCGCTGGCGCCCGAACTGCAACGCCTCGGCGTCGTGCTGATCGAACAGCCGCTGAAGGCGGGCGAAGACGACGCACTGGAAGGTTATAAATGCCCCGTGCCGCTGTGCGCCGACGAAAGCCTGCATACGCGCGCCGAACTGGAGCGCTGCGCGCGCCTCTATGATGCGGTGAACATTAAACTCGACAAGACCGGTGGCCTGACCGAGGCTCTGGCCCTGAAACAGGCGGCGCAGGCCAAGGGGCTGAGGATCATGGTCGGCTGCATGGTCGCCACCTCGCTGAGCATGGCTCCGGCCATGATCGTGGCGCAGGGGGCCGACTTTGTCGATCTCGACGGGCCGCTGCTGCTGGCCAAAGACCGTGAGCACGGGCTGAAAGTCACCGGTTCGATGCTGGAACCGCCCGAACCGGCCCTGTGGGGGTAGAGCGGATTTCGTTCAAATTGAATCGAAACGAAATTCGGCGAAGCCAAATCACGCTCTACATTTTTGGTTTAACGCGCTTTTTTATCCGAAAAGTGCGCCCCACTTTTCGGAAAGCGCTCTGATCAGCCCTTTTTCAGGCGCGGAGCCAGAAACGCGCAGACGATCAGTTGCAACTGATGGAACAGCATCACCGGCAACAGAACCGGCCCCAGCACCGCGGCCGGAAACAGCGTCCCCGCCATCGGCACGCCTGAGGCCAGAGACTTCTTCGAGCCACAGAACAGCACCACCACGCGGTCTTCGTGGCTGAGGCCCATACGTCCGGAAACCCACCAGGTGCCGCCCATGACCAGCGCCAGAAGCCCGGCCCCGATGACGAAGATCAGGCCCAGATCGCTCAGGCCCACCTTCGACCACAGGCCTTCGACCACCGAGGCCGAAAAGGCCGTATAGACGACCAGCAGGATCGACCCGCGATCGACGCGCCCGACCAGCGTCTTGTGCCGGTCGAGATAGCCCTTCAGCCACGGCCGCATCAGGTGCCCGACCACAAAGGGCAGCAGCAGTTGCAGGGCGATGTCGATGATCGAATCGAGCGACACGCCGCCGCCCGTCGTCTTCATCAACACCGCAACCAGCAGCGGCGTAATGACAATCCCCAGAATATTGGACAAGGAGGCGCTGCACACCGCCGCGGCGACATTGCCGCCCGCTATGGCCGTGAAGGCGATGGACGACTGCACGGTCGAAGGCAGCAGGCAGAGGAATAGCACGCCCGACAGGATCATCGGGTCCATCAGCGGTTTCAGTACCGTCTGTATGCCCAGCCCCAACAGCGGAAACACGGCAAAGGTGGTCAGGAACACCACCAGATGCACCTTCCACGCCATCAGCCCGGCGAAAATGGCTTCGCGTGACAGCTTGGCCCCATGCAGGAAGAACAGCAGCACGATGGCCGCGTCCTTGACCCAGCCGGCGACCACAGCACTGTCGCCCCGCACCGGCAGGACGGAGGCCAGCCCCACCATGCCCAGCAGGGCCAGGATGTAGGGGTCGAAGGTCTTGATCAGGTTACGCAGCGTAAAGGCGGGAGCATCGGTCATGCCCCCTTGTCGGCGTCTTTGGGCCGATAATCAACCCGGCACGCCCACCTTTTGCGCCGCCAACAGAGGCACGATCAGATCACTGACCGGTGTCGGGATGCCGTGCAGACGCCCTTTGCGCGCGATGACGGCGTTGCGGGCGTCCCATTCGGTTTCGCGTCCGGCGGCGCGGTCATCATACATCGAATTGGTGTCGTCGGGCGTGGCGGCCATAAACCGCGCCATCTGTGTGTCAATCAGATCGTCGGGCAGGTCCGCCCCTTCGGCCCGCCCCACGGCCACGCATTCGCTCAGAATGGCGCGCGCAATCGCGGCGATACCCGGCTGATGGAAGACCTGCATGGTTTGTCCCGTCAGCGCCAGTATGGCCCCGCCCGGCGCGTTGACACACAGCTTTTTCCAGTTTTCGCTCACATAATCCGGCGTCGGACGTGCCGTGACAAAGCTGCCCGTAAACAGCGCGCAGAAGTCCTGACCTTCCGGTGTATCAGCCGTGAGCACGCCTGCCCGGCCCCGCCACTCGGCCACGCCCGGCGCAGAGCGTCCTGCCGGAATATCGACCACCACCGGCACCAGCACCGTCCCCGCCGGAACCACCGGCGTGACCCGCTCACGGTGCTCGACGCCGTTTTGCAGGATAGCGACACGGGTGTGAGGTCCGACCGTAGCATCGAGCCACGCCTTTGCCCCTTCGACCTGATGCGCCTTGACGCACAGCAGCACCCAATCGGCGGGCGTGAGCGCTTCCGGCACGGTGACCACCGACACCCGGCGGCGCGGCGCCATCTCACCGGCATTGGCTACTTTGAGCTGCGCGAAGGCCTGCCGGGCGGCAAACACCACCTGATGGCCCGCGTCGATCAGGGCCGCCCCGACGCTCAGACCGACCGCGCCGGGCCCGATGATGACAATGTTCGCCATTTTATTACGTTTCCTTCCCCAAGGTGATTCTATCGCGTCGTGCGTTTTGACGATAACGTAAACCTCTTCTGCGGGGTGTGTGATGACCGACTTTGCCAAACGTTTCAAGCTGATCAACTACTATCCGCCATTTATCGGGGCGGGCATCCGCGTCGTGCGCACCGATGCCGATTTCACCGAGATCGAGGTGCAGATGAAGCTGCGCTGGTGGAACCGCAATGTGGTCGGCACGCAGTTCGGCGGCTCGCTGTACATGATGTGCGACCCGTTCTTTATGGCCATCCTGATGACGCATCTGGGGCGCGGTTACATAGTCTGGGACAAGGCGGCGCGCATCGACTTCCTCAAACCCGGCCGAGGGCGGGTAACGGCCATTTTCCGCATTCCGCCTGAAGAGATCGCGCGCCTCCGCACAGAGGCCGACCGCCAGTCCAAGCTGGAGCCGGAATTTGAGGTCGATGTGGTGGACGACGCCGGCGTGGTGGTGGCGCGCGTGCACAAGACGCTGTATGTGAGGAAAAAGCCTCCGAAATAGCCGCTCCCTCTCGTTTGAGAGAGGGACAGAATTTGCAACAGAGTGACGAATGGTCTGGTTCGCCAGCGACAATACCGCCCCCATGCACCCCGCCGTTCTGACCGCCCTGAGCGCCGCCAATACAGGCCACGCGGCCTCTTACGGCGCGGACGAGATCACGGCGCGCCTCAATGCCCGCCTGCGCGAGGTGTTTGGCAACCCGCACCTGAGGGCCTTCCCGACCTTCAACGGATCGGCGACCAATGGCGTGGCGCTGGCCTCTGTCATGCGACCGTTTGAAGCGACAATCGCCACGCGCGACGCCCATATCCAGAACGACGAATGCGGCCTGCCGGAGTTTTTCACCGGGGCCAAGATCCTGATTGCGCCGGACGTGCTGGGCAAGCTGACGCCCGAAGGGATTGAGGCCATCGTCGCCCTGTCGCAGGATCACGCCCCGCACGCCGCGCGCCCCAAGGTGATCAGCCTGACCCAATCGACGGAGATCGGCACGATCTATAGCGTCGAAGAGTTGCGCGCCCTGCGGGCCGTGGCCGACCGGCACGGTCTGCTGATCCATATGGACGGGGCGCGGCTGGCCAACGGTGTGGCAGCCTTGGGCGTATCGCCGGCCGAGGCCGTGACCGGCGTGGATATTCTGTCGTTTGGCGGCACCAAGGCGGGCGCGGCCCTGGCCGAAGCGGTGGTGATTTTGAACCCCGCCCTGATCCGCGACTTCGAATACTGGCACAAGCGCATGGGGCAGTTGCCGTCCAAGATGCGCTTCGTGTCGGCGCAGTTGCTGGCCCTGATCGAAGACGATCTGTGGCTGACACTGGCGTGGCACGCCAATGGCATGGCGCGGCGTCTGGCCGAAGGACTGAGCGCGCTTGAGGGCGTGTCTCTGGTCTATCCACAGGCGGCCAATGCCCTGTTTGTCGCCCTGCCCCCGGCGCTGGCCGAGGCGTTGCAGGCCGCCGGGCACCGCTTCTATCCGTGGTCTCTGGCGGGGGAGCATGTCTATCGGCTGGTGTGCAGCTTCGCCACGACCGAGGACGAGGTCACGGCGTTTCTGACGGATTGCCAGACGCACCTCCCCGGCCGCTGAGAGCTTAACATGTCCAAAACCACCGCCGCCACCGCCGCCCTGCAAAAGGCCGGGATCGCCTTTGATCTCCACCCCTATGCCTACGACCCGGACGCGCCGCGCGTCGGCCTGCAGGCCGCCGAAGCCCTGGGCGTCGATCCGTCCCAGACCTTCAAGACCCTGATGGCCGAGGTCGATGGCAAGGGTGTCTGCGTCGTCGTGCCGTCCGACGGCGAGGTGTCGATGAAGAAGCTGGCCGCGCACTTCAAGGGCAAGTCGGCGCAGATGATGAAGGTGCCCGAGGCCGAAAAGGTCACGGGCTTCAAGGTCGGCGGCATCTCCCCCTTCGGCCAGCGTAAAACCCATCCGACCGCCATAGACGAGACGGCGCAGCTTTATGACCGCATCTATATCAATGCTGGTCAGCGAGGCCTGCTGCTGTCGATTGCACCCGATGCGGCTGCGCATGTCTTGAATGCCGGATATGTGGATGTAATGGCGGAATAGCACAACCCGTGATAGTGTTCCTGTGGTCTATCAGGAGGCACATATGGCGGACGGTAATCCCTTCTTCGATCCCTTCGGATTGTGGCGCTTCGCGCCGCACACCCTGACGCAGGACATATTGCGCGGCTGGTCGCTGATCAGCATTACCGAGAACAATTCGTCAGCGCCCGACACCGAAAGACGTATTGTCGAACAGGAAAGCTATGGCCGCCAGATCGGTAAGCTGAGCGCGGCGGTGCTGTGCCTGATCGACGACCTGCCCGCCGATCAGCGCGATAAGGAGGCCTATAAGGAGTTGAGGGACCTCGTTAAGCGCATAAATGCGCTGAAGGCCGAGAGCGCCTCCCAACGGCTTGACCGCTGGAAGGACGATCTGACACGGCTGAAAACCTTCAATCCGGCGGAATATGAGCGGCAAATCCGCGAGTTGAAGGCGCTGCTTGGCTAAACGGACTGGCCTGCGTGGGTGGCGGCGATCACGTCGCCGTCTTACCGACCGTCATGCCCTTTTGCACCGCCGGACGCGCGCCGACCTTATCGAACCACGCCCGGATATGCGGCGTGTCAGCGAGCAGGGCCTCCTGCTGATAGAAGGTGCGCAGCGTATTGATCCACGGATAGATGGCCATATCGGCGATGGTGTAGTCATCCCCCGCCACATAGGCGTGCTTCGAGAGCTGCGTTTCCAGCACACCGAGCAGGCGTTTGGCTTCGTTGGTATAGCGGTTCAGCGCATAGGGCACCTTTTCCGGCGCAAAAACCGCAAAATGCCCAAGCTGACCGAACATCGGCCCCAGCCCGCCCATCTGCCAGTTCAGCCATTCCAGCACCTTGTAACGCGCCTCGCCCGACGTCGGCAGGAATTTACCCGTCTTTTCGGCCAGATAGACGAGGATAGCGCCGGTTTCAAAGACGCTGATGCCCGTCTCTTCATCGACAATGGCCGGAATCTTGTTGTTGGGAGAGATTTTCAGAAAGTCCGGATGGAACTGCTCATCAGCGCCGATATTGACCGGCCTGACCTTATACGGCAGGCCCATTTCTTCGAGGGCGATGGAGGCCTTGAAGCCGTTGGGCGTGGTCCAGGTGTGCAGAACAATCATGGTCTTTTCCCTCAATAGGTCGAGTATGCCGAAAACATGGGCATGAAACCGTAAACGTCAAGGTTACGGTTCATATCCCACTGAGCAGCCTTGGAGCCGTTTGATATCGTCACGGCTTAAGCGCCTTTCAGCTTCTTCTTCTCTTGCTGGATATAGATCAGCTCATTTTTAGCGATCTGATTTTTCGGGTCCAGTTTCAGCGACGCCTTGTACGCCGCCTCGGCCTCGTCCCAGCGGTTGAGTTCGATCAGGGCATAGCCCTTGCGGCGCAATATCGCGGCCTTGCCCATATCTGACAGGCCCAGCATGAAGTTGTTCAGATGCTTGTCGGCCGTTTCAATGGTTTCCTCGCTGCGTCCCGCCTGCCCCAGACAGAACAGGTGTTCAGCGATCATCACCTCATCAAACGGGTCACGCTTGAGACCGTCCTCAAGCATCGCTATGCACCGCGCATAGTCCTTGCGATCCGCGTAGACCCAACCCAATCCATGCGCAATGGTCGCATAGGGCGTCGGCCCCGACAAATTGATATTGAGCTTGGTCTTCCCGTCTTTATCGCCACCCGCCGCCATAACGCCAACCATCAGGGCCGCGGTCATATTGCGGGTGTAAACATTGATGTGGTCATCGCAACGTTCAAGATAATAGGGCGCGGGGGCCGTGGCCATGACAGCTTCCATATCCGGCACCAGCGCAAGGACTTTTGCCCGGTCAGCCGACTGAAAGGCCGCGGAAAAGGCTTGCGCGACGGCCTGCGCCTTCGCCTCGGCGGCCTTGTCCCGCGACTGGCACGCCACTACATCCAGCTCTGGTTTATCGGCGTCGGTGGTTGCGTCCTGCGCCAACGCGCTGCCGGAAAAAGCCAGTGCCGCACCTAAAGCGAGAAGTGTGGTTCGAAACAGCATGAAAAAGCCCCCCGTTGTTAAAACAGGAGGCTAAACTCATCCCTGCAGGGTGGCAAGAGCGCTTACAACCCGCCGCGCAGATAGTCCGTCTTGCCCAGTTCGACGCCATAATGGCGCAGGATGGCGTAGGCGGTCGTCACGTGGAAGAACAGGTTGGGAAGGACAAACCCAACCACATAGCTGTAGCCCGTAAAGGGGATTTCGCGGCCCGGTAGTTTCAGCACCACATCGCGGCTTTCGGCGCCATCGAACAGGGCTGGATCGACGGATTCGATATAGGCAATGGTCTTTGCCAGACGGTCTTTCAACTCGGCAAAGCTCGTCTCCGTGTCGGCCATGGAGGGGATCTCCGTGCCGGTCAGGCGCGCCACAGCCCCCTTGGCCGTATCCGAGACCGACTGGATCTGACGGCGCAGCGGGTGCATGTCAAGCGCCAGACGCGCTTCGATGACCACCGACGGGTCGATCTTTTTCGCTTCGGCAAAGGCTTCGGCCTTGCTGAGGATATGGGTCAGGTTCTTCATCGCGTTGATGAGAACAGGCACGGTCATCGAATAGATCGAAACAGGCGGTATCTGGGTCATGGACAGTCTCTTATAGGTGCCCGGTGCGGCACTTCACCCCAGATGGGCAGGGAGCGGCGACAGTCAAGGCCGAAGCTCGCATTAATACCAACGGCCGAAGATGCTGACCGCATCCGGCCGTTGAAGACACGAGACTGTTTCATATGTATCCGCGACATGAGACAGTCTCGAATGGAATACCAAGGGTCATTTTCAATGACCTTGGTATCAGGCGACAGAAATCACCTTCAGCGGTCCCACACGATCGGCCTCGGCCTGAGCGGCGAAGGTGCCATCGACCGTAACCTGATAGTCGCGCGCGGTGATGGTCGAAACCGACACCCACTCGCCCGTCGCCGTTTCCGGCGTCAGGGTCAGGCGCACAAAGCCGTTGCGGTCGGTCGAGGCGGCCAGCACTTCGTCGTTCTGATCCGCCAGCACCTTGGCGAGGCTGAAATTGGGCAGCAGATGATCGAACCACACGGTCGGGCTCGAAATCGCCGTAACGCCCAGTTCCACCGCCACGCGCTCGCCCTTGGCGTCGTGCAGTTCGTTGGCCCAGGCCTGATGGCTGTCGCCCGACAGCACGACGGCGCGCGCCCTGGCCTCGCGGATCAGGCCATAGAGGCGCTCGCGCTCGGCCGGATAACCGTCCCAGGCGTCGAGATTGAGCGGCAGCGGGTCTTCTGTCTGGCTGAACAGGTCGATCATCGGCCCAATGACGCCGGCCACATTGGGCGGCAGCATCTTCAACATACCAGTGATGCGTTCCTCGCCATACAGCGCCTTGAGGTCCGGGCCCTTGACCTTGGCCATCACCACCTGATTGCCAAGCACCTGCCAACGCACGCCATCGGCCACCGAGGCCTTCAGGCCCGTCTGAAGCCACTGACGCTGCGTGGCCCCCAGCAGTTCGCGCGACGGTGCATTCAGTTCGGCACGAAAGGCGGCGTAATCGGCCTTGCCCGCCGAATCGCGCTTGAGATCGGTCTGGTAGTCGAGTTGTTTGGAACGCGCCAGAAAGCGCGTCTCGGTCATGAACAGCTCGGCCAGTTGCCCGAAGCGGAACGAGCGGTAGATGGCTTCGGACAGCATACCCGGTTGCGGGTCACGAATGGGCATCCATTCACGATAGGCCTTCAGTGCCGCGGCCTTGCGCACATCGAAGTCGCCTTCGGTATCCGGCTGATGGTTCTCGGCCCCGTGCATCCACGGGTCGTTGCACATTTCGTGGTCGTCGAAGACACAAATCCACGCGGCGCGGGCGTGCGCCGCCTGAAGGTCGGCGTCGGCCTTGTACTGGGCGTGGCGCGTGCGGTAATCGGCCAGAGTGACAATCTCGTGCGGCGGCTCAGGAATCCGGCCCAGCAGGCGGCCATTGCCCATGCCGTAGTCGTTCAGGCCCGCACCGTATTCGTAGATATAGTCGCCCAGATGCAGGACGGCATCGACCTCTTTCAGATCGGCAATGGCGCGATAGGCATTGAAATAGCCGTTGGAAAACAGCGAGCACGAGGCCACCGCCAGCACGACGCGATCGGTCTGCAGCGGCAGGGTTTTGGCCTGACCGATGGGTGAGATCACGCCCTGACAAACGAAGCGGTAATAATAGGTCTGCCCCGGCTTGAGCGCCGCCGCATCGACCTTGACCGTATAGTCACGCCCGGCGTCGGTCACCATGCGACCGGTGCCGACGAGGGTTTTGAAATCGGCCTGTTCGGCGATCTGCCAGACGACTTCAGTGGCAGCCTCAAGACCTGACACCCGCGTCCACAGGATCAGGCGGTCGCTCAACGGGTCGCCCGCCGCCACGCCGTGTGCAAAGTGCGCGCCCTTGATCGGCGCCTGACCGGACCCGGATACGGCCGGAGCCGCCCCCATCAGACCGAAGGCCATCAGCGCCTTGCGGCGGCTTACCTTATACGTCGCGCTCATCTGTGCCGTCCCCTGCCGTGCGTTCACGACCGGCCATAAGCCGCTTCGGTGACAGGGTTATTGCGCCTGCGTGACAGTTTTGTTCACAGACTTATGCACAGGGGTGCGCAGGAAGAGGTGTGTCTACTCAATATATTCCGGGGCGTCGATGCGCTTGCCCAGCAGCATGGCGTCGGCGACGATGCGCAGCGGCGAGAAGTCGGCGTCCGACTGACCCGCGCGGACCAGCTTTTCAAAGTGGGCATAGAGGCCGGGATATTCGGCTTCCTTTTCCTTCATGATCTCCTTGCCGTCGATGGCCAGGCCCGTGCCGCCCATGCTCAGTTCCAGCTTTTCGCCCTTTTCGGACTCAACGAAGATAGACCAGGTCTGAATGCCGGTTTGCAGGAAGTCGTAATCGGCGCGGATGGCGACGCCGCTTTCGGTCGCCATGTCCATCTCGACCTGAATCGGGGCTTCGCAATTGACCGGAATGTGCAGGTCGGCCTTTTTGACGATGACCTTTTCCGGCACGATGCGCGTCAGGATAGACAGGGAATTGATGCCCGGATCGAAGACGCCCATCCCGCCGGCCTCGAATATCCACTTTTGACCCGGATGCCACTGACGCACATTTTCCTTCCACACGACATGGATGGATTTGATCTTGCGCCCGGCGATCCATTGGCGGGTCGTTTCCACCGCCGGCGCATAGCGCGAATGCCAACTGGCCAGCACGGTCACGCCCTTGGCGCGCGCCAGATCGGCAATGGCCTCAGCCTCGCCCAAAGTCGCCGCAGGGGGTTTTTCAAGGAAGACGTGCTTGCCCGCCGCGATGACCTGCCTGGCTATCTTATGCCGGATTTGCGGCGGCGTGCAGATGGCCACGGCCTCGATTTCCGGGTGGGCCGCCAGCATTTCTTCCAGCGAATCGTAGGCGGTGACGCCCTCCGGACGGGCATTGGGCGAACACCCGGCCACCAACTCCAGCGCCGGGTTGGCGCGGATCGACGGTATGTGCTGGTCGACGGCGATCTTGCCCAGCCCCACCAGACCGATCTTCAGCGGCTTGACCTTTTTTTTCCCGAACATGGACGCTTCCTGCTTAACTTTGGGCTGACTTAACCTTGAGCGGCTTCGTTATCATGGCCGAAACGCTTTCGGCAATATTTATATGATAATTTAAGCCATTACCCGGACAATTGCTGACAACGCCCATATCACGCCTGTCTGATCTGTCAAAGGCCCTCGCCTTTTCGCACATTGCGATGCGCAGCATTTCATATTTGACAATCAACTTCATATGTGGTGCCTTGCGCGCAAGACGCTCGGCAGCCATGACCGGGCATAATGGGAAAGAAACGCACATGACCTCCGAAACCGCGCCGGGCCGGGGCCTGAAAAGCCTGTGGCCGCTGATCCTGATTACCAGCCTGTTCTTTTTCTGGGGTGTGGCCAATAACCTCAACGACGTGCTGATTCCGCAGTTCAAAAAGGCCTTTGTGCTGACCGACCTGCAATCGGGTCTGGTGCAGTCAGCCTTCTACATGGGCTATTTCCTGCTGGCCCTGCCCGCCGCCTTTGTCATGCGCAAGCTGGGTTACAAGACCGCCGTGGTCGTGGGCCTGCTGCTCTACGCCGCCGGGGCCTTCATCTTCTATCCGGCCGCCGACAATCACCAGTATAGCTGGTTCCTTGGCGGGCTTTTCGTCATCGCCTCGGGTCTGGCGTTTCTCGAAACCTCCGCCAACCCGCTGATCACGGTTCTGGGCTCGCCGGACAAGGCCGCCTTCCGCCTCAACCTGGCCCAGAGCTTCAACCCGTTGGGGGCGCTGTCCGGTATCTTCATCGGTCAACACTTCATCCTGTCGGGTATCGAACACGATGAAACCGCGCTCGCCGCCATGACCGACACCGCGCGTCAGGCCTTCTACATTTCGGAAGTCAAGGCGGTGCAGGGGCCCTATCTGGTCATTGGCTGCGTTGTGCTGTTGTGGGCGCTGCTGGTCTTCCTGTCGAAATTCCCGGCGGCCGCCACGCAAAACGCCCACGAAGACAGCGGCGAAGAGGTCGGCTTCTTCCAGTCGGTCGTTCAGTTGCTCAAACGCCCACGCTTCATGTTCGGCGTCATGGCGCAGTTCTTCTATGTCGGCGCTCAGGTCGGTATCTGGAGCTATATGATCCGCTATGCCCAGAGCGAAATGGGCCTGACCGACAAGGTGGCAGCCACCTATCTCTACTACACCCTGATCGCCTTTGCCGTTGGTCGCTTTATCGGCACGGGCCTGATGACCAAGGTGCGTCCGACCCTGATTTTGGGTCTGTTTGCCCTCGTCAATATCGGCCTGATGCTGTTTGCCGTCGTCAACGGCGGTGAAAGCGGCCTGTGGGCGCTGGTGGCCTCCAGCTTCTTCATGTCGATCATGTTCCCCACCATCTTCGCCACCTCGGTCGCGGGGCTCGGCAACCTGACCAAGACCGGTTCGTCGCTGCTGGTGATGAGCATTGTCGGCGGGGCGGTCCTGACGGCGGTGATGGGCTTCGTCTCCGACCACAGCCATATCCGCACGGCCTTTACCGTCACGGCGGTGTGCTTCGCGGTGATCGCGCTTTACGCCTTCCGCGCGCCGAAGGACGCGACGGGCCCCGTACAGATGACCGGTCACTGAGATGTCCCCGGTCATCGACGCCCATTTCCACCTGTGGCAGGTCGGGCGCCACGGCTTTGAATGGCCGACCCCCGACCTGACGGCCATCTATCGCGACTTTGCCGCATCGGATTTGCGCGCGGCGGCGGGGGACGGTTTGCACGGCGCGGTGGCGGTGCAGTCGCAGCCGTTAGACGCCGATACGCAGTGGCTGCTTAGTCTGGCCGAAACCGATCCGTTGATTCTGGGGGTTGTCGGCTGGACCGACCTGTCGGCCCCGGACGCGGCGACACGGGTCGCCGAACTGGCCCGCCACCCCAAGCTCAAGGGTCTGCGCCCGATGTTGCAGGGCCTGCCCGACGACAACTGGATTGTGCGCCCGGACGTCGCCCCCGCCCTGTCGGCCATGCAAGCGGCGGGGCTGGTCTTTGATGCGCTGGTCTTTACGCGCCACCTGCCGGCCATAGAGACGGTGGCGCAACGCTATCCGGATTTGCGTATCGTGATCGACCACGCCGCCAAGCCCCCGATCGCCACGACTGAGGCACAGCCCGAAGCGACGCGCGGCTGGACCGAGGCCATGACCGCTATCGCACGTCACCCGAATGTGGTGTGCAAACTGTCGGGCCTGTTTACCGAGATGCGCCCAGATCAGCCCTTCGATGAGGCGGCCCCCTACGTGGCGCATCTGCTGACCGTCTTTGGCCCGCAACGCCTGTTGTTCGGCTCTGACTGGCCCGTGGTGCGGCTCAACGGCGACTGGCAAAAATGGAAACACTGGCTTGAGGACCAATTAAACCCATTGACGTCGCCAGAGCGTCAGGCCATCTTTTTCACTAATGCAAAAAGAATTTATGACCTACAGGGGGTCCCATGATCAGCGAAGATACCCGTCATAGCGACGGTGAAAAGGCTATGAAATACCGCGCACCCGCCCTTGAGAAGGGGCTGGACGTGCTGGAGCTTCTGGCCGCCAACAAACGGCCCATGACCTTGTCGCAGATTTCGCACCGGCTGGACCGCTCGGTGTCCGAACTGTTCCGCATGGTGCAGGTGCTGGAAAATCGCGGCTATGTGGCGCAATCGCAAAAGGGCGACGGGCTGGAACTGACCAACAAGCTGTTCTCGCTGGGCATGAGCCGCGGCCCCAGCCAGAACCTGCTGGCCTCGGCCCTGCCCCTGATGCAGGCCCTGTCGGAACAGGTGCGTCAATCCGTGCATCTGGCCATCGCCTCTGACGATCACATGGTGGTCATTGCCCGCATCGAAGCGCCGGGCGATCTCGGCTTTTCGGTGCGTGTCGGCTATCAGCGGCAACTGGTGCAATCGACCTCCGGCCTCGTTCTCTATGCCTTTCAGCCGCCCAAGCTGAAGGAGCAGATGAAGCACATGCTGCGCGGCACGGCGACGCCGCAGGAGTGGCAACTGTTCGAAACCGTGGCCGAACGCGCCCTGCATCAGGGCTATGTGCAGGCCAAGAGCGATTTCGTCGATGGTGTGCTGGACGTCTCCTGCCCGGTGATGAACGACACCACGGTCATCGCCGCCATGACCATCCCCTGGCTGAAGACGCACGGCTGTCTGAGCCTCGAAGACACGGTGGCGCGGCTGAAAGGCACGGCGGCAGCCCTGTCGCGCACGCTGGGTGGATAGGCGTTTCGCCTGATTTGAAAATTGGCAGAGCGCTGATTTCATGAGCGAAAAGGAAAATGCGCGCGGTCGGCGCAATCGCGTCTGAGGCCTCTTGCGTCGACATTACGTCGGTTATACATATTTTTTATAAGCAATAATCATTTTTAAAAATGAACAGGGATGCGTCGTGCCTATCAGCGATCTCCATACCATAGGCCGCACACAGGTCCGGGTCAGCGCGCTGGGTTTCGGCGCGGCGGCCATCGGCAACCTGTATCGCCCGGTCGATGATGCCACGGCGGCAGCGACGCTCAAGGCCGTGACGGATGGCGGCATCGCCTATATCGACACCGCTCCGCGCTATGGGCACGGCCTGTCCGAGCGCCGCCTCGCCGACCTGAGCGCCGACGCCACCCTGTCCACCAAGGTGGGGCGCGTGCTGACCCCCATCGCTGCCCCGCCGCCCGGCACCGAACGCCACGGCTTTGTCGATGGCGACCCCTTCGATGAACACTTCGACTATAGCTATGACGGCGTGATGCGGTCGTTTGAGGACAGTCAGAAGCGGCTGAAGCGCGAACGCATCGACATGCTGCTGGTCCACGATCTGGGGGTCGAAACCCACGGCAGCGGTCATGCCCGACATCTCGCCGCCTTTCTGGGCGGCGGTTTGCGCGCCCTGCACGAACTGAAGGCGCAGGGCCTGACGCAGGCCATCGGTCTGGGTGTCAATGAGACGGCCATCTGCGACCTCGTTATGGCCGAAGCCGATATCGATGTCCTGATGCTGGCCGGACGCTATACCCTGCTGGAACAGACACCGCTGGACGGCCTGTTTGAACGCTGCGCGGCGCACGGCGTGTCGGTTCTGGCGGCGGCCCCTTTTAATTCGGGTCTGCTGGCCGGAGGCGCGCATTTCAACTATGAGGCCCCGCCGACGGACATCCTGACCCGCGTGCGCGACATCGAGGCCGTCTGCACCCGCCACCATGTGCCGCTGGCCGCCGCTGCGCTTCAGTTCCCTGGCTTCCATCCGGTCGTAGCCAGTACCGTCGTCGGCATGGCCCGCCCGCAGCAGGTGGCGCGCAATATCGAGCTGTTCAGCCATCCCATCCCTGCCGAGCTGTGGCACGACCTGAAAGCCGCCGGTCTGCTGCGCGCCGATGCGCCGGCGGGTGATGTTTCGCAAGCGTAAGAGTTCAACTGTCCATGTCCCTGCCCTCTCCCCTGATTTTACTGCACCCTGATGACAATGTGGCGGTGTGCCGCGCGGCGATCGCAGCGGGCAGCATGGTGACGGTGGGCGCCGAGGCTTTGTCGATTACCGAGGCCATCGAGGTGGGTCACAAGGTTGCCGTGCGCGATCTGAAGGCCGGGGACAAGATTGTCAAATACGGCGCGCCCATCGGCTCAATGACCAAAGACACACCCAAAGGTGGCCACGTCCACATGCACAATATGAAAAGCGACTATATTTCGTCCCACACCCGCGAAGCCTCCGGAGGCGGTCATGCTTAAGGGCTATTTGCGTCAGGATGGCCGAAAGGGTATCCGCAATGTCATCGCCGTGGCCTATCTGGTCGAATGCGCCCACCACGTGGCGCGCCAGATCGTCACCAAGTCCGACGACAGCGAGGTGCACCTGATCGGCTTTCCGGGCTGCTATCCCAACGACTACGCCTTCAAGGTGATGTCGGCGGTGACGACGCATCCCAATGTCGGCGGGGTGCTGCTGATCTCTTTGGGCTGTGAGAGCTTCAACCGTGAGCGCCTGAAGGCCGCCATCGAGGCGTCCGGTCGCCCGTGCGAAACTCTGGTCATCCAGCAGTCGGGCGGTACGCTTTCAACCATTCAGAAGGGGCTTGAGGCCGTGGCCCGGCTGCAAGCTGTAGCGGCGCAGACCCCGGTGGTCGAGATGGCGGTGTCGGAGTTGGTCATCGGCACCATCTGCGGCGGCTCGGACGGCACGTCGGGCATCACTGCCAATCCGGCGGTCGGTCGTGCCTTCGACTGGTTCGGGACGCAAGGGGCGGCCTGCGTGTTCGAAGAGACCGGCGAACTGGTCGGCTGCGAAACCATTATGGCCAGCCGCGCCGTCACGCCGGAACTGGGGGCCGAACTTGAAGCCTGCGTACAGAAGGCCGAGGCCTATTACACCGTCATGGGCTTTGGGTCGTTCGCGCCGGGCAATGCCGAAGGCGGCCTGACCACGCAGGAAGAAAAGTCGATGGGGGCCTATTCCAAGTCAGGATCGGCGCCCATCTGCGGCATCCTGAAACCCGGTGATCTGCCCCCGACGGGCGGGCTCTACCTGCTCGATGTGGTGCCGGATGGTGAGCCGCGTTTCGGCTTCCCCAATATCTCGGACAATGCGGAAATCGTCGAACTGATCGCCTGTGGCGCGCACGTGACCCTGTTCACCACAGGCCGCGGCTCTGTGGTGGGTTCGGCCATTTCGCCCGTGATCAAGGTCTGCGCCAATCCCGACACCTATCGCAAGCTGAGCGAGGATATGGATATCGACGCTGGCAAGATCATGGAAGGTCGCGCCACGCTGGATGAGGTTGGGCAGGAGATTATCGACAGCGTGCTGGCCGTCGCCGGTGGCGCACCCACCAAGTCCGAAGCCATGGGCCATCAGGAGTTCATCCTGACCTATAAGGCCTTCGACCCTCTGGGCCCGGCCTGCCTGCCGCTGCGCCGGGCGTAACCTAATTATACCTCCCCAGTTTACTGGGGAGGGGGACCGCACGAAGCGAAGCTGAGATGCGGTGGTGGGGGTTCTGGATGCGCCAGACCGTCACCGTCAGAGTCTTTGCCCCTCACCCCAACCCTCTCCCCATAAAACGGGGAAGGGAATGATTTCAAGAGACCGCACCATGTCACGACTTTCCGGAAAAACCGCCCTGATCACCGCCGCCGGGCAAGGCATTGGCCGCGCCACCGTCGAAGCCTATGTGCGCGAAGGGGCCACCGTCATCGCCGCCGACATCAACGACGCCAGCCTCAGCGAACTGGCGGCGCTGGAGAATGTCATCGCGCGCAAGCTCGACGTCACCGACGCCGAAGCGGTCAAGGCCATCGCCGCTGAGTTCCCGAATATCGACATCCTCTATAACTGCGCCGGTTTCGTGCACGCCGGTACCATTCTCGATTGCGACGAACAGGACTGGGCCTTTTCCAACAGCCTGAACGTCACGGCGCAGTACCGCCTGATCCGCGCCGTCCTGCCCAACATGATCGCACGCGGCGGTGGCTCGATCATCAACATGTCGTCGATCGCCTCGTCGGTCAAAGGCATCCCCAACCGCTTCGCCTATTGCGCCACCAAGGCGGCAGTGATCGGCCTGACCAAGTCGGTGGCGGCGGACTTCGTGGCGCAGGGCATCCGCTGCAACGCCATCTGCCCCGGCACGGTGGAGACGCCGTCTCTGCTGCAACGCCTGCACGACACGGGCGATTTTGAGCAGGCCTATAAAGACTTCACCGCGCGTCAGGCCATGGGCCGCTTCGGCAAGCCGGAAGAACTGGCGGCGCTGGCCGTCTATCTGGGTTCGGACGAATCGAAATTCACCACCGGCCGCGCCCATATCATCGACGGCGGCTGGGTGATGTAAGCCTCCTCACACGTCTATGGCGCGCCATAGACGTGTGGATTGCATGGACGGACAAATGCGGGCTCGAAGCGGTTCTTCGCCCGCATTTGACATTTTGGGGCGATGCGTTTCTCTTCTCCGAAGAGAAACGTAAATGAGGAACCCCATGCGCCTGATCTTAGTGGCTGCGCTGATCGCCCTGCCCTCGTTCGCCCTCGGAGCCCCGCCCATGGTCATTATCGACGAAAAGGATACGGTGGTCGAAGAGGCCCCGCCGCACGGCCGGATCGGCATGTCCACCGCCTGGCGCATCAGCGACAAGGCCCCACAGCGCAGTATGGAGTTCCGCAAACGCAGCCTGCACAAGGGCGCGGCCATCGGCATCCACCCCATCGACCACGACGAGGTCTATTACGTCGTTTCCGGCACCGGGATTGTGGAATCGGACGGCGTGACTCACACCCTTACCGAGGGCATGACCGCCTATCTCTATGAAGGGGCAAAGGTCGGCATCACACAGGTGGGCGATGAGCCGCTGACCCTGATCATTTCGTATCCGTTGAAAGCCCGCACGAAATAGTGCCTACCCGTGCAGGCTTATATCCATCCAGATCAGCGCCACTTCGCCGGGCTTGAGGCAGCGCAGGCCGGAATTGGCGTGGTGGAAGGGATCGGGCATATGGTTGACCGGCTCGGCGCAGAAATAGTCCTGACCCGGCGGCACATAGACGTGCAGCCAATGACAATCCGGTGAGGCGCGTAAGGTCAGGACCGGTGTCGCGTCCTCATAGATGTCGGCGCGCCCGGCAAAGCCCGTATGACAATGGTCGATCAGACCCGTGTCGCTGACGAAATCCCCCTTCGTCCAGTCCTTGCGCCACACGCCCGCGTACCATTCGGTCGGCAGGCAGTCCATATCGGCGATCCACACCCCATCGACGGGCGCCTTGAGCCGCGTCTGAGAGGTGCGGTTGAAATAGGGGTGAAAGCCCAGCCCCGCCGGCATGGCGGTTGAGCTGAGGTTCTTGACGCTCAACCAGACGCGCAGCCCCGCCGGACGCAGTTCGAACACCTGCCGCGCCTCATAGGCCCACGGCCATTCGTCCGGCTGATGACGATAGGTCAGAACGGCCCGCGACGGCGATTGCTCCGTCACGCTCCAGCGCGCGCGCCAGCCCTGACCGTGCAGGGTATGCGGATGGTCACCCAGATTGGGGGCCATCTTCACCTTTTGCGTACCGATGGAGAAGCTGCCGTTACGGATGCGGTTACAGAAGGGCACCAGAGGAAATGACGCCGTTTCCAGCACATCGCGCGGATCTTCGGGGGTCGGGCGCATGTAGTCGCGGCCCCTGTGGCTCAAAGCGCCGATGGAGCCGCCCAGGTCCGGATGCAAGGCCAGCGTGGTGTCGCGTACCGTAAGGGTCAGCGTCGAAAGAGCGATCATATGGCATTTCCATGTTTTTGTTTTTCAGACGCAAACGGCGGAGCCTGATCGCAGCTCAGGTCGGCACGCCATATGTGGATGAATTCTCTTATCATATTGCAGTATATAATCTTTTAGTCAAAGTGCGACACAAAATTTGTCACACAGACTGTCACACAATGTCCAAGTCACCTGATCATCTGCTCCTCCGTAGTGGCGTCTACTATTACCGCCGGAGATACCCCCGCGAGCTAGAGAAGCTGTTGGGCCTAGACAAGCCTCAGTTCTTTCAAAAGTCGCTCAGGACTAAAAACCTCCGAGAGGCACACAGGCTGGCAGCTATCGAAGACAAGCTATTTGAGGAAGAATGCACCCGACAGCTCACGGGAGAAACACCGGCAACGACGGCGGAGGTGGTCTTGACCGACGACTTCCTCAGAGAACTGGCCGCGAAGCAATATAACCGATACATCGAAGAAGACCGGGAACTGATGCGCAAGGCAAAAAGCGACCCATTGGTCGCTGAACAGGTTGAGCGCATGGCTACATCGCTCGCGCCCTCTGTGGCATTCTCGGCTAAAGGACAACCCCTTCCCCCCCGTCCCAATGCTCGATCCCATTCGCAGATAGTTCGAGACTACTTTGAACCCGATGTGATGGTTGACGCTGCCATCATTGAGCAAAGACTTGGGTTACGAGGTCACCCCGGCGCGCGTGACCTCCTATCAGAGGCGTTACTTGACGCTAGGATCAAAGCCTATTGGGCGCAACATACCCTCCCTACCGGAGCGGTTTTTCCTGATGACTACAAGCCAACGAGCGGCGAGGATATTCCAGCGCACCCTTCTGAGACCTGGACTATTCGAACGCTAGCTGAGGAATTTATCTCTCAGTGTGATCCCAGCTCCGGATGGCGTCATAAGATTGAAGTCGCCGCCGACGCCTTCGAGCAAGCACTCGGCACCGCCATACCTTTATCAAAAATCACCAAGCGTCACGTTACCGCCTACGTTCAACTCATGCTGAGGGTACCCAGTCGCTACACGCATCGTTTCCCCGGAATGAGCCTTCACGATGCTATCGCAGCGAACGGACAACTCCCTGCTCCATATGAGACTCTCGGTCCCACTACTGTGAAAGAGAACTATCTGTCACCAATAGGTCGATTGTTCGACTTTGCAGAAAACGATTTGCACGCTCGCATAACCAGCCCAGCGCGCGGCATTAAAGTGAAGGGTGCGAGCAAGAGCATAGGACGCCGGACGAGCTTTGAGATCGACGAACTCTCCAGACTCTTCAAACAGCCATTGTTCTCTGGCTGTAAGTCACCGGATCGAACACTGACCCCCGGCGACTTTTTGGTGACCGACCACCAATTCTGGACGCCCCTTTTGATGCTGTTCACCGGTGCGCGAGTCAGTGAAATAGCCCAACTCTCGATCACCGATGTCAAGGTTGAGGCATCGACACCTCATATTTCGATACTGACGGAGTTCGATCCCGACGACCCCGAAGAACGAGAATACGTAAAGTCCTTCAAAACGGAAAACTCAAAGCGATTGATCCCTTTGCACCCGCAACTGGTAGAGCTGGGCCTCGGTGAGTACGTGAAGCATGTTGCGGCGCGAGGATCGAAGAGGCTTTTTCCGGAATGGCCCCTCTCGACAAACGAGAGGAAACTCTACTCATCTGCGACTTGGGTACGGCGTTTCAATGAGAAAATCATCCCGGAGGTTACGAGTCGTGTGCCTCGGCCGAAAATTTACAACCTACGTCACACGTTTAAAACCCGGCTTGCGATCAGCGAAGTGCCGCCGCAATATCAAAACAAAATCCTCGGTCATGCACCGATTGCGATGGACAAGCGCTATCTCGACGTTATCCCCATCGACGTGCTCTACAAGTCGATGCTTTCCCTAAATTACGACGGCTTGGACCTATCCGGCATTGCCAGATACTCACGACGGACGAGCACAAGGTGACAGCCGCCCCTGACCCCTACGATGTCAACGTACTGATAAACCATACTTTTCAATGGCATGGACCGGCAAACACGGGCAAACGTGTTCAAGCGTTTTCAGGGTTTGCCGTTTCTTGGCGTGTCACTTGCGTGGCGCCCATCGGATTTTAAGTCCGAAGAAAGTGACTGAAAGATATGGCCTTTTCCTCAAACCAGAGAGGGAAAAGCCCCTTTTCTTTCATGTGCTTATAGAATCTCGTCAAACCAAAATCGACACCGAGCTGCATGGAAATTGTGAGGTTGAGAGCAAGTCAGCTATATCGGGTCGTCACGAAATCCCAAACCTGCCGCACCTTTTGGTCCCAGACTTCCATTGGGTAAGGCATCTCCGGAAGTTGGTTCAGCCGGACCCTGATCTCGCTGTAAACCGCTCCCCGCGTTTCCTGAGCCCGTAGCCAGTCCAGATGGTCGGTTAGCTCGTGCAGCTTGCTTAACAGGTCACGAGCGACCTTTTTCACCTCAACCTGCTCTGCGCTCGACAGGACCGGCTCAGGCTTTGTCAAGAGGTCGTAGATAGCCAGCTCGTCTTCTGTCAGACCCTCCTTGACCGCACGGTGCTCCTCTTCGTCCATCTCACGGACGAAGGTTTGTAAGTCTTCAAAGAGGCGTTCAACATCAATGGCACCGGTATTGTAAGCGTCGATTAGCTTCTCCAGCTTTTCGACAAGGTGCACTCGCGTGGGGTTAGCCCTTGCCATCGACTCAACTCTCGCCTCGGCTTCTTCCCGGAGGGTTTCCGTGGTGACCCTGGGGCTCTCGTGAAACAGGTCGGCAAGCCTGTCGAAATCTATGTTTGAAAGGTCAACTCGACCTTCTGCCTTGTCACCGGTGATGATGGGCGCAAGGATGGCTACCCCCTCGATATGTTCGTCCAGCAGTTCGGCAATCTGTCTTTGGATAGCGGTGATATCGACCGGTGTGAGCTTGGCCCGGACTGCCTCCGCCAAGGTGTGCAAAACCGCGACGGGCCTAAGGTAAGTTGCCGCCCGCTCATCCGGAAGGAGTGCCTTATAGGCTTTGGTGACCTCTGAGGTCAGCCTGAAGAACTCCTTGCGTACTTCATCCGGCGCAATCAAAGCCTCTACAGCCGACGCAATAAGCCTTAGCCGCGTTAGGGGCTCAGCCTGTGCGATAACAACGGCATCTACATTGTGCGCTTGGACATAGGTTTGCGCCACGTCCAATGCCCCTTCCAGCGCCGCGACAAGAGCCGCTTTGTCTTGGATAGGCTCGCCCTCGCCCTCTCCGTCTTGACCGTTCGCACCGCCCGCATAGATGGCGAGGGCTCGCTGAAGGTTGTTGAAAACACCAACATAATCGACAATGACGCCCGATGTTTTACCGCTCGCCTTACGGTTCGCGCGGGCGATGGTCTGCATCAGCGTATGGTTCTTCATGGGCTTGTCGAGATAGACCGTGCCTATAGACGGCACATCAAATCCCGTGATCCACATGGCGCATACAAACACCAACCGAAGTGGATCATTCCCGTCTTTGAACTTCTCTTCAAGGTCTTCGGTCTGCATCCGACGACGGTGGTGCGTGATGTCCAGCCCCTTCTTGCGCAGGTCGTCCACCTCGTTCTGACCCTGACTGACCACCACAGCCATGTCCAGTTCCCGCAACCATGTCAGCCGTTCGGAGATAGCCGCGCCCTCAGCTTCATGAGCCGTCTTCAGCTTGACTTCATCTTCCGCGATCAATCGCGCGATAGACAGTTTGACGCGGTTGTACATCGCAACCGCCGTTGCCTTGTCGATGGCAACGAACATGGCCTTTCCGCGATAGCCGCGTTGAGAGAAATGCAGCGCCACATCGTCCGCCACCTTGTCCAGCCGGTCAGGGTTGGTGATCAGCGTATACTGCCGGGCGAACTCGCGATTGAGCTTGGCTTCCTGTGCTTCATCCAGCATGGCATCTTCGAGTAGAGCGTCTAAACCGTCCTGGAGGACGTCTTTATCAAGCTGAAGCTCTGGTTTTCGGGCCTCGTAATAGAGCGGCACCGTCGCTCCGTCCTTTACCGACTGCGAGAAATCATAAATCGAGACATAGTCACCGAAGACCTCTCGCGTGCGGCTATCCGAACCTTTGATCAGCGGGGTGCCGGTGAATCCAATGAAGGCGGCATTCGGTAAGGCCTTCCGCATGTTCATCGCTAAGATGTCATACTGGCTGCGGTGCGCCTCATCGGTAATAACGATAATGTCTGAACGATCCGACAATACCGGCATGGGCTCGCCGTCACCGGTCGAGAACTTTTGGATGAGAGTAAAGACATAGCGCTCATTGCTCGCCAGCAACTCGCGGAGATGTTGCCGACTTGCCGCCTGAGCGTTCTGAATATCCTTGGTCAGTGCACCGGCAGTTTTGAATTGCCCAGAAATCTGAATATCCAATTCGTTACGGTCAGTCACGATGACAAAGGTATAATTCCCCCCAAGCCGACGAAGAACCTTCTCGGCAAACATGACCATAGAAAGGCTCTTGCCTGACCCTTGGGTGTGCCAAAAAACCCCCAGCTTCCCTTTGTTGTCGTCGATTTTCTGAACGGCTTCGATAGCGCGGTTGACACCCAAGACCTGGTGATACTTGCCGACGACCTTCCGTAAACCGTTTTTGGTTTCATCGAAGAGAAGGAAATTTTCGATCAGGTCAAGGAACCGCTGGGGCTCACAGGTAGCGCGCAACAGCGTCTCAAGTGACAAGTCTTCCGGCCCGTCCTCGTGCAGCTTTTTCCAAGGGGCAAACACCTCAAAATCAGCATGTGCCGGACCCATCACGGTTTCGATCCCATTCGACAGGATGACAAAACCGTTGGCGTGGAAAACCTGCGGGATGGTATCGCGATAATCGCGGACATTGTCCTCGTGGGCGCTGGCCAGCGGCTTCGTTGGCGCCTTCCATTCAGCCAACAACAACGGCAGACCGTTCACATAGCCAATGGTATCCGGGCGACGTTTGTGAAGAAGCCCTTGTAACCAGACCTGACTGGCGGCGACAAAGTCATTGTTGTGCGCGTCTCGCCAGTCGATAACACGAACCCGATGGTCATCATAACCACCTTTCTCATTCCGGACCTGCACGGTAACCCCATCGACCAATAGCGCCAAGACATCGCGATTGGCATTGACCGGTGACAAAGCCGACCGATCCTTCGTCAGCTCAATCTCAGCGGCTTCAACCGCGCTGATGGGTAGAGATGAGTTGAGCTTCACCAGTGCTGCCCGTAGCCGCGCCGGAAGGTAGGACTGGTGAAAACCGGTTCGGCCCGTTGGATTGGTTGCTCCCGGTATCTCATGCATCAGATTGATTGCCGTCCAGCCCAAGGCCTCCAATAGCGCTAAGGCGGGCTTTTCCACCACACCGTTTTCAGAGGCAACCATACCAGTCAGCGAAGGGGGCATCTTAGGCGATCTCCAATTCCTTCTCGGCTGCGGCAACCGATAATTGACCCGTCATTAGGCGCGGCAGAAGAAGGTCGCGTGAGGCAGCGAGATGTTGGTTGGCAAGTGTCAACTTCGCTATAAGATCCAACAACGGACCCGCAAAATCGTGATAATGGCTCATCAATTCATCGGTGGGGATAGCTATTTGCACGCTCGAGAACTTCTGCTTGTTCACGTTCGTCATTGTCGCCCCGTTCGACCCAAGATTCTGCAAGTGAGCCTTAAGGCTCTCCAAAGCGAAATAAAGGTATTCTCGCCAATGAGGATCATGTGGCACGAGAGTGTTAATCTGCTGATTGGTTTGGGACGGTTTGGTGGTAATTGAAACAAGTCCGACAGTGGCAATGCAACTTACACACAGGGAACCCGCAGGCACTGTCTTACTCATCTGGGAAGATGCACCTTGCGAAGATAGGCTATCCGCCGTCTGCCAAATGAACATCGATTGGTGCATATCAGGTATCTTTACGAATGGAACATCGGCACCATAGAAAGCTGGATTAGCCTTGCTCGGTGTTTTCCCCGTTATCACCGCACCCATCTGTCCCAGAGTCTTACAGTTCCACCCCTCCGGAAGGGGACCATTGGGAGTGTCAACCAGCGGGACGCTTTCGTGACCGGGAAAGCGGAACCGGACGAACCACTCTTCAAAGAGCCCGCGCGCCATCTCCTCTAGAACAGCGATGCGTCGCTGGTTCACCTCGATAAGATCGTCATAGGCACCAAGAATCCCCGCGATCCGAGCCTGAGTTTCGAGACTAGGACAATTAATCTCAAGGTCCGAAAAGACTGACTTGTTGATGATCGGTGTGGCTGTACCTGCGGCTCGCGTCCTCAGCTCGTCGGTCTTTTGTCGCATCGAATAATACACAAAGTGTGCATCAAAAGCTGACGGATCAACAACGATGCTATTGATTTGCTGATTAGTATGGGACGGCTTCAAGGTCATGCAGACCTTGCCGATAGACGCAATACAGACCACGCATATCGAGCGAGATGGCAGGATCAACCGCTCCTTTACATCCCAAGCTGTCGATAGATAACGCTCTGTTTGGATATGCCGCGCATCGTCAGACATGTCGCTCGGTGTAATAAAAGGAATGCCCCCTATAAATAGCTCCGGTTGCGCTGATGGTGGAGTTTTGCCTGTAATGACTCTTCCCAGATCGCCAATCCTAACGGTCCGCCACTCGCTCACGCCAACACCTCTGCCACATTTTGCGCGATTACCGCCTGTATGCGCGACGCCTCTGCGTTGAGCCCTTCCAACTCTTCCTGCAAAGCCTCCAGCCGTAACTTGAACTCCTCATCATCTGAGTGTTCACCCTGTGCCACTCCAACATACCGTCCAGGATTGAGACTCCAATCCTGAGCCAGAATATCCGAGCGCTTGGCGACGCAACACAAACCGGGAATATCCTTATAACAGTCGTCACCAAATAGCTCAGCCAGTCGAGATGCACTTCCGGCCACCGTTTCGATCTCGTTGCCGCGCCATAGCCGGACAATGTTTGCCAGAAGCTCTATCTGGTCCGGCGCAAAGTCACGGTGAGCGCGTGTGACCTGTCGGAAGATGGTGCGGGCATCTATGAACAGCACCTCATCCTCTCGGGCGGTGGTGCGTTTGCCCTTGTCAAGGAACCACAGGGTCACCGGTAAGGTAACGGTGAGAAACATGTTTGGCGAGGTCGTGATGATGCAGTCCACGACCCCGCTCTCGATCAGCTTACGGCGCATTTCGCGTTCACTGCCGCCCGCGTCCGAAGCCGAATTCGCCATGACGAAACCTGCACGGCCTGTCTCGTTTAAAGCAGCCGTAAACAGCCCGATCCAAAGGTAATTTGCGTTGTTTATTGAGGGGATACCCAACGAAAATCGTGCATCAACCACGCCAGTCTGTTGTGACAATAACGAGCGGTCAACCTCAGACTGATTAAAGGGAGGGTTCGCCATGACATAGTCAAATTTACCCACCAGATCGTGCGGGTCTTCGTAATAACTGTTTGCCTCGCGTATATCGCCAGATAACCCATGAACTGCTAAGTTCAGACTGCACAATTTACGGGTGTCAGGCATCTTCTCAGTACCGTAAACGCTGATCTCGCGGCTTGGCGACATATGATGACGTCGCACAAACTCTGCCGAATGCACAAACATGCCGCCAGAGCCGCAGGCAGGGTCGAAAATCTTTCCATGGTAAGGCTCGATCACTTCGACGATTAGCTTCACAATGGACGACGGAGTGAAATACTCTCCACCCTTCTCCATAAATGCAGAGGCAAACGCATCCATAAAGTATTCAAAGATCAAGCCATAGGCGTCACCTGTGATCTCCAGTGGCTGAAGCAATCGCAGCAGTTCACGCAATACTCGATCCGGAAGGGCTCCATATCCCTGCGGCAGGATACCTCTAAGATCGGGATTGTGCTCGGCCACCAACTCCATTGCTGTATTTAGAGCTCTTCCGAGGTCCTCAGCTTCTGGGAGTGCAAGCAGGAAAGAGAAACGCGCTTCTTCTGGGAGGAACATCGCACCTTTGGCATGATAATCAGGTGCTGTAGCACGCAGCCGCCCTGTGAATGTCTTCGATAGTGCGGCGTGGACATCGTTGAACTTGGCTTCCATCTGACGAAGCGCAATGAGCGCGAGGACCGGCTGAGAATACTGGTGTGGTCGAAGCGTCGTATTGGTCCATAGCTGATTTGCAGTCTTAAAAAGACGTCGCGAAAGGTCCTGAAGGTCAACAGACATATATACTCGCTTAGTGTGGGTTATCCCGTGACTCTACCAGAGAGACACCATATGCACGTTGGACCATGTTCCGAGAGGCACCGTCAAGCCCGCATAGATGGCACTGCGCCTCATATGTGTATACCCCGGCTAGGCGCCCCCACGCTGCCGGGAAACCCTTGAAGCCGTCCACAAGAGGGTGCCTTATTCGGTGGACGCCGAAATAATGAGGCGGTAATTTCGGAAGGTCATAGACCCACACGAGACACCTTACCATGAGCCTCACCGTCGGTTACGCCCGCGTTTCATCCTCCGGCCAATCCCTCGAAGTTCAGGAGGAGCAGCTTCGCGCCGCAGGCTGCACAGAGCTATTCGCAGAGAAGAAGTCCGGGACCACCACGGACGGACGCGAGCAGCTTGAAGCCGCCCTCAAGTTCGTCCGTAAAGGCGACATATTCGTAGTGACCCGCCTCGACCGCCTCGCCCGCTCAATTACGGACCTCCGCCAGATCATTGACCGTCTGACTGAAAAGCAGGTGGACTTCCGGTGTCTCCAGCAAAGCGGGCTCGACACCACGAAGGCCGAGGGGCGGCTGATGCTTAACATCCTCGCCAGCTTCGCTGAGTTTGAAACCGAACTGCGCAAGGAGCGCCAGCGCGAGGGTATCGACAAGGCTAAAGCCGCTGGTGTCTACAAAGGACGTCCCAAGACCATTGACGCCGAACAAGTCAAAGCGCTCCGTGACGCGGGCGTCGGTGGTACGGAAATCGCCAAGCGTCTGGGTATCGCCCGCGCGTCCGTCTACCGGATGCTGACGGGGTCGCAATAAAACCCTTCGAGCTTAAATCGCATAAGCCTAAGAGACGTTTCGCAGCCCTCCGCTCCTATGTCCGGAGAAAATGTCAAGTTTGCAGGGTAGCCCAGAAGGTCTAGCCGTCACGACATTTCGCTCCCATTTAGCAGTAACGTCGAGTGCAAATTTCCCATTTTTTGCCAGATTGATCCTCACCAGTCAAATTGCCGAAGCTCGGAAGACATGAAACCGAAAATTCTTGATTGCAAGACACGAAGATATTTTCAAGTTTAATGATAGCTACTTCACCTTCACCAAAAAATAGGAGGGCATACTTATCCCAAGCACTATAATTGAAAGATTTTGTGGCTCTATTTAGCTCACTTCCGAGCAAGAAGGTCACCCGCATGTCGTACCAGTCAGATTGCCCGTAACTGACATCGTACCTCACCTTGGCAGCGGTCGTGACCTCGGCTCCCGCTGGTGAAGCGACCGTCGCCATAGCGAGTAGTGCCAGTACAAACGCTCTCATAATCTCCCCCTAATGAAACCATCCAGACAATCACATCTCAGCGTTGCATTCAGTTGTGGCACGACAGTTTGAGTCCGGCAAGGTCGTATTGACGTTCGATCATTGGGTCACCGCCCCTGCCGGACAAGCGCGATTGTCAGCCCCTTCATAGTCAAGTCATCCGGGTCATTCGCCATCTGTGCCGCGAACGCCCCAAGGTCGCCACCGCATCCTTCGATAGCGTCCAGCCATGAATTGATCATGTGGTCGCGCTGAGCCGCCGAAACCAATTCCGGACGGTGGATCAGGAATGTCTGATAGTGGGCCTCCTCCGTGGCGACGCTCACTCGACGCGCGGCACAGTCCATCGTCTTGTTGTACTCCCCCGGATGCGCCTTCATGCGCTCGACCAGCTTCGCCTTCTCCGTTGCTATTTGCTCGCGCCAGACAGCCTCTTCGGCGGCTTCACGCTCGCGCTGTTCCTGCGGGCTTTCGCATCCGTACAGGGCGGCAAAAAAACCACCAACCATCAGCAAGCCAACCACATACCGTTTCTTCATAGGAATACCCTTTCCAAAAGCAACGGTTACAGAGCGGGACGGCAATCGGCACAAGGGTGAATTCCACCTGAGACCGCAGCCGTCCACAGACGGCTTCTCCTGAATTATCTGCAATAACCCCTAGACTTGCGAGTTATCCACATGGTATCATAGTATGTCCGGACGATATAACTCCCTCGAAGCCTACCTTGACGTAGCATGGAGACATCCCCGGCTCACTATAACCCCCTTATGAAATGACTACCCACTCTCTCAGCTCTGTACCGGGTCCTCGTGCGTACCCCGCGTACATAACCGCCAGAACGCACCGCGAAAAGCTCATCGAAGGCTACGCTGATCTTTACAAGCAGAACGGAGCTACCCACGCACTGACCATTGCGTTGGGCCTTCATCCCCGGCGGTTTGATCCGGAAACGGAGCTTCTTCCTCAACTTCGCCGGATCGCCAGAGAGATCGCAGATCAGCTCCGTGACGTCCCAAAACGAAAGCTCATGAGATTACGTCCGGAAGACGCGGTGTTCATGGCTGGTTTCTACGAGCCCAAAGATGGGGCGGGCGAATTGTACCCACACTTTCATGGTGTCATCTCCCTTCGGGAGGGTGAGGAGCGTTTGCTCCGGAGCGTCCTCACCGAGACCGTGGGAGCCGACAGCTCTCAGCCGAGTTCTTTGCTGGTTCCTCCGTCACGGCCCGTCATATCGACGCCGCGCGCGAAACCTAGCTTTGACCTGCAACCACTGACGGAAGACGCCAGGTATATTCGGTATGCCACTAAACAGGTCCAAGGGTTAGACGTCACCCATTGGACCATAGCCGACATACTGAGCCACCGCTAAGCCAAGTATCAGAAAACCAAAGAACCTACGACCTTACGACCCCACGACCCCACGACCCCACGACCCTACGACCCTACGACCCTACGACCCTACGACCCTACGACCCTACGACCCCAAAAAAAAGATCAATCAAAGAAAAGCAACCCCAAGAAGTGTCTTGAAGCTTCGCGGGTCAAAATTCCTCTGAAACGTCCGAACCGCCTCGCGTGCGAGGGCAGGTGGCTCAGAGGTCCCGGTGGTGGATTTGCCATAGCCGGTGTTCCGGAAACGAAGGACACAACGTTTTCCGAGACTGCTAGAGCGCGGTCAGCCGACAGTGTCACGCACCACGCGCCCGTCATTAATGACCCGGAGACCCACCGACTTGGGTCGCGATGGCCTCGGTTCAAAACCGAGCGCCAATTTAAGTCATGTCTAAAACACAAACGAAAGCCATCAAAATGAACAACGAAACGATCACCTCTCAATACCTGAACGCCAAACAAGCCGCACGCTTCACAAACCTCTCCACACAAAGCCTCTACAAGTTCGATAAGCAAGGAAAGGGACCAATCAAGATCAAGGTAGGCGGACGGGTCCTCTTCGATAAGAACGACCTCACAGCTTGGATGGACGCACAGAAGATCAAGCACTAAGACACATCATAAAACAGACAGGGAATGCCGCTCGATAAACGGACGGTATTCCCTCCCACCCTTCACCGGGACCATGACGATCAATCGTGTCTCTGGAATAACCGAGGTCTTAGACGTCTCGACTGCCCTGTCACCCGGTTGCCTTATGTGGGGACTGGGAAATAGGTCACCTCCCTTATATAAGGCTCGCATGAATATGATGCTCGGCCTGTCGGTGGTGACAGCCACGATCACCGCAGCCGCTTAGAAGGTTCCGGGGTCAGAATGCGATAAGGTCGCGACCCGCTACAGCGTCCCTCTCACCCCAGCGATGGCTCCGGAAGCCTGAAACCGTACAATAGCGAACAATAGCGAACGATTTTACCACATACGTTTAATAATTGTCAGTTCTTACAATATCTGACTACAGCTTACCGCCTGGCCCCCATTTCCAGTTTTTGCTGGCTGGGGACGGGTCTTAGAGGGCGCGCAACCCATACAAAACAAGTCAGGTGCGACGGCATAAGGACCCACGGTGTAGGCACAGACCAGCCCCTTTGCGCCGCTGAAAGTCTCTTTCCTGCGCCGCACGTTTTTCGGTTCTCTTACCCCTCGACCGCGACTCAACAGGATCGTCGCGCCGTCGGTGGTGGACATCCGGACAGAAGCTACCCCCAGCGCCACAGCAGATAGGTGGCAGGCAGTAGCAATAGCCATGACGGATTTGGCTGCGAAACCAGCGGCAACAGACCGCCAAGCACCAGCAACACGACATAACCTGCGATTTTGAGCTGTTGCCGCTTCATGACCTCCCCCGGACAGGTTGGCAGGTTACCCACACTGGCGCGAATTTGTCCACAGAACGTTAACGCCGCAGCGCGTCACTCCAGATTGACTCTGTCAATCAATGAGAACAAATTAAGAACACTCACGGAGAAGTCAGATGCAACAGCCCACCGAACTCGAACGCCTTGTGTCCGCTCTTGAAGGTCAGTGGTTAAAAAGGACGAAGTTAGAAGACCTCCCGCCATCATCCCGGTTACGCTGCACCTGTCGCACATGCGGCAAGTCTCGAACAGAGTCCGTCGGGCTTATGGTTCGCGGGCCTCGCCTCGGCAGGGTCACTGTCGGCGACTTGGAGACGCTCCTGACCTGTCACAGCCCGAAATGCGGCGGGGCTCTGGACATGGCACTGGCATATGAACGCGCGGGCTTAACCTCTCTTCCTTTGAATTATGGTCGCCTCCACTGATGACCCCGGAGCCAAATTGAAGCGCACCCCTCAAGATGAAGCCTTTCGGCTCCGGTTTCTCGCCGTGGTTCATGACGCTATGGCCTCACGTCAGAAAGAGCTGGGAAGCACAGGCCAGGTTCATTGCGAACGTGCCCGCAAGCTCCGGATACATGCCGATTTGATCGAGCAGGGCGTGATTACCGCTCGCCCGCTCCAAACACCGTCGCCGTGACTCAGGGAAGCTCGCTGGCGGCGGTCGGGAGGTTTTAGGTGGCGATGTACCGCCGGAGCAGTTTGCCCGCCTGTGACCATCAGGTGAGTCGCCACGGGGCATAGGTGTCAGGCCGACGATCTAACGCGGGCGGCACACCTCTCCCCAACGAGTCAAAGTTGACTTTCTCACTCATGAAGCCGATCATCTTCACAGTCAGATATGGGGGATGTGATGATAGAGTTCCTGTTTAGCTTTCAGGGCCGGGTTCGGCGCAGAGACTACTGTCTGTTCAATCTCGCACTATTCATACTAGTGTGCTGCATCACCGCCCCGGAACTTGCACAGGTTGACAAACTATCCAGCCTCCTGCGCATCCTGAGCACGGGCTATCACGACTTCTATGCGTACTTAGGTCGCATCCTTGACAGGCTCTTAGCGCCTCTGGCCGTTGCACCCGGATGGCTAAAGATGACCATCGGTTATGCGTGCTTCGGCGCAATAGCGTGGGTGCGCCTCGCTTTGGCGGTTAAACGCTGGCATGACCGAGACAAGTCCGGGTACTGGGTTCTCATTGAGTTGCTGCCGGTGGTAGGCCTTATATGGTCATTTATCCAGACCATCATTCTGCCGGGCACGGTTGGCGACAACCAATATGGACCTGACCCTAAAGCTCAAGGTACAACAGAGGGTGGCGATGCTCATATCCCCGCCCGGTACATATGACCTTGTAAAGCGTACTTAGCAGAGCGCTGAGATAGTACCCTTCCGGTCAGCGACAGGCTTGCTGTGCCGTGACTCAGGGACGCACGCTGACGGTGATCGGCGTGATTTTTGATGGTTGAGTACCGTCGGACCATTTTGCCCGCCTAGAGCGTTCTGGCAGCTTTTTCCGAAGACTTTTATGCCGCGAGGCAAGGAATCGCATCCGCATCCAGATGCAGCGAGCCGAATCTGAGGGCGGTTCGAGCGCCCGTACCGAGCTTGAAGCGGTGTACCCAGCCCGTGAGGCGACACAAAAACTGTCACACAAACTGTCACACAGCGCAGGCTAGATGAGGTCTATATAATTGATTTTATTTACAAAAAGAAGAAACGACGGAGACTGATCGCAGCTCCGCCGTCCTTTACTGTGTCGTTTGAGAGTTTACGACTTCTTCCACAGGCTTTCAATCGCCTCAAGGGTCCGGCCCTTGGTTTCCGGCACGAACTTCCACACGAAGACCGCTGCCAGCACCGAGAAGGCCGCATAGATGTAGTAGTTGAGGCCGTGGTTGAAGGTGGCGTTCAGCGTGCTGTCGCCATCAATCACCTTGAATGACCAGGTGACGATGTAGTTCGAAATCCACTGGGCCGCCACGGCGATGGCCATGGCCTTGCCCTTGATGGAGTTGGGGAACATTTCGGCCAGCAGCACCCACACGACCGGGCCCCACGACAGGGCGAAACCGGCGATGTACAGCATAGCGGCGTACAGCAGCAGCGTGCCTTCCTGCTTCTGCTGGAACAGGATGCCGAGCGCGGCCATCGACACGGCCATGACCAGAGCGCCGAGGATCAGCAGCGGCTTGCGGCCCCAGTGATCGACGGTGAAGGTCGCCACCAGCGTGAACACCACATTGGCCGCACCGACCAGCACGGTCTGGAACAGGGCCTGATCGGTGCCCGACCCGATATTCTTGAACATCAGCGGCGCGTAATAGAGCACGGCATTGATACCGACGAACTGCTGGAACACCGACAGCAGCACACCGACCACGACGACACCGACGCCGAACGAGAACAGCTTGCCCGAATGTTCGCTGAGCGAGCCGCGGATTTCGTCCATGGTCGCCTGCGCTTCCTGCGGGTCGTTCAACTCGCTGAGCAGCTTGCGCGCCTTGTCTTCCTTCTGCTTCATCACGTACCAGCGCGGCGTGTCGGGCATCAGGAAGGCCGCCAGGAAGAACAGGGCCGCCGGAATACCCGCCGAAGCCAGCATGTAGCGCCAGCCGGTCGAAAGCACCCACTCGTCCGTGCCGGATTCGGCGATCTTCAGATTGACGAAATAGACCAGCAGCATACCGCCGACGATGGCGATTTGCTGAAAGGTAATCAGCAGGCCACGCTGCTTCGCCGGGGCGATTTCTGCGATGTACAGCGGCGAAATCAGCGACGCCATGCCGATGGCGACCCCGCCGATAAAGCGGTAGATCATGAACGGCGTCAGGCCCTCAACCCCCAGCCCCCCGATCGGTGCCAGACCCAGTTCCGGATAGCCCGACAGGATCGACGAGGCGAAGAACAGAAACGCGGCAATCAGCATCCCGGCGCGACGGCCAAGCGAGGTGGACAGCGGCCCGGCGATCAGCGAGCCCAGCACGCAGCCCAGAAGTGCAATGCCAATGGCCGTACCGGCCAGAGAGTTGCGCGCCACCTCGGTGAGGTCGGTACGCGGCGTGACGAAGTTATGGACGATGGCTTCTTCGGCGCCGGAAATCACGGCGGTGTCGTAGCCGAACAGGAGGCCGCCCAGAGCCGCGCCGATGGCGAGCCCCATGACCAGCCCCATATTCACTTTTCCAAGTGATGAGGACATTCAATTTTCCCTTCCCTGAGTGCAATCGAAGGATTGCAGACGTGTGACGCCTTCCGCTCTCTGGTCCCTGTGTATCGTTGGTGGTCGGGTGTGGCGGATAGGCGTAATGAAACTGAACCGCGCGCAGCGACTCGTAAAGGCCGCTCTCTCAAAAAGTGAGACAGGGTCTTGGCGCACCGCGCCGCGGGCGTAGTTAATGTGCCTTAAATTTTCAGTCTGGCAAGCAAAAAGCTGATAGCGCTACCATGCTTGGGCCGAATTCTACCGCAAAAATGCTGCGCAACATCCCTCCTCCCTGTTGCGCAGCAACAGGGAGGAGGTTGCGGTTATAGCGGAATGATTTCTCTTGGAATCATTCCGCTCAAGCCGCCATTGAGGCGGCGGCCAAGGTGGCGCGAGCCACCGCCCGGCGAGGGGCAAGCAGAAATCCTGATCATGATGTTTTATCAAAACATCATGATCAGTGGTTATGCCGCGGCATCTTGTCGGCAATCTTCGTGTATTTCAGCGCCGGTTCCATCACCGCGCCCGTGTGCAGTTGCCCCACGGTCTGGCGATAGATTTCCTGCCACATGGTCATGGACTCCGGATAGGCCGGGACACCGTCGGCCTTGCGCTTTTCGATCTCTTCGGCGGAGACCAGCATGTCGCAGGCCCCCGTATTGATGTCGATGCGGATGGTATCGCCAGTGCGCAGCCAGGCCAGCCCGCCACCCACCGCGCTTTCGGGCGAGGCGTTGAGGATGGAAGGCGAATCCGCCGTCCCCGACTGACGCCCGTCGCCGATGGTTGGCAGCGAGGTGATGCCCTTTTTCAACAGCGCGTCGGGCGGCTGCATATTGACCACTTCGGCCGACCCCGGCCAGCCGACCGGGCCGGAGCCACGGATGACCAGAATACAGTGCGCGTCAATATTCAGCGCCGGGTCGTTGATGCGCTCGTGATAGCCGGTCGAGCCATCAAAGACGATGGCGCGGCCTTCGAACACGCCTTCGCGGCCGGGTTCGGACAGGTAGCGCTGACGGAATTCGGGCGAAATCACGCTCGTCTTCATGATGGCGAAGTCGAACAGATTGCCCTTGAGCACCAGGAAGCCCGCCCGCTCCATCAGCGGCTCGGCCACGGTGCGGATCATTTCGCGGTCGCGGGTTTCGCGGCCTTCGACATTTTCGGCAATCGTCTTGCCGGTAATCGTCGCCGCCGTGCCGTCCAGCATCCCGGCCTTCAACAGCTCGACATGGATAGCCGGGACGCCGCCCGCGCGGTGGAAACGCTCACCCAGATACTTGCCCGCCGGCTGCATGTTGAGGATCAGCGGGATGTCATAGGCCGCCATCCAGTCTTCCGGCGTCAGCTCGACCCCGGCGTGGCGCGCCATGGCCACGATGTGCGGCTGGGCATTGGTCGAACCACCCAGCGCCGCCACCGCCGCAATGGCGTTGAGGAAAGAGGCCTTGGTCAGGATTTTTGAGGGTTTAAGGTCCTCATAGGCCATTTCGACGATGCGGCGGCCCGTCTCATAGGCCATCTGCCCACGCTCCCGATAGGGTGCCGGAATGGCCGAGCAGCCGGGCAGCGACAGGCCCAGTGTTTCGGCCACGGCATTCATGGTCGAGGCTGTGCCCATGGTGTTGCAATGCCCCGCCGACGGGGCCGAGGCACAGGCGGCTTCGAGGAATTCGTCTTCGGTGATTTCACCGGCGGCCAGCTTGCGGCGTGAGCGCCAGATGACGGTGCCGGAACCGACCAGATCGCCGTCGTGCCAGCCATCCAGCATCGGCCCGCCCGACAGCACAATGGCCGGAATATCAACGGCCGTGGCGGCCATAATGCCCGCCGGCGTGGTCTTGTCGCATCCGGTCGTCAGCACCACCGCATCGAGCGGATAGCCGTGCAGGATTTCCACCAGCGTCATGAAGCTGAGGTTGCGATCGACGGCAGCCGTCGGACGGCGACAGTTTTCAAAGATGGGGTGGCAGGGAAATTCCATGCAGATGCCGCCCGCATCGCGGATGCCTTCGCGCACGCGCTGGGCCAGATCGAGGTGGATGCGGTTGCACGGGCTGAGGTCCGACCCCGATTGCGCGATACCGATAATGGGCCGCCCCGACCGCAGTTCCTGCGGCGTGATGCCATAGTTCATGAAGCGCTCCAGATAGAGCGCCGCCATGTCGATATGGCCGGGGGCTTCGAACCATTCCTGCGAACGGAAACGGCCATTGGGGGTCGCGGGTTTACGGCTCATGGATTGCCCTCAGAGGAAGTTTATTTCGTTTTGCGGCTGACCCGCTACGTCGCTGCGGAAGTTGAACAGACCACCCGCCAGCGGCTGCGATTTCAGATCATCGGCGCTCAAGCCCTTGGCGGCGGTCGTCGCATAGACGGTTTTCAGGTCGCGGCCGCCAAAGGCGATCTTCGTGACGTTCGACACCGGTAGATCGACCTTGCGGATCAGAGTCCCATCCGGCGCATAGACATGCACGCCCCAGCCGAAGAACAGCCCGACCCACACCTGACCCTGGCTATCGACGATCGGGCCGTCCATATAGCCTTCGCCGTGCGCGCCGGTTTTGCCCCCGATTTTGCCCATGGCGTCCAGTTGCGCGAACAGGCGCTTGTTATGGATGTCGCCGTGGTCGTCGAGATCGAAGGCATAGATGTGCTTTTTCAGCGTGTCGTTGTGATAGAGGGTCTTACCGTCGGGGCTGACCGCCGGGCCATTGGTGATGACATAGTCGTCGTCCATAACTTTCAGACCTCGCGCATCGTAGCGGTAGAGGCGACCGGTGGGCTTTTCCTCATCATCGTCCATCGAGCCGAACCACAGGCGGCCCTTGGCATCGACAAAGCCGTCATTGAGACGGTTGGTCGGCAGGCCCGGTTCAACATGGCTCAGCAGGGTAAAGGTGCCGGTTTTGGGGGCGAAATCGTAGAGGCCCGTCTTGCAGCCGACGACAAAGCCGCCGCGTGTTTTGGGAGCGAGGAAGCCCGGCTCGGACGGGGCGAGGAAGGACTGATGCGAACCGATGTCGGGATCATAGCGGTGGACGCGCTTTTGTTTGATATCGACGAACCACAGGGCGTGATCGCGCGCCGACCATACGGGCCCTTCGCCCAGCGTGGCCTTGAGGTCGAGAACACAGGTGGGGTGGAAGAGCTGGGTCATCTGTATCTCCCGCCTCCCCTGCAAGCCCTTGGGCTTGCAGGGGAGGTGAATTCGCTTATCGCCAACCGGCGTCGATCCAGTAGCCGTGGCCGGTGCACAGGGCCGCGTCGTCAGAAGCGAGGAACAGGGCCAGAGAGGCCACGTGCTGCGGCTCGATACGGCCATCGAGGCACTGGGCTTCGACGATCTGACGCTCGCCTTCGGGCGTGTACCACTTCATCTGGCGCGGCGTTTTGACATTGCCGGGGATGATGGTGGTGACGCGGATATTGTCGCGGCCCAGTTCGCGGGCCAGAGCGCGCGTCATGCCTTCGATACCGGCCTTGGCCGTTTCATAGAGCGTCAGGTCGGGCAGACCGAGGTGCCAAGAGATCGAGCCGAAATTGATGATGGCCCCGCCGCCCGCCGCCTTCATGCCCGGCGCAATGGCGCGGGTAACCATCAGCATATGCTTGAGGTTGACGCCGATATTCTTGTCGAAAAATTCCGACGTGATTTCCGCCAGCGAATGACGGTCGTCGCGCGCCGCATTGTTGAGTAGGATGGTCACCGGACCGTCCGCCTGAATGGTGGCCAGCACCTTTTCCAGCGCCGGCGTATCGGTCAGATCGCACTGATGAAACACAGGCGCGACGCCCAGAACACCGGTGTCAATGGTGGCGGAGACTTCATCGACCAGGTCGATGAAGTGCACCTTCGCCCCTTGATTGACGAAGGCCTTGACCAGCCCTCCGCCGATACCCGACCCCCCGCCGGTGATGAGAACCTTACGCCCTTTCAGGCTCGGATAGATGGCAGACGACATGTCTTCAGAACTTTCTACAAACAAACACCAAGGGGCACCCGGAAACGGTTTCTGCGTTTCTTATAAAGGATGCACGTTTAATTACATCTAGGCCGCATCGGCCTTGGCCGTTTCGACCTTCAGCAGACCCCGCGAGACGAGGTTCTGCATCAGGGCGACGATACCAAAGGTCCAGGCGCGTGCGTCTTTTGAGGTGGTGACGCGGTTTTCCAGCGTACCGAGCTTTGGCGAAGTGACGGTGACGATGTCGCCGACCTTGTGCGTGAAGCCGCGACCCGGCGTGTCGCGGTCCTGCGTCGGGGCAAACAGCGTGCCCAGCATCAGGACGAAACCGTCGGGATAGTGGTGCTCGCTCAGCGCCTGACGGATCAGCTCCAGCGGATCACGGCTGATCTGATCCATCGAGGAACGGCCTTCCAGCACATAGCCTTCCGGCCCGTCGATGCGCAGATCGAGCACGGCGGAACGCACATCCTCAATCGTGAAGCCTTCGTCGAACAGGCGAATGAACGGCCCCAGCGCGCACGAGGCGTTGTTGTCCTTGGCCTTGCCCAGCAGGAGCGCCGAGCGGCCTTCGAAGCAGCGCAGATTGACGTCGTTACCGAGCGTCGCCCCCAGCGCGCGACCCTTCGGATCGACGACCATCACCACTTCGGGCTCAGGGTTGTTCCATGTCGAGTCGGAGCGCACGCCGACCTCTTCGCCCCAGCCCACCGACGACAGGACCGGCGATTTGGTGAAGACTTCGGCGTCAGGACCGATGGCGACTTCGAGATATTGCGACCACAGGCCGTCGGCGATCAGCGCCTCTTTCAACTTGGCCGCCGCTTCGGTCCCCGGCACGACCGAGCGGATATCGCCGCCGACGCGGGCGGCCAGATCATCGCGAATGGCCTGCGCCTTGTTATAATCGCCGCGCGCGCGTTCTTCGATGACGCGCTCGACCGCCGACACGGCAAAGGTGACGCCCGCCGCCTTGACCACCTGAAGGTCGATGGGCGACAGCAGGGTCGATTTCCCTTCCCACGCCTTCTGGAAGGCAAAGTCTTCCAGCTTGCCAAGGCTCTTGCCGCCAGCGGGGACGCCCTTTTCCGGCCAGTTCGCCAGAAGCTGCGCCACGGTCGGGGCCACCGCGCTCATGTCGAACACCTCGCCCCCCTTGACCAGAACCGGGGTCGGGCCTTCGGGCAGAAGGATGCGGCCCACCAGCGTGGCCTCACGCCAATCTACCGGAAGCATGGCGGCGGGGAGGAAATCGGTCATGGTGACGCACCTTTGCTTTTACGAATCGTCCGGACAGCCGGAAAGAAGGGACTCTGCTCAACCTGTAGCGTCCGGCCACTAACCACCGGACTTTTTTGTATTTTTTTCCACACGGCCTCGCGCGCAACCGTGGTTACGCGGTTAAGCTGTTATGATACCGCTACCATTTCCAGCAGAAGTAGTCACTTGTCAAGAGGCGACACCCTTCGGGTTACATTTTTCGGCCCTCAGTCCGTCGCGTCTTCGCCCGGTGCCGAAGAGGACTGCCGCTCAATGATCGCGAAGTCGCGGATTTCATGCACGGGTGCATAGGGCTGACCCGAACGGCGCGTGCGAATCTGCTCCAGCAGCATCTTCAGCCCCAGCGACGCCATGTCGGAAATCGGCTGACGCACGGTGGTCAGTTCCGGCCACACGGACGAGGCCATGGACGTATCGTCAAAGCCCACAATGGTCACATCTCTGGGCACATCGAGGCCCAGCCGGTGAGCCGAAGCCACCGCACCGGCGGCCATATCGTCGTTGGAGGCAAACAGCGCCGTCGGGCGCTCATCGCGCATCAGCAGGCTTTCGGCGGCATCGAAGCCCGAGCGATAGGTGAAATAACCCTGCCCGATCAGCTTGTCTTCCGGCGTCAGCCCGGCCTTGGTGAGGGCCGCGATGTAGCCCTCATGCCGCAACTGGCTGTAATAGGAGTTGGGGTTGCCCTTGATAAAGCCGATACGGCGGTGGCCCAGCGCGATCAGGCGCTGCGTCATGGCGAAGGCCGCCTTGAAATCGTCGATGGAGACGCTGGCCGCATCCGGCGACGGGCGCGACGTCGCCACACCGACAAACGGCAGGCCCATCTCGCGCAGGGCCTTGGCCACGCGGGTGGAATCCGACAGAGGCGGCGGCAGGACCACGCCATCGACGCCCAGCGATTTCAGCTTGTCCAACACATCGGCCACGCCTTCGGGGCCTTCGCAGCTTTCGATGATCAACTGACAGCCGCTTTGCGAGCTCTGGTGCAGTATGCCCAGCAGCAGTTCCGACAGGAAAGACATGGAGGGGTTGGAATAGATCAGGGCGATGCGCGACGAATCCTGAGAGGCCAGAGAGCGCGCCGCCATATTCGGCGAATAGTTCAGCGCTTCGATAGCTTCGGCCACCTTTTTGCGCGTCTCTTCGCGGACGTTCTTCTCACCATTGATGACGCGCGACACGGTCATCGGCGACACGCCGACGTGCCGGGCCACATCATGGATGGTGACGATGTTGCCGCCGCGACGACTGACCTTACGCGCCAATGCTTTACCCCTTGAGTGCCGCGCCCCAGGACGCTGAATCGGATACAATCGTACAAGTGTCGCACGCTAAAGCGGCAAAGGTAAAGAGGGACAGGCGCTTTGTTTTTATTGGCAAAATAAATTGTCACTTGAAAAAAAGTAAGCGCTGTCATAAGCCTGATCGACGACCTCGACCGCAAAACAGAAGCGAGGCGAACAGGGAAGACAGCCAGATGACCGCCCCGACTCTGACAGGTGATGGCGACTCGATCGCAGTGACCGACGCCCGAGTCATGGTAATAATTTTCAGCAAGAATCCAGTGGAGACCGCCCGATGAAACTGACATCCCTGCGCCTGACCGCCGGTCTGCTGGCCCTGACGCTGCCCCTGACGTCCCCTCTGACGGCTGAGGCCGCGCCGCGCTTTGCCGCCATCTTCGGTGACCACGCTGTGTTGCAAAGAGAGGCCCCGGTGCGGGTGTGGGGCTTTGCCGATAAGGGCGAAACGGTCACCCTGCGCATCGCCGGTCAGACGGCGACCGCAACGGCTGACGCTTCAGGCCGCTGGGAGGCGACCCTGGCCCCCCTGCCCGCAGGCGGACCTTACGAGCTAAGCCTGTCGGGTGGTGCGACGCTGAAGGACGTTCTGGTGGGCGACGTGTTCCTGTGTTCGGGGCAATCGAACATGGAATTCACCACCAAATACGCCACCAATGCCTATAACGAGATCCTCAACTCGGCCAATGACCGCATCCGCTTCGTCACGGTCGAAAAGGACGCGCAGCCCGCCGGCCCGCTGAGCGACCTGCCGAAATCACCGGCGTGGCGCGCGGTCGGACCCGAAACGACCGGCGATACCTCCGCCGTCTGCTACTACATGTCGAAAGCGCTGGCGGCGAAGACCGGTGTGCCCATCGGCATGATCCATTCGTCGTGGGGCGGCACCATGATCCAGTCGTGGCTGAGCCAATCGACCCTGCATCAGCTCAAAAGCTATGATACCGGCCTTGAGACCCTGAAACTCTATGCCCGCGACCCGCAGGCGGCGCAAAAGGGCTGGCAGAAGGTGACGCAAGCCTGGTGGGATACCCACGAACCGCAGGCGGCCGAAAAGCGCCAGTGGGCAAACGTGGCCTATGACGACCGCGACTGGAAGATCATGGACACGACGCGCTTCTGGGAAGAGTCGGGCGACCCGGCCCTTGCGGGCTTTGACGGCGTGGTGTGGTATCGCAGCGAGATCACCCTGACCGCCGCGCAGGCCAGATCGGCCACCACGCTGGTGCTGGGGGCGGTGGACGATGCCGATACCACCTTCCTCAATGGTCAGGTCATAGGCTCAGGCGAAGGGTGGAACACGCCGCGCCGCTATGACATCCCTAAGGGCGTGCTAAAAGCCGGGCGCAATGTCATAGCCCTGCGCGCCGTCGATACGGGCGGCGGTGGCGGCCTGTGGGGCGACCCCAAACCGCGCGGTCTTTACCTCAGCGATGGCAAAATTATTCAAATTCCGGAAAAATGGAAATACAAGATTTCCACGCCTATGTCGGCCCTTAGCGATGTGCCGACCACACCGTGGCTGCCCACCTCCGGGCTGGCGACCCTGTATAACGGTATGATCGCGCCGATCGCGCCCTACACGCTCAAGGGTGTGGCCTGGTATCAGGGCGAATCCAATGCCAGCAATGCCAGGGAATACAGCCGTTTGCTGCCCGCTTTATTCGCCGACTGGCGCGCCAGCTTCCGGCAACCCGATCTTCCCGTCGTTGTCGTGCAACTGGCCAATTTCGGGCCGGTGGTGAACGGCCCGGCCCCGTCGCAATGGGCGGCCTTACGCGAATCCCAGCGCCTCAGCGTCAAGGCCGACGCGAAGACCGCTCTGGCCGTCAGCCTCGATGTGGGCGACCGCACCGACATCCATCCGACACAGAAAAAGGTGGTGGGTGAGCGCGTGGCACTGGGGATGCGCAAGGCCGCCTATGGCGAAGCGGTCGCCCTGTCGCCCGAACCCGTCTCGGCCACGCGCCGCGGCGCGGATGTGGTAATCCGGTTCCGCGACACGGGCGGCAAGCTCCTCACCTATTCGTCGGATCAGGCCATCGGTTTTGAAGCCTGCGACGGTGCCTGCCGCTATGTCAGTGCGACGGTCGAAGGCGATGCGGTGGTGCTGAAAGGGGCGGCGACGGCGAAGCAGGTCCGCTATGGCTGGGCCGACTCGCCCTACGTCAATCTCTACAACGCCAGCGACCTGCCGGTCGCCCCGTTCCAGATCGACATCCCATAACACCAACGGCCGAAGAGGCTGACTGCATCCGGCCGTTGAATACCCGCTTTCTCCGCAAAAGGACTCCCATGCGCCCTACCCGCCGTCAGATGCTTGGTTCCGCCGCTGCGCTCAGCGGTGCCACCCTCGCCCCCGCCACGCAGGCCGCGACGGCCCCGTTCAAGGCCAGTTGGGAGTCGCTGGGCGACGCCTATGAGACGCCGGACTGGTTCAAGGACGCCAAGCTGGGCCTGTGGTCGCACTGGGGGCCGCAGTGCGTGCCGGAAGCCGGCGACTGGTACGGACGGCAGATGTATATGCAGGGCAATCCCTATTACGACCTGCATGTGCAACGTTATGGCCATCCGGCGCATCATGGCTTTATGGAGATCATCAACGACTGGAAGGTCACGGAATGGGACCCGGAAGGCCAGATCGCCCTCTATAAGGCCGCCGGTGCCAAATACTTTGTGTCGATGGCCAATCACCACGACAATCTCGACATGTTCGATTCGAAGTTCCACAAATGGAATTCCCTGAACGTCGGCCCGAAGATGGATATTGTCGGCCGCTGGGCAAAGGTGGCGCGCGCCGCCGGTCTGCGATTTGGCGTGTCCAACCACGCCGCCCACGCTTGGCACTGGTGGCAGACGGCCTATGGCTACGATCCGGAAGGGCCGATGCGCGGCGTGCGCTATGACGCGGCGCGCCTGACGAAGGCCGATGGCAAGGGCAAATGGTGGGACGGCCTCGACCCGCAGGACCTTTATACCGGTCCGGCCGGGGACATGGTACCGCCCGACGGTCTGACCACGATCAAGGCGATGAACGACTATCACGATCAGCATTCGGGTCAGTGGCTGGAAACGTCGCCCAACGCCTGGTACGCCCGGCAGTGGTTGCTGCGTCAGAACGATCTGGTCGATAAATACCGGCCGGATTTTGTCTATTTCGACAATTACGGCCTGCCGCTGGAGCAGGCGGGGCTCGATGCCACGGCCTATTTCTATAACCAGAACCGCAAATGGAACGGCGGCAAGCTGGAGGCCGTCGTGACCGGCAAGAAGCTGGACGCCAGACAGAAACGCGCCATCGTCGATGATGTCGAGCGCGGCTTTTCTGACCGTCTGCGCGCGGAATACTGGCAGACCTGCACCTGCATCGGCAACTGGCACTACGACCGCGGGCTCTATGAGCGCAATGGATATAAAACCGCCAAGGACGTCATCCAGCGCCTCGGCGATATCGTCGCCAAGAACGGCAATATGTTGCTGTCTATCCCGCAGCGCGGCAATGGTGCCATTGACGAAAAGGAAGTCAAAATCCTTCAGGACATGGCGGCGTGGATGACGGTGAATGGTGAGGCCATCTTTGGCACCCGCGTCTGGACGATCTACGGCGAAGGCCCGGCCCGCTTTGCCGAGGGGATGCAGAACGAACACGCGCAGAAGGGCTTTACCCACGAAGACATCCGCTACACCACCAAGGGCGGGGTGCTCTACGCGCTGGGGCAGGACTGGCCCAACAGCGGGTATATGAGCCTGACGGCCATGGCGCAGGGGTCGGCCCAGCGCAAGGGCACGGTCGAGCGGGTCGAACTGCTGGGCCACGGTCAGCCGCTGGACTTCGGCCTGTCGATCAACGGGCTGAATGTGAAGCTGCCCGACGCGCGCCCGACCTTTACGCCGGTGCTGAAGATATTCGGCACCGGCATAGTATAAAAGGTTATTTCTTGGCCGGCGACAAGGTGCCCTTGGCAAAACCCGCCTTGGCCGCCGGCTCGATCTTCACCTTTGCCGCCTTGGGTTTGCGGATTTCCTTGTTGGATTTCTTTTGTCCTTTAGCCATGGTCGGTGTCCTTATGATTATGGTTATTGCGGATATTGAAAGACGAGCTGGCTGGTTTGCATATCATAGATGCGCGCCTGCGTCGCCCCATGCCAGCGGCTGTGGGCGGGCAGGTGGGCCTTGGCGTGGTCGATAGCCAGATTGAGGTCCGATCCCCACGGCACCGACGTCACTTCGGCGTCTTCGGCATTGAGGAAAAAGATTCGATACATCAGGGCTCTCCCGTAAGCGCACCCCGCAAAGGTCGGGCCTTGCGGATGGGATGCGCGTCAAAGGTGGAGGCGCCGGTTCGACGGGTCGAAACGGCACCGGGCGATCCCCCGCCGGAAAAGACCGAGACCTATCGCCGCCAAATAGAGCCGCAATGAGGCGAAATCCGGCTTTTCCACGACAGAGTCCGATTATGTTACCAAGCCTTACATGCGTCGCGCGCAATCGTGACCGCCTGAGGGCAATTCGTCATTGACCCGGCGGGACCAAATCCCTATGTGTGCGGCCGTTTACCCGCAGCCCTGCCCGCCTCTGGCCTTCCTATAGGAGTTTTTGACCATGACTGATCTTCTTCCCGGTGTAACGGGGGTTCTGGTTCTGGCCGATGGCACCGTGTTTCAGGGCCTGGGCTGTGGCGCGACCGGCGATGCGCTGGGCGAGGTCTGCTTCAATACGGCCATGACCGGCTATCAGGAAATCCTCACCGATCCGTCCTATATGGATCAGATCGTCGCCTTCACCTTCCCGCACGTCGGCAATGTCGGCGTCAATCCGGAAGACGTCGAACAACTGGGCGATGATCCCCGCCGGGCCGCCAGAGGCGCGATTTTCCGCGACCTGCCGACGCCGCCCGCCAACTGGCGCTCGACCCTCAGCTTCGATGCGTGGATGGCCTCGCGCGGCGTCGTGGGCCTCGCCGGGATCGACACGCGCGCGCTGACCAAGCGCATCCGCGAAAAGGGCATGCCGCACGGCGTGATCGCCCACAACCCCGAAGGTCAGTTCGACATCCCCGCCCTGACGCAAAAGGCCGCCGAATGGGCGGGTCTTGTCGGGCTGGATCTGGCCAAGGACGCCACCTCGACCCAGTCGGCGCAATGGACCTCCGACCTGTGGAAGTGGTCCGAAGGCCATAAGGACGGTCAGAAGGCGGACTTCGACGTCGTCGTCATCGACTATGGCGTGAAGCAGAACATCCTGCGCGCCCTGATCAGCGTCGGTGCGGCGGTAAAGATCGTCCCGGCCCAGACGCCGGCCGAAGAGATTCTGGCGATGAAGCCCGATGGCGTGCTGTTGTCCAACGGTCCGGGCGATCCGGCCGCCACCGGGGCCTATGCCGTACCGCAGATTCAGAAGCTGGTCGAAGCCGGTCTGCCGGTCTTTGGCATTTGTCTCGGCCATCAGATGCTGGCTCTGGCGCTGGGGGCGAAGACGCTCAAGATGGAACAGGGCCACCACGGCGCCAACCACCCGGTCAAGGACCTGACCACCAACAAGGTTGAGATCGTTTCGATGAACCACGGCTTTGCGGTCGATCGCGACAGCCTGCCCTCCGGTGTCGTCGAAACCCATGTCTCGCTGTTTGACGGCACCAACTGCGGTATCGCTCTGGCTGGCAAGCCGGTGTTCAGCGTCCAGCACCACCCCGAAGCCTCGCCCGGCCCGGTCGATTCGCTCTATCTGTTCGAGCGTTTTGCGCACTATATGCGCGACGCCAAGGTGGCGGTTTAATTAATGGTGAAATTGCACTAATATCCTATTATGCTCCTCGTGTGATCCCTTTTAAGCGCAATCATCATGCTTAGTGCAATTACTATCCAAAATTTCAAAAGCTATGTGAGCGCGAAGCTTCCGCTTTCGCCGCTTACAGTTCTTATAGGTGCAAACGCATCAGGAAAGAGCAATGCTATTGAAGCAATGCGGCTACTTGCTTGGATGGCACAAGGGCAAAAGCTTTCTGCCATACAATACGCTGTGCAAAATGGCGATAGATTTGTCAGAGGAAATATCAAAGATTTAGGTTACTGTGGAAGTTCTCTATTTGAATTAGGATGCGAGAATAAATCCGAGACATATAATTCATATAAAATACAAATAGAGAGAAGAATAGATGGGCTTCATATAGTAGAAGAAGAATTAACTTCAAATCACACTACGGTCCCGCTTTATCGCTTAGAGCATCCTTCCATTGGGCAGGGCACTGACGTTAGCGTTTCGTACGATAATTTTGCGCGTGGAGGCAAAAAGCCTAAAATTGTTTGCAATGACCAGCTTGCAATTTTAACGCAGTTAACGAGCCCCGCCACATTCAACTCTGAACATAAACAATCTAGAAGACTTATTCCTAGATACACAAAACATTACGAGTCACTTTTGTCTTCCATGTTGTTTCTCGACCCCGTTCCAGCGAAGATGAGAGATTATACATTCCCGTCTGATAGAATATTACAAAGCGACGGATCAAATTTGTCTGGCGTTCTGTTTGATCTATGGAATAGTGAGATGGATCTTGAAGATTTATTAGAATCCGAAAACAATATTCCAGTTGATTTAAAACCAATTCAACGCGACATTATAAGCTTTATACAAAGCCTACCGGAACAAGATATCTCAAAATTAAGCTTTATTCGCGAGCCTCGCGGCGGGGTAATGGTACAACTTACCGAAACCTTCGGCGATGGGGAACGGAATTACGATGCATCATTACTTTCGGATGGAACTTTAAGGGTTCTAGCAATTTCTGCGGCAATGCTATCCGCAATAGAGGGAAGCATTGTAGTTATTGAAGAAATAGACAATGGTGTCCACCCCAGCCGGGCAAAGCATCTTCTGGAAAAAATTCAGCAAATTGCAGAAAAAAGAAATATAAGAGTTCTTCTATCTACCCATAACCCAGCACTTCTAGACGCACTACCCGATTCCGCAATCCCTGACGTTGTTTTTTGCTATAGAAGTAAGGAAAATGGATCAAGTCAATTAATAAAATTAGAGAACATTTCTGATTATCCGGAATTAATAGCTCAGGGCACGCTTGGGCACCTCGTAACCAGCGGCCTACTAGAGCGTTTTGTGAAAAATCATAAAAGTGGATTAGAAAAAAGAAACAATGCTTTGAAATGGCTTTCAGAAATTAGTAATAGAGTCTAACTATGGGAGACATAATACTAATTGACACATCAGTGTACCTGAACGTCTTAGACGTCCCGGGATGGAACCAAGACAGAAATGCTGTTTTAACAGAATTTGCGCATAGAATTAAAAATTCAGATAATTTTTTACTTCCTATGGCAACCATATGGGAAACCGGAAATCATATAGCGGACCTCAAAACTGGTGGCCGACGTAGAGAATATGCTACAAAATTATGCAGAGATGTGCAAAAAGCATTAGACGGCGAAACCCCTTATACTCCAACCCATTTTCCCGAGCGATCCGAATTTGCGCTTTGGCTTCAAAAATTTCCTGAATACGCAATGCGTAACAAATCCGAAATCAAAACTCGAGAAGGTATTAGCTTATCTGATCTGTCCATAATTATGGAATGGGAAAGGATGTGCGAGCTTAGTCAAGCTCAAAGAGTATTGATTTGGTCACTGGATAGCGATTTGTCAGGTTATGATCGAGCCGCCGTTATCTAATCATACGCAAATCTTTTTGCTCCTGCACTTGCATCCCCGTCCTTAAGGCACTAAAGCACCCGCTTAGCCTGAAAACATAACAGAGCCCACAAGGGTTCATCTTCCACCGGACAGAGGCCACACGGCGTTTGCCCGAAACTTTGCGCGCGACCAGACCTGAAGAAAGACAGACATGCCCAAACGTACAGATATCAAGTCCATCCTGATCATCGGCGCGGGGCCCATCGTCATCGGTCAGGCCTGTGAGTTCGACTATTCCGGCGTGCAGGCCTGTAAGGCCCTGCGTCAGGAAGGCTATCGCATCATTCTGGTCAATTCCAACCCGGCCACCATCATGACCGATCCGGACGTGGCCGATGCGACCTATATCGAGCCGATCACCCCGGAATTCGTCGAAAAGATCATCGCCAAGGAGCGCCCGGACGCCCTTCTGCCGACCATGGGTGGTCAGACGGCGCTCAACACCGCGCTGGCGCTCGAAAACAACGGCGTGCTGGCCAAGTACAATGTCGAAATGATCGGCGCCAAGGCCGAGGTCATCGACAAGGCCGAAGACCGTCAGAAGTTCCGCGACGCCATGGACAAGCTGGGGCTTGAATCGGCCAAATCCGCCGTCGCCCATAGCTGGGAAGAGGCGGTTGAGGCGCTGAAGACCATCGGCGGCCTGCCCGCCGTTATCCGCCCGTCGTTTACGCTGGCCGGGACCGGCGGCGGCATCGCCTACAATCAGGAAGAGTTCCGCGACATCGTCACGCGCGGCCTCGACCTCAGCCCCACCACCGAGGTGCTGATCGAAGAGTCGATAGTCGGTTGGAAGGAATACGAGATGGAAGTCGTCCGCGACAAGGCGGACAACTGTATCATCGTCTGTTCCATCGAAAACGTCGATCCGATGGGCGTGCACACCGGCGATTCGATCACGGTCGCCCCGGCCCTGACCCTGACCGACAAGGAATATCAGATCATGCGTTCGGCCTCTCTGGCCGTGCTGCGCGAAATCGGCGTCGAAACCGGCGGCTCGAACGTGCAGTTCGCACTGAACCCGGCCGACGGCCGCATGATCGTCATCGAGATGAACCCGCGCGTGTCACGCTCCTCGGCTCTGGCGTCGAAGGCCACCGGCTTCCCCATCGCCAAGATCGCCGCCAAGCTGGCCGTCGGCTACACGCTGGACGAACTGACCAACGACATCACCAAGGTGACGCCGGCCTCGTTCGAGCCGTCGATTGACTATGTGGTCACCAAGATTCCGCGCTTCGCCTTTGAAAAGTATCCGGGCTCCGAGCCGCTGCTCGGCACCTCGATGAAGTCGGTCGGCGAAGTCATGGCCATCGGCCGCACCTTTTCCGAGTCGGTGCAAAAGGCCCTGCGCGGTCTGGAAACCGGCCTGTCGGGCTTTGATGAGGTCGAAATCCCCGGCGTCGCCGGTGCGACCAGCGTCCACGCCATCAAGGAAGCCGTGGTGCGCGAACTGGGCCGCCCGACGCCGGATCGTCTGCGCGTCATCGCTCAGGCCTTCCGCCACGGCCTCAGCGTCGAAGAGATCAACACGGCCTGTCACTATGAGCCGTGGTTCCTGCGCCAAATCGAAACCATCGTCGCTGAGGAAGCGAAGATCGGTGCGCTGGGCCTGCCGAAGACCGCGCATGAGCTGCGCAAGCTGAAGGCCATGGGCTTCTCCGACGTGCGGCTGGCCAAGTTGACCGGCACCAAGGAAAAAGACGTGCGTGCCGCCCGTCGCGGCCTCAATGTGCGCCCGGTGTTCAAGCGCATCGACACCTGCGCCGCCGAATTCGCCTCATCGACCGCCTACATGTATTCGACCTACGAATCCGGCGCTCTGGGTCAGGTGCCGGAATGCGAAGCCGCGCCGTCCGACCGCAAGAAGGCCATCATCCTGGGCGGCGGGCCGAACCGCATCGGGCAAGGCATCGAGTTCGACTATTGCTGCTGCCACGCGGCCTTTGCCTATAAGGACATGGGCCTTGAAGCCATCATGGTCAACTGTAACCCGGAGACGGTCTCGACCGACTACGACACGTCCGACCGCCTCTATTTCGAGCCGCTGACCGCCGAAGACGTGCTGGAACTGATCGCGGTTGAGCAGTCGAACGGCACGCTGGCCGGTGTGGTGGTGCAGTTCGGCGGCCAGACGCCGCTGAAACTGGCACAGGCGCTGGAAGACGAGGGCATCCCCATCCTCGGCACGTCGCCCGACGCCATTGATCTGGCCGAAGACCGTGAGCGCTTCCAGCAACTGCTGAAAGAGATCAACCTGACCCAGCCGGTCAATGCTATCGCCCGCACGCCGGAAGAGGCCTTCAAGGCGGCGCATGAGGTCGGCTATCCAATCGTCATCCGGCCGTCCTACGTTTTGGGGGGCCGCGCCATGGAAATCATCCGCGACGACGAGCAACTGACCCGCTATGTGCGCGAAGCCGTGCAGGTGTCGGGCGACTCGCCGGTGCTGATCGACCAGTATTTGAGCGCCGCCATCGAAGTCGATGCCGACGCGCTGGCCGATGAAACCGGCGTGTTTGTCGCCGGTATTATGGAGCATATCGAAGAGGCCGGCGTGCACTCCGGCGACTCGGCCTGTTCGCTGCCGCCCTTCTCGCTGAAGCCGGAAACGGTGAAGGAGCTTGAACGTCAGACGGTTGAGCTGGCGAAGGCCCTTAAGGTCAAGGGGCTGATGAACGTGCAGTTCGCCATCATGAACCCCTATACCGACCCGAAGATCTATGTGCTGGAGGTCAATCCGCGCGCCTCACGCACCGTGCCGTTCGTCGCCAAGACGCTGGGCAAGCCGCTGGCCGGGATCGCCGCCAAGGTTATGGCCGGTCAGTCCCTGTCGTCCTTCGGCCTGACGCCGCGCGATTATCGCCACGTGGCGGTCAAGGAAGCCGTCTTCCCGTTCGCGCGCTTTGCCAATGTCGATACGGTGCTTGGGCCTGAGATGCGCTCGACCGGTGAGGTCATGGGCCTCGACTGGGTGCGCGATGGCGAAGAAATGATCGACGCCTTTGCCCGCGCCTTTGCCAAGTCGCAACTGGGCGGTGGCACCAGACTGCCGACATCGGGCAAGGTGTTTGTCTCGGTCAAGGATCAGGACAAGCCGGTGATCGTTGAGGCCATCCGCACCCTGCTCAGCCTCGGCTTCGAGGTGTGCGGCACGGCGGGCACGGCCGACTATCTGGCGGCGCAGGGCGTGAAGATCGACACCATCAAGAAGGTGCTCGAAGGCCGCCCCAACGTGCTGGACGCCATCAAGAATGGCGAGATCGCGCTGGTCTTCAACACCACCGAAGGCAAGCAGGCCCTGCTCGACTCCTTCTCGATCCGCCGCACGACTCTGATGATGAAGATCCCCTACTACACCACGGCCAATGGCGCTGTGGCGGCGGTGCGGGCCATCGCCTCGGGCCTCAAGGGCGAGCTGGACGTCCGCTCCATTCAGGAATACGCGTAACGAAGAAAGCCCCGGTGAAAACCGGGGCTTTCTTCGTTATAGAGCCCCTCTTATACCTCCCCAACTCGTTGGGGAGGGGGACCGCACGAGCCTGCTGAAAGCAGGTGAGATGCGGTGGTGGGGGTTCTTTCTTGGTTTCAAAGTTTCAAACGGAGCGCAGGGTTAAAGATCGCAAGATACCCCACCACCACGCCCTTTGGGCGCGGTCCCCCTCCCCGGCATAGCCAGGGAGGTACAGGCTCTTACCCCGCCTCGTCGATCAGGCGGCGCATGGCGTCGAGATAATCGACAAAGGCCGCGCGGCCCGCTTCGGTGAGCGTGATGGTCGTTACCGGCTTCTTGCCGACAAAGGCCTTGTCCACCGTGACATAGTTCGCCTCTTCCAGCTTGCGCACCTGCACCGACAGATTGCCGTCCGTTGATTGCGTCTTGGCTTTCAGCGTGGTGAAGTCCGCCGACCCGGCCGTCGAGAGAAAGGCCATAATGCCCAGCCTCAGTCGGCCATGAATAACGTCGTCGATACGCTCAATATTGAACTCATCCGGCATGTCTCAGCCCTCCGATGAGCGCATGAGAACCAGGCCCGGAATGGTGGCAATGAGGGTCAGGGTGATGGCATAGCCCAGCATCTGGATCGGCTGACCGCCGACAAAGGCCAGAAACGGCGCGCTGGCAAAGCTGAGCAGGCCCACGCCCGCCATCCACTTTCGGCCCGACAGGACCGAGACGACCCACCAGCCGACTCCATAGAGGATAACGATAGCCGGCGCGATCAACGGCTGCATCTGTTCCATGGCCTTCATCCCGACTGCGGCCGCCGTCAAGGTAACGAACAGGGCGAAGATGGCAAAACCGACGCCCGACCACACCGAACCGATGGCACGGTTCATGGCATTGCCGACCCCATAGCGGCGCTTCGACGCAGCGATAGAGGCGATACACAGGACGGCATAGATGGCCGCCGCTACGCCCCAGTTCAGGGCGATGAACCACGGGTTGGGAACGGTTAGAACACCGTCCAAAATCAAATACTGAACCACGGCCGCCGCCGAGAAACAGATGCCGGCCCAAAAGAGCGCGCCGCCGTTCATGACCGGGGCGCGCCCGCCATCCAGAGCCAGAGACTTGAGATAGTCGATGTCGCTTTTGAGTGCGTTAGAGTCCATTGGGTTTGCCCCTCCATAAGGCAGCGTTTGATGTCGTCAGGGCCCTCTGTGTGAGCGGCCTGAGCTTGTTATGAATGAAGCGCTTTATTTTGTAAAGTACTTTATGCGTATCCGTCATTACATTTTCGTAAGATTGCCCTCCGGGCTTGCCAAAGGGGCCAAAGCCGAGGTTAGTTTCAGACAAAACCAACCGCGGGAAACCCTCCACATGTCAAACACGTCCTTGTCGCGTCAGGCCTTGCGCATGGCCGCCTCGCTGCTCATCTTGGGAGCCATGCCCCTCACCTCGCAGGCCCAGATGACCAATATCACCACCGTCGCCAAATCCACTCCGGCCAATCCCGCCAGCCTGACGCCGGACGCCGCCGATCCGCGTCAGTATCTGGAAGAGGTCGAGGGCGAAAAATCCCTCGCCTGGGTCAAGGCGCAGAACGAACGCAGCCTGAAGCGCCTGACCAGCGATCCGCGCTTTGCGCAATACGAAGCCGATGTGCTGAAAATCGTCGAAGCCACCGACCGCATCCCGTCACCCGGCTTTGCCAATGGCGGCTTCATCGACAATTTCTGGCAGGACAAGGACCATGTGCGCGGCATCTGGCGCCGCACGGACAAGGCCTCGTATCTGGCCGGGGCACCCAAATGGGACATCCTGCTGGACTTCGATGCTCTCGCCAAGGCGGAAGGCCAGAACTGGGTCTATAAGGGCGCATCGTGCCTGCCGCCGCAAAACACCCGCTGCCTGATCAATCTGTCGAACGGCGGTAAGGACGCCGTGACGGTGCGCGAATACGACCTGACGACCAAGAGCTTCGTCGAAGGCGGCTTCACCCTGCCCGAAGGCAAGCAGATCGTCACCTGGAAGGACAAGGATACGCTCTATGTGGCGCGCGAATGGACGCCGGGCGAGGTCACGCCGTCGGGCTACGCCTTCGTCACCAAGGTGCTCAAGCGCGGTCAGAGCCTCGATCAGGCGCTAGAAATCCATCGCGGTGAAAAGACCGACATGATGGCCTATCGCACCGTGCTGCGCGACATCGACGGCAATTACGTCATGGACTATGCCGAGCGCCGCCCCAGCTTCTTTGAAGTCGATACGACGTGGTTCACTGACGCCGGCGAAGTGAAGCTGCCCCTACCGCTGACCTCAGAAATGAACGCCTACTATAAGGGTCAGGCCGTCTTTTCGCTAAAGGACGACTGGACCAGCGCCAAGGGCACGAAATACCCCTCCGGCGCGGTGATCGCCTTTGACCTGAAGGCCGCACTGAAAGACCCGAAGAACGTCGAGCCTTCGGTGATCTTCGCCCCGAACGATCATCAGAGCGTCGCCGGCATCGGTCAGACGAAGAACCATCTGGTGCTGTCGATCCTGTCCAACGTCACCGGTCAGGTACAGTCGGTGAGCCTCGTCAATGGCCAATGGGTGCTGAAACCCCTGCCCCTGCCGGAAAACTCGTCGCTTAGCCTCGGTTCGACCGATGACGAGTCGGATCAGCTCTTTGCCTGGTCCACCGGCTATCTGCAACCCTCGACCCTGTACATCGCCGACGCCGACAAGACGACGGTGACCAAGCTGAAGGCCAGCCCGGAACGCTTTAATGCCGAGGGGCTGAAGGTCGAGCAGCACTGGGCCACCTCGAAGGATGGCACCAAGGTGCCCTACTTTGTGGTGATGAAAAAGGACACCAAACTGGATGGCAATACGCCGACCCTGCTCTACGCCTATGGCGGCTTTGAAATCTCGCTGACCCCGTCCTATTCAGGGGCCATCGGCAAGCTGTGGCTGGAAAAGGGCGGCGCCTATGTTCTGGCCAATATCCGCGGCGGCGGGGAGTTCGGGCCGAAGTGGCACGAAGCGGGCCTCAAGACCAAGCGTCAGGTCATCTATGACGATTTTCAGGCCGTGGCCGAAGACCTGATCAAGAGCAAGATCACCTCGCCGCGTCGTCTGGGTATTATGGGTGGCTCGAATGGCGGGTTGCTGATGGGTGTGCAACTGACGCAGCGCCCGGACCTGTGGAACGCCGTCGTGGTGCAGGTGCCGCTGCTCGATATGCTGCGCTATCACACGCTTCTGGCCGGGGCCTCGTGGCAGGGCGAGTATGGCCGTCCGGATGTGCCGGAAGAAGCCGCCTTCCTGAAGACCATATCGCCCTATCACAATCTGAAGGCCGGGGTGAAATATCCGGAGCCCTTCTTCGTCACCTCGACCAAGGATGACCGCGTGCATCCGGGCCACGCGCGCAAGATGGCGGCGCTGATGGGGGATATGGGCCTGCCCTTCCTCTATTACGAAAACACCGACGGCGGCCATTCCGCAGCCGCCAACCTCAAGGAAACCGCCAAGCGGAACGCGCTGGAATACACCTATCTGGCGCAGAAGCTGATGGACTAAACTCAAACCCCCTCTTCCCGTCGGAAGAGGGGGTTTTCTTCCCTCTCGTTAATCTTCGATAAGGGGCGATCTGATCGTTTCCTTACGCGCGGGCTGATACCTCCGAAGGACCACTGAAAGAGGATCACCCCATGCGCAAGATCGCCACCGCCGTCGCCCTGATGACGCTGACCGCCGCCTCGCTGTCGGCCTGCTCCAAGCCCGAAGCCCAGCAAGCCGTCGAAGAGGTGCAGGAAACCACGTCTGAAATCGCCACCGACGCCAAGGACGCCATGTCGTCGGCCGCCGCGGATTTCGCCGTCTCCGACCCGATCAGCTATACCTGCGCGCTGGGCACCAAGCTGTCGGTCGTCTTTTCCGACGACAAGGCCGATGTGACGGTGCTGTCCGACAACAACCGCAAGCTCACCCTGCTGAAAACCCCCTCCGGCGACGGCACGCTTTATCAGACCGAAGGCTACAGCCTGCACACCAAGGGCAATGACGCCACCTGGGGGTCGGCGGACGAAGCCTGCACCAAGGGGTAAACCCTTTGACGGGGTGGCATTTTGGAAATAGTTTCCATTTATGGTCAACTCCCCCCAACCCACCCCGTCCCGCCCGCGTGGTCGCCCGCGCGAAGACCGGCTGAAACCCGACGCCCCGTCGACCAATCAGTCGCTGGAAAAGGCGCTGGGCCTGCTGAAAGTGCTGTCGGCCCACGACGGGATGAGCCTGACCGAACTGTCGCGTGAGGCGGGACTGGCCGCCTCGACGGCGCACCGGCTTCTGGCCACCCTGTCGGCGCACGATCTGGTCAGTTGGGACGAGCCGTCGCAGAAATGGTCCATCGGCATCGAGGCCTTGCGCATCGGCATGGCTTTTCAGCGCCGCAACCGCATCCTCACCGCCGGGCGACCGGAAATGCTGCGTCTGATGGAGGCGACGGGCGAGACGGTCAATCTGGCCATGCTTGACGGTTTCGAAGTGGTATTCGTGGCGCAGGTCGAATGCGAAGCCCCCATCCGCGCCTTTTTCCGCATCGGCGACCGCCGCTCGGCCCATGCGTCGGGTATCGGCAAGGCCCTGCTGGCGCAGCTTGAGGATCGCACTCTGGAGGCCCTGCTGAAACGCCGCGACCTGCCGCAATACACGCCCAAGACCCTGATCACGCCTGAAGCCCTACGCAGCGATCTGAGCGCCATCCGGGCGCGCGGCTGGTCGCTGGACGACGAAGAGGCCCATATCGGTATGCGCTGCGTCGCCGCACCGGTGTTCAATGAATATGGCGAAGCGCGCGCCGGGATATCGCTGTCCGGCCCGTCCTTACGCCTCAGCGATGACCGCCTGCCGCAACGGGCGCAACAGGTGCGCGAAACCGCCGCCCGCATCACTGCGCTGATCGGCGGTCACCTGTTGAACCCCCTCTCCCCGTAAACGGGAGAGGGTGTTATGCCCGTTCCACCACCTGTTTCGCCGCCTGTCGCCGGGCGTGGAGGATGAACTCCGTATAGCCATTGGCCTGTTGCGCACCCTCAAAACACAGGTCACAGGCCGCCTTGAACGCCTCACCCTCATAGGTCAGCGCCATCGGGCGATAGGCGGGATCACCGGCATTTTGCGCATCAACGACCTTCGCCATGTGTTTCAGGCGCTCCAATACCTGTGCCTCAGACACCCAGCCGTGCCGCAGCCAGTTGGCGACGTGCTGGCTGGAGATGCGCAAGGTCGCGCGGTCTTCCATCAGGCCGACATCATGTATGTCCGGCACCTTGGAACAGCCCACGCCCTGATCGACCCAGCGCACCACATAGCCGAGAATGCCCTGCAGATTGTTGTCCAGTTCTTCGGCAATCTCTTCAGCACTGTAGGTCCGCGTCGCCAGTGGCGGCGTCAGAATATCATCGACCAAGGCGCGCGGGCGGGCGCGCAACTGCGCCTGCACGGCGGCGACATCGACGCGGTGATAATGCAGGGCGTGCAGGGTGGCTGCCGTCGGTGACGGCACCCAGGCGGTCGAGGCCCCCGCCTTTGGATGGCCGATCTTCTGCGCCATCATATCGGCCATCATATCCGGCGCGGCCCACATGCCCTTACCGATCTGGGCGTGGCCGGGCAGGCCAGCGATCAGGCCGCAATCGACATTGGAGTCCTCATAGGCCTTGATCCAGATGGCCCCCTTGATCTCGCCCTTGCGCAGGACCGGGCCCGCTTCCATCGAAGTATGGATTTCATCGCCCGTGCGGTCGAGGAAGCCCGTATTGATGAAGAAGACGCGGTCCCTGGCGGCTTCGATACAGGCCCTCAGATTGACGCTGGTGCGGCGCTCCTCGTCCATAATGCCGATCTTCAGCGTGCGTTCGGGCAGGCCCACGGCGCGCTCGGCGACGGCGAAGGTTTCGACCGCAAAGGCCACCTCGTCCGGCCCGTGCATCTTGGGCTTGACGATATAGGCCGAGCCCGTGCGGCTGTTGCGGCCGGCGTCGTGGCGCGCGATCAGGGCGGTGATCATCAGGTCGATCAGCCCCTCCGGCACGGCCTGCCCGTTATGGCGCACCATGTCGCTGTACATATGCAGACCGACATTGCGCGCTAACATGAGACTACGCCCATGCAGGGTGAAGGCCTGACCATCGGGGGCCGTATAGGTGCGGTCGGGATTGAGGCGGCGCGTCTGCACCTGACCGCCCTTGTGGAACTGTTCGCTCAGGTCGCCGCGCGTCAGGCCCAGCCAGTTGCGATAGAGGCCGACCTTATCCACCGCATCGACGGCGGCGACGCTGTCTTCCATGTCCATAATGGCCGACAGGGCGGCTTCGAACACCACATCGGCGACGCCCGCCGCATCGGCCACCGGGCTTTGGCGATCGATATGGATGTCGATATGCAGACCATTATGGCGCAGCAGGATCGACTGCGGCGCATCGGCCGGGCCTCTGAAACCGACGAACTGCGACGGGTCTTCCAACGGCGCGCCATTGGCCCGCAACTGTCCATCCACCACCGCATAGGCCGTGACCCCGGCGTGGCTGAGACCCTCCAGCGGCACGAATTCATCGAGATAGGCCTTGGCTGCCGCCTGCACCGCCGCACCACGCGCGGCGTCATAGCCGCCCGCCGCCGGAGCCGGCCCCAGCACATCCGTGCCATAGAGGGCGTCATACAGGCTGCCCCAGCGGGCATTGGCGGCGTTCAGGGCGTAGCGGGCATTGGACACCGGTACGACCAGTTGCGGCCCGCTCAGGCGCGTAATCTCGTCATCGACATTGGCCGTTGTGACGGTGAACGCCGCCGGTTCGGGCCGCAGATAGCCGATTTCGCTCAGAAAAGCCTTATAGGCGACCGGCTCAAAGGCGTGGTGGCGGTGCCAGTCGTCGATCTGCCCCTGCAAGGCGTCGCGCTGCGCCAGAAGGGCGGCGTTGCGCGGCGCGAAGTCGCGGATAAGCCCGGCCAGCCCGTCCCAAAACGCCGCCTCGGCCACGCCGGAGCCCGGCAGGGCCTCTTCGCGGACAAAGCGCCACAGGATGTCATCAACCTCGATACCGGAGACAGGGGTGTAGGCCATAGCGGTTTCCTTTTTAACTGATGCGAGGATAACCGCTCATGGCCCAGCGGGTCAATTTTTCCGGAAATTATTTCCAGAAATCAATTTAAATATAAATATCTGTTTTTATTCGATAAATAATTTCCACTTTTGGTACTATGCGCCGCGCGTATTCACGTACAGCGCAAACAGCGACTGCCCTGCCGTCATGAACAGGCGGTTGCGGGCCCGTCCGCCAAACACCAGATTGGCGCAGCGATTGGGCAGGTGGATATGGCCGATGGCCGTGCCGTCCGGCGCGAAGACGCGCACCCCATTGAGGCCCGGCCCACCGCCCCAGCCGCACCACAGATTGCCGTCTTCGTCGCAGCGAAAGCCATCCGGCTGCCCAGGCACGCATTCGACAAACACCCGGCCATTCGTCAGGCTGTCGCCCGCCACTTCAAAAACCCAGATGCGTTTGGGCTCGCCCGACTGCGCGATGTAACACAACCGCTCATCCGGCGAAAAACAGATGCCGTTGGGCCGGTCGATGGCGTCGCTCACCACGCTTAAGCCCGCCTCCGTCCAGCGATAGACGTTCGTCGGCAGTTCGGGGTCTGCGCGGTGACCTTCGTAATCGCCCAGGATGCCAAACGGCGGATCGGTGAACCACACTGAACCGTCGCTTTTGACCGTCACATCATTGGGTGAGTTGAGCCGCTTGCCCTGATAATGGCTGGCCAGCGTCGTGATCGTGCCGTCATATTCAGTTCGCGTGACGCTGCGCGTGCCGTGCTGACACGAGATCAGCCGCCCCTGCCGGTCGCGCGTGTGACCATTGGCGAAATCCGCCGGCTTGCGAAAGATCGACACGGCACCCGTCTCTTCGTCCCAGCGCAGGATGCGATCATTGGGGATGTCGCTCCACAGCAGGTAGCGCCCGTCGCCGAACCATACCGGCCCCTCGCCCCAGCGCGTGCCCTCATAGAGACGCTCCACCGCCGCCAGAGACAGGCGGTACGTGTCAAAGCGCGGATCGAGGCTTTCGATGGACGGATCGGGATAAATCTCTGACGGTTGCCACATGTGATGTCTCCGGTTTTTCTCTGGCTACACCGGAGCGACCCCGAAAATCAAACCCGCCGTAACCATCATATAATTCACTTGCTCGCTGCTCAATTTCAGTCATTACTAATCAAAAAAGCGCAACGCCCGACGGTGCAGGCGCGATTCTCCGTAAAATGAAACAGGCCGGAAAACGGCGGGCGAAACAGGGAAACAACATGCTGAAACGATACGTCGTGGCTGTGGCCGCGCTGATGCTGTCTTCATCGGGCGCCATGGCCGGTGAAACCGTCAATTTCGATGCGGGCTGGACCTTTGCCAAAGGCGATATCGAAGGCGCGGAAAGCGTGGCCGGAGGGGCCGCCGACTGGAAGCCCGTCACCCTGCCGCACGACTGGGCCATTGCCGGGCCGTTTGATCAGACGGCCGCCTCCACGGGCTCAGGCGGCTGGCTGCCGACCGGTGTGGCCTGGTATCGCAAGAGCTTTGCCCTGACGCCAGAGCTGAAGGGCAAGCGTGTCTTTATCGAACTGGGCGGCGTTATGGAACGCGGCGGCGTGTGGATCAACGGGATGCACGTCGGCCACCGCCCCAACGGCTATTCCAGCGTGCGCTATGAAATTACCGACCACCTGAAAGACGGTGACAATGTGATTGCCGTGCGCGCCGACACCTCCGCTCAGCCGGCGTCGCGCTGGTACGCCGGGGGCGGCATCTATCGCCACGTCAAACTGATCGTCACCGGCGACATCCATGTCGAGGGCTGGGGCACCTATGTCACGACGCCCAAAATCGACGCCGCATCGGCCGCGGTGAAGGTCGAAAGCGCCATTCGAAATCAATCGAAGACCGACCGCACGGCGCATCTGGAAATCACCCTCACCGGCCCGGATGGCAAGCCCGCCGGGACGTTTAAGGGCGCAGCGCAGACCCTGCCCGCCGGGCGCGTCACCAAGCTCAGCGCCGAAGGGGCGCTGGCCCAGCCGAAGCTATGGGATATCGGTCAGGGCAACCTCTATACCGCCGAGGTCAAGGTGGTGGCCGATACGGGCGAAGTGCTGGAAACCGACCGTTCGACCTTTGGCGTGCGCACCATCGCATTCCGCGCCGATACCGGCTTCTGGCTCAATGGCCGCACTATCAAGCTGAAAGGGACGGCCATCCATGCCGATGGCGGGGCCTTTGGCATGGCCGTGCCGCTGAGCTTTTATGAGCGGCGGTTGCGCGGCCTTCAGGCCCTGGGGGTCAATGCCATCCGCACGGCGCACCACCCCTTTTCACCGGAATTCCTCGACCTGTGCGACCGGCTTGGCATCGTAGTGATGAACGAGGCCTTCGATATGTGGACGGTGGCCAAAAGCCCAAAGGACTACCACCTGTTCTTTACCGACTGGTCGTCGCTGGATGCCCGCGATTTCGCCAGACGCGACCGCAACCATCCGTCGGTCATCATCTGGTCCATCGGCAATGAAATCCACGATACGCCCTATCCGATTGTCGCCAAGTCGATCCTGACGCGCCTGCAAAACATCTTCCATGAAGAAGACCCGTCGCGTCCGGTGACCATGGCCCTGTTCCGCCCGAACACCACCGGCGACTACAAGAACGGGCTGGCCGACCTGCTGGACGTGGTGGGGCAGAACTACCGCGAAAACGAGCTGATTCAAGCGCATAAGGACAAGCCGACGCGCAAGATCATCGGCACGGAAAACTCCAAAAACCGATCCTCCTGGGTGCCGGTGCGTGACTATGCCCCCTATGCCGGTATGTTCCTGTGGACCGGGGCGGACTATCTGGGCGAAGCCGACCGTGCCGGATGGCCGTTTATTTCCAACCCGTCGGGGCTGGTGGACCGCACGGACGTGGTGAAGCCCATCGGCTGGGAGCGCGCCTCATGGTGGGCGGAAACCCCCGTGGTCAGGATCGGGCGCCGCGTCACCGAAGTGATCGACACCTCGGAATTGCCGACCATGGTGGGCGTCGCCATGCCTCAGCCGAAGGGGCCGGGCGTGCTCAATGACTGGACGCCGCAGGAGAACGGACCGCACACAGAGAAGGTCGAAATCGTCGCCAATACACCGACGGTCGAGCTGTTCCTCAATGGGAAGTCACTGGGCAGGAAGCCGAGGAATGCCGACGACAGCGCCATCAGATACGACGTCCCCTTCGCCCCCGGCACAATCCGCGTGGTGGGCTATGATGCCGCCGGTAAGGTCGTAGCGCAGGATGAACTGAAGACCGCCTCCGCCCCCGTGGCGGTGCGCCTGACGGCGGAACAGACCGCGCTGAAGCCCGGCTTTGATCATGTCGGCTTTATCCGGGCCGAGGTGGTGGACAAGAACGGCGTGCGCGTGCCAGATGCGGCCCAGACCCTGAGTGTGACCGTCGAAGGCGCGGGGCAACTGGCGGCCTTTGACAATGGGTCGCCCACCGACTCGACCATCTTCTCGTCCCCCACCCGCAAGGCGTGGAACGGCCGGGCCCTGGTCATGGTGCGTGCCAACGACACAAAGGGCAAGATTCGCGTCACGGTCTCCGGTTTGGGCCTGAAACCCGCAACGGTGACGCTGGATGCGAAAGAGTAGACGCATCTCTCTCCCTTACCTCAGCCCTCTCCCAGACGGGAGAGGGGGCCACAGGATGTCCATGATGCGCAAACTCGCTTTGACCACTACCCTGCTCGCCCTGGCCTTGCCCTCACTCGCCGTGCCCTCGCTGGCGCAAGAGTCCTTCCCGGTAACCGTGACGGTCGATGCCGCCCAATCCACCGGCCCGCTCAAGCCCGTCTGGCGCTTTTTCGGGGCGGATGAGCCCAACTACGCCACCATGAAGGACGGGCAGAAACTGCTTGGCCATCTGGGGGCGCTGAAGCCCCGGCAGGTCTATTTCCGTGCGCATAATCTGCTGAATACCGGCGATGGCACCCCGGCCTTCAAGTGGGGCTCCACCAACGCCTATACCGAAGATAAGGACGGCAAGCCGGTCTATAACTGGATGATCACCGACGGGATCATCGACTCCTATCTTCAGCGCGGCGTGCGGCCCTATCTACAAATCGGATTTATGCCTGAGGCCCTGTCGTCAGCGCCGGAAGGCACGCCCTATCGCCATGCGTGGCGGCCGGGCTTTCGCTATGAGCTGATCGAAGGGGGCTGGAACTATCCGCCGAAGGACTACGCCAAATGGGAGGAACTGGTCTATCAGTGGACGAAGCACAATGTCGAACGCTATGGCCGCGACGAAGTCCTGACGTGGTATTTCGAGGTGTGGAACGAACCCAATGGCCCCTCCTACTGGAAGGGCACGCCGGAAGAATTCCACAAGACGCACGACTACGCCATTGCGGGCGTCAAGCGCGCCCTGCCCGAAGCGCGGGTGGGTGGGCCGGACGTGGCCGGTTCCGGCGGGGCCTTTATGGACGGGTTTCTGAAACACGTCGTCTCAGGCACCAACTACGCTACGGGTCAGACCGGCACGCCGACGGACTTCCTTGCCTTCCATGCCAAGGGGCAGCCGACCTTCGTCGGTGATGCCAGGGAGGGGGGCTACGTCCGCATGGGCATGGTCAGCCAGCTCAAGGCCATCGACAATGGCTTTAAAAAGATCGCGGCGGTTCCCCAACTCAAAAACATCCCCATCGTGATCGGCGAAAGCGACCCCGAAGGCTGCGCCGCCTGTCCGGGCAAGGCCAATGGCTATCGCAACGGCACCATGTATTCCAGCTATACGGCGGCCTCCTTTGCCCGCATCTGGGAGCTGTCCGAACGGCATAAGGTCAATCTGGAAGGCGTCCTGACCTGGGCCTTCACCTTTGAAGATCAGCCGTGGTTCGCCGGCTATCGGCAACTGGCCACCAATGGCATCGACCTGCCTGTGCTGAATGTCTTCCGCCTGTATGCGAAGTTGGGGCCGGAGCGGCTCAGCGCCACCTCTTCGGCGCAGGTGCCGCTCGATGAGATGATGGCCAGCGTCACTCAGAAAAACGACGTCGGCGTCATGGCCACGCGCGACGGTCAGCACATCGCCGTGCTGCTTTGGCACTATAATGATGACGACCTGAAAGGGCCGGACGCCCAGATCGCCCTGACCCTGAACGGCCTTGGCAAGGCCGCTTCGCGCAAGGTTACGCAATACCGCGTTGATCCGGATACCGCCAATGCCTATACGACCTGGCAAAAGATGGGCGCACCGCCTTCACCGGATCAGGATCAATATAAACAGCTCGAAGCCGCGTCCGTCATGCACCCGCAAACCTTGCCGGCACTGAGGGTCGCAAACGGACAGTCCACCCTGAACCTGACGCTAATGCGTCAGGGCGTCACCCTACTGATTATTGAATAGACACATGACCATGCTCAATGACCTCAAAGGCAAATCCGTACTCGTCACCGGCGCATCGTCGGGCATAGGCGCCGCCGTCGCCAGGGGCTTTGCCGACTGCGGCGCGGCGGTGGCCATCCATTACGCCTCCAATGCCGAAGGCGCGCAGACCGTAGCCGACGCCATCACGGCTGCGGGCGGCACGGCGGTGATCGTGCAGGCCGACCTGACCGACCCGAAAACGGCCAAAGGCATGGTTGAGGCAGCCGCGCAAAAGCTCGGCAAGCTCGACATCCTCGTCAACAATGCCGGCAGCCTGTGCGGCCGACGCCCGTTCATGGAAATCGACGACGCGCTATATGACACGGTGATGAACCTCAATGTGCGCGCGGTGATCAACGCTTCTCAGGCCGCCGTGCCGTTGATCGAACAGCAGGGCAGCGGCGGCATCATCAATGTCGGCTCGATTGCGGGTAATGATGGCGGCGGGCCCGGGTCAGGCCACTATGCCTGCGCCAAGGCCTATGTGCACAATCTGACACGGCACATGGCGCGCGACCTGGCCAAACGCGGCATCCGCGTCAACGCCATCGCGCCCGGCGTCATTGGCACGCCCTTCCACGCGGCAACACCGGCCGAGCGCATGGAGGCGATGAAGAACGCCACGCAACTGGGGCGCATCGGCACGCCGGAGGACTGCGTGGGCACGGTGCTCTATCTGGCCTCCGATCGCATGAGCGGTTACGTCACCGGTCAGATCGTGCATATCAATGGCGGGCAGTATATGCCGTAGCGCGCCTTACACCATTGCCTCCTTATGCCGGTTTTTCGATCATGGCGCCTTCTGTGATAAGGAGCGTGCCCATGACCGACGACATCCCCCCGCACAGCTTTGAGGACGGCGAGCGCGTCGAACACACCGAAAAAGGCCTCGGCACGGTCAGCCATGACCCCGCCGATGACAACCTGATCGTGCCGCCCGGCGAAGCCCGCAAAGGCGGTTCCGATATGGTGCATGTGGTGTGGGACGACGACCGCTTTCCGGTCGGCAAGGTCGCCGCCTCTGAGCTGCAAAAAGTGCCCGATGCCACCGCCGCCATCTCGACGGGGATGTAATCCTTTATACCTCCCTACTTGTCGGGGTGTAGATTATGAACCCAAGGCCTTGAGCGCCAGCGCCTCGATTTCGGCCTGAGACAGGCCATCCAGCGTCACCGCCGGGCGCGCGCTCAGGCGTCCGTTTTGGATGTAGATGACCTGCTGCGTCAGGCGCGCCACCTCCAGCGGGTCGTGGCTGACATAGAGCACCGGCACGCGCTCGGCCACGTCGCGGATCAGCGGTAGTATCTCGGCCCGCGCCGCCTGATCGAGGCTCGACAGCGGCTCATCCATCAGCAGCAGCTCCGGTCCGGACAGTAACGCCCGCGCCATCGCTACGCGCTGACGCTCCCCGCCCGACAGCCGGGCAACCTGACGCGGCAGCATAGCGCCAATGCGCAACAGTTCGATAATTCCGGTTTTATCGACATTTTGTGGACTACGCTTAAGGGCAAAATCGAGATTGCCTTCGACCGACAGGTGGCTAAACAGCGACGGCTCCTGAAACACATAGCCGACGGCGCGTTTGTGCACGGGCACAAAGCGGTCCTCGGCCTGCCAGACGGCGTCGCCCACCTGCACCCGCCCGCTCAGGCGCTCCAGTCCGGCAATAGCGCGCAGAAGCGTCGTCTTGCCGGACCCGGACTGCCCCATCAGCGCCGTCAGTCCGGACCCGGCCTCAAAGCGCACCGACAGCGCAAGATCACCGACCCGCCCGCTCAAATCGACCTGAATCATGGCCGTATCCCCGCCGAGCGCGCGCCGAAGCGCCGGTCGATGACCAGCATGACCATCAGGGCCACGAAGGAGAAGGCCAGCAGGCCGCCGGAGATCAGATGCGCTTCGGCAAAGTTGAGCTGTTCCACCGCCTGAAAGATGCGGATGGAGACGACCTCGGTCTGCCCCGGAATGGCACCGCCGATCATCAGCACCACGCCAAATTCACCGATGGTGTGCGCAAAGACCAGCAGCGCCGCCGTCACATAGCCGCGTCGTGCCTGCGGCAGGGCGACGGACCAGAAGGCGTCCCAGGGCGAGGCGCGCAAGGTGGCGGCCACCTCCAGCGGGCGCGGCCCCATGGCCTCAAACGCATTGCGGATGGGCTGCACGGCAAATGGCAGCGAATAGACCAGTGAGCCGATGACCAGCCCGGTAAAGGTGAAGGCCAGTGTCCGGACGCCGAACGGCTGCAACAGCCCCATCAGCGGGCTGTGCGGCCCCAGCGCGATCAGCAGATAAAAGCCCAGCACCGTCGGCGGCAGGACGATGGGCAGGGCCACCACGGCGGCCACCGTATCGCGCACCCACCCCGTCCCTTTGGCCAGCCACCACGCCAGCGGCGTCGCCAGCAGCAACAGCAGGGGCGTGGTCACGGCGGCCAGCAGCAAGGTGACGCGGATGGCCTCCCACATGGGTTCAGCGGACCTCGTAGCCGTGCGAACGGATGATCTTCACCGCTTCCGGCGAGCGCAGAAAGGCCATATAGGCTCTGGCGGCGGGGTTGCTCGCGCCGGTGTTCAGCAGCACGGCCTGCTGATCAATGGGCGTATAGAGGTGGGCCGGCACCCGCCACGACGATCCGCCCTTGCCCTGCACCTGCGACAGGGCGACAAATCCCAGTTCCGCCGCCCCCGTGGCCACGAAGGTATAGGTCTGGGCGATATTGCCGCCCTTGACGATCTTCGCTTGCAGGCGGTCATAGAGGCCCAGCCGGGTCAGGGTCTCGACCGCCGCCACGCCGTAAGGAGCCGCCGCCGGATCGGCAATGGCCAGCTTATCAAACGTGCCCTTGCTGAGGACCGCGCCCTTGGCGTCCACGCGCCTATCGGCGCTCCACAGGACCAGCTTGCCATAGGCATAGACAAAGCGCGTGCCCTTGACGGTCAGACCCTCGGCCTCAAGGCGCAGCGGGCGTTCGGCATCGGCGCTGAGGAAGACATCGAAGGGCGCGCCGTTTTTTATTTGCGCATAGAACTGACCCGACGCCCCGAAGCTCTGGGTGACGGTGTGGCCGGTCTTCTTTTCAAAGGCGCTGGCGATCAGTCTGGCCGTATCGGTGAAATTGGCGGCGACGGCGACGCGCACCTCTTCGGCCCGCGCCAGAGCCGGCACGGCAAACAGCGCAAGGGCGATCAGCAGAAGACGACTAAGGGTTTGCATGGGGTATGTCGGCATGAGAAAAGGTATTTAGCCACGAAACGTAGTTCGGCGCAGCCAAAAACACGAAAAGACACGAACTTCATTGCGCGGATACTGGGCGCGAAGCGTCTGAACAGGGATGTCCCACGCTTGTCAAATAGCCCTGCGGGCAAAGACGTTTCCACACGCGCAGCGTTCGTGACTTTTCGTGTTTTTGGTGGCTAACCCCTACGGATGCTTCAACCCCACACCGAGGCTTTCCAGCACGTCCCAATAGGTCGGGAAGGTCTTGGACACGCATTTCGGATTGTCGATCACCACGCCCGCCATTATCAGTCCGGCCAGCGAAAAGCACATGGCGATGCGGTGGTCATTGTGCGTGTCGATCACGGCCTTGGTCGTCGCCCCGATCAGCGCCGGATCGGCATGGACGATCAGGTCGTCGCCCTCTTCGTGGGCCAGCCCGGCGCGCAGGGCGTTCAGCCCGTCACACACGGCGCTCACGCGGTCGCACTCCTTGACGCGCAGATTGGCAATACCAACAAAGCGCACCGGCGTCTGGTTAAACGCCGCCAGCACGGCCAGTGTCGGCACCGCGTCCTGCATTTGCGAGCCGTCGATAACGGCGGGCATGTGCGGCCAGCTCATGATGACGTCGCGCGCCCTGGCGTCCGGCTGGGTCAGGGCCGCCGTGTCCATCTGAAAGTCGATCTGGCCACCGGTCAGCACCTCGGCCGCCCACAGATAGGTGCAGGAGGACGCGTCCGGTTCGATGGGATAGTCTGCGGCCACATAGCCGGTGGGTTCCACGCGCCACACGCCGTCAGACGGCTGCGACACCTTCGCGCCAAAGGCCTGCATCACACCCAGAGTGAGGTCGATATAGCCGCGCCCACCGATGCCGTGATCGCCACGTAGCCGCACCTCAACCGCGGTCTCGCCACAGGCCGCCAGCATCAGAAGCGCCGACACGTACTGGCTCGACAAACCGGCGTCAATTTCGACGACATCGCCGGAAAAGCCGCCGCGCGCCATCACCGTCACCGGCGGACAACCGGTCGGGGCCGACACCTCGACCCCCAGCCGCGTCAGGGCCTCAACCAGCGGCAGGATGGGCCGCTTGCGCATGTGCGCGTCGCCGTCGATCACCACCGCCCCGTCGGCCAGCGCCACCGCCGCCGTCAGAAAGCGCGTCGCTGTACCCGCATTACCGAGAAACAACGGCTCAGCCGGCGCTTTCAGCTTGCCCGACGAGCTCAAGGTTACCGTGGTGGCATCGACCGCCTCGATCTCAACCCCCATCTGCTTCAAAGCCGTGGCCATATGCACCGTATCGTCGCTGGTCAGCACCCCCGACAGCGTGCTTTCCCCCTTGGCGAGCGCCGCCACCAGAAAGGCGCGGTTGGTCAGGGATTTCGAGCCCGGCACCACCACGGCCCCGGTGATCGGCCCGGTGACCGGCACGATTTCAAGCTGAGGGAAGGCGTCGATATTCATAACAAGCTCCGCGATACAGGCGCTTCCTAAACACTGAGAGGGCGTTCGTAAAGGGTGCAGCCATCCGCCGCAGGCCGCGCAGTCGCTTGTTTTTATTGCATCTGAAACCGTTTGCCTGACGCCTGAGATCACAGGGAACGGACAAAACCGTTGTCAGGACGGTTTCAATTGCGTAAGAGCCACTTTATAATCATTCTCACTTGCAAGTCTGACCCGCGTCCCCGATATGAAACTCAGCGATCTGCCTCTGCATAGCGCCGCCATCGTCGTCGATGTCGCCGATTTCGGTGCCGATGACCGCGTCGGCCGTCGGTTGCGCGAACTGGGTTTCGTCGCCGATGAGCCGGTGAAGGTCGTGGCCAAAGGCCCGTTCGGGGCCGAACCCCTGCTGATCCAGATTGGCTTTACCCGTTTCGCGCTGCGCCGTGCCGAAGCCGACCGGGTTCAGGTGCGTACAGCGTAAGGAGCGCGTGCTGAGATGTCCGGACTGCTGATCGCGCTCGTGGGTAACCCTAATTGCGGCAAGACCGCCCTGTTCAACCAGCTCACCGGCGCGCGCCAGAAGGTCGCCAATTTCGCCGGTGTGACGGTCGAGCGCAAGGAAGGCAGCTTTACCGCCCCGTCCGGCCGCACGATCAAGGTGCTGGACCTGCCCGGTGCCTACAGCCTCGATGCGCTGGGCCCCGACGAAATCATCACCCGCGACGTCTGTATGGGCAAGGTGGCCGAAGTCGGTGCACCCGACGTGATCGTCTGCGTGGCCGATGCGACCAATCTGCGCCTCAACCTGCGCTTTGTGCTGGAAATCCGCAAGCTGGGCCGCCCGATGGTGCTGGCGCTCAACATGATGGACGCGGCGCACAAGCGCGGCATCCATATTGATCAGGACCGGCTTCAGGCCCTGCTGGGTATTCCGGTTATCCAGACCGTGGCCATTGCCGGGGGCGGTGCCAAACACCTGATCGATCACATCGACACGCAGTCGATCGAAGCGCCGAAGATCGCCGCGACCGAGCGCGACGTGCACCTTGAGGTGCGCGATATTCTCAACGCGGCCGTCACCATGCCGAGCTTTACGGCCAAGATCGACGACCAACTGGATGGCGTCCTGCTCAATCCGGTGTTTGGCCTACCCATCCTCGCCCTGTTGATGTTTGTGGTGTTTCAGGCCGTCTTCGCCTGGGCGACGCCGCTGATGGACGGGATTGAGGGCCTGTTCGGCTGGGCCGCCGAAATGGTACGCGCCCACATGCCCGAAGGCCTGTTGCAGAGCTTTATCGCCGACGCCATGATCAGCGGGGTGGGCTCGGTGCTGGTCTTCCTGCCGCAGATCCTGATCCTGTTCTTCTTTATTCTGGTGCTCGAAGAGTCGGGCTACCTGCCGCGCGCCGCCTTCCTGCTCGATACGCTGATGGCGCGGGCGGGCCTGACCGGGCGGGCCTTTATTCCGCTGCTGTCGTCGTTTGCCTGCGCCATTCCGGGCGTCATGGCCACGCGCTCCATCCACGACATCCGCGACCGCCTGACTACCATCATGATCGCGCCGCTGATGACCTGTTCGGCGCGCCTGCCCGTCTATGCCCTGCTGATCGCCGCCTTCATCCCCGAACGTCAGGTATGGGGTGTCCTCAGCTTTCAGGGCCTTGTGCTGTTCGGCCTTTACATCGCCGGTATCCTGTCGGCCCTGATCGTCGCCTGGGTGATGAAATTGCTGCGCACGGACAAGAGCCCGGCCATGCTGCTGATGGAGCTGCCCTCCTACCGCCTGCCCAATCCACGCAATCTGGCGCTGGGCCTGTGGGAGCGTGCGGGCATCTTTATGCGCAGAATCACCGGCGTCATCTTCGCCGCCAATACGCTGTTGTGGGTGCTCGCCACCTTCCCGCGCCCGCCTGCCAATGCCACGCAGCCGGCCATCGACTATTCCTTTGCCGGCATGATCGGCCACGCCATCGAGCCGATCTTCCGCCCCATCGGCTTTACGTGGGAAATCTGTATCGCCCTGATCCCCGGCATGGCCGCCCGCGAAGTGGCTGTGTCGGCGCTGGGGACGGTCTATGCCATTTCCGGCTCCGAAGACGCCGTGGCCAATCAGTTGCAGGCCACGGTCGCCGCGCAATGGTCGCTGGCTACCGGCTTCTCGCTTCTGGCCTGGTACATCTTTGCGCCGCAGTGCCTTTCGACTCTTGCCGTCATCCGCCGCGAAACCAATTCGTGGAAGTTCGTCGGCCTGACGACGGGCTACCTGTTCGGTCTGGCCTATCTGGCCTCGTTCCTGACCTATAGCGTAACGAAGATGGTGACGGGATGAGCTACGACCTGATCCAGACCCTGATCGTCGCCGCCATTGTGGTCGTGGCTGCCGCCTTGATGGCACGCCGCCTGTTCCCCAAAACCGCTGAAGGCGTGACCCGCCGTCTGGGGTTTAAGGCCGCTGCCAAAACGGCCGCCGGGTGCGACTCCGGCTGCGCGTCGTGCAATGGCTGTAAGACGCTGAATTTCGATCTTCCCCCCAAAAGCTAAACACTCCCGGATTTCGGGCAAAAAAAAGCCGCGCATTGCGGCGCGGCTTAAAGTTTACAGGGAGGAAACGCCCAGGAAGGGCAATCAGCGCAGCGCGCTGAACATCTTCAATTTAGTTTGCGATGCAGCAAAACGCAAGACCTTAAGCGACAAGCCTCTTCAACAAAAGTTACAAACGCAATGGGCTTTGTGAATGCAACGCAACACAGAGCGTCGATAGGGCATTCTTACAAATGAGCGGGCTTTTGGCACTGTGGTTTTCCGTCGCAGGGCGCATCCTGAGAGTCTTTGGAGCCCTGTCATGACCCATTCCGAAGACCCGTTGCACGCGCGCGGCGACGCGCTGACCCGCAGCGGCCCCGAAGGTCCCGGCAATCTGCCGCGCCGTCGTCTGCCGTGGGGCATTATCGCCCTTGTGATCGTCCTGATCGGCTTTGTCATCGCCTTTACCGCCACCAACCGCGACAGCCCGACCGCAAAAGGTCCGGATGCGGCCTATGAGGCCAATCGCGTGGAAAAAACCGGAACTTCAAACCCCTAAGCCTTAATGGCGGCGGATTTAAACATCTGAGCACGTTTGTTTTTTTGACGCCTCATGTATATCCGAAAAGTGGTGTCCACTTTTCGGCATGAGGCTTAGCCCGCACTCAACCAGATAAAACGTGCCACAAACAGCCCGGCCAGCACCAGCAATAGCCAGTCGCCAGGCCGCGCCTGACCGCGCAGCAGCTTGATCACCGCATAGGCCGTGATGCCGAAGGCCAGCCCGTTGGCGATGGAAAAGGTCAGCGGAATCCCGATCAGAATCAGGAAGGCCGGAACAGAGACACCCGCGTCTTCCCAGTCGATCTCTTTCAGCGGGGCCATCATCAGCGCGCCGACGATGATCAGAGCCGGAGCGGTGGCCGCCGCCGGGATGAACTGCGCATAGGGGGCGAAGAACAGCGCCACCAAGAACAGCAACCCCGTCACCACTGCCGTCAGGCCCGTGCGGCCGCCTTCGGCCACGCCCGCCGCGCTTTCGATATAGCTGGTGACGGTCGAAGTGCCCATCACCGCCCCGGCCATCGAGGCGATCGAGTCGGTGAACAGGATCTTGTTGAGGCGCGGGATGCTGCCGTCCGGCTGCATCAGCCCGGCGCGCTTGGAGACGCCGACCAGCGTGCCGACATTGTCGAACAGATCGACAAACAGAAACACGAAGATGATTTCAAGGATGCCGAAACCCGTCTTGCCGATATCGAGCGCCGCCGGGATATCCAGTGCGAAGGCCGTCGCGGTCAGCGCCTTGAGGTCATAGGGCGTCGGCTGATAGGTCACCTGCCCCAGACCCCACGCCGCTGCCGTCGTCGCCAGTATACCGATCAGCACCGCGCCCTTAATGCGCCAGGCGCTCAGCACGGCGATAATCAGCAACCCCAGAAGCGCCAGCGCCGGGGCCGGTGTTTTGAGGTCTCCCAAGGCCACGGTGGTCGCCGGGCTGGCGACGATGATCCCTGCCTCTTTCAGGCCGATAAAGGCGATAAACAGGCCAATCCCGCCCGCTACGGCGGCGAACAGGGGCTTGGGGATGGCGTTGACGATCATCTGACGCACCCCGCCGAGCGTCAGCAACAGAAAGCACACGCCCGACAGAAAGACGCAGCCCAGCGCGGTCTGCCACGGCAGCCCCATCCCCTTGACCACGGTAAAGGTGAAATAGGCGTTCAGCCCCATGCCCGGCGCCATGGCCAGCGGATAGTTGGCCACCAGCCCCATCAGGATCGAGGCAAAGGCCGCCGATGCACAGGTCGCCGCCGCCACCGCCGCCAGCGGCATCCCCGTCTGCGACAGGATGGCCGGATTGACCAGCACGATATAGGCCATGGTCAGGAAGGTGGTGAAACCGGCCATCACCTCGGTCCGCACCGTGGTGCCCTGTGCGCTCAGGCCAAAATATCTGTCAAGAAAGCCCATATCGTCCCCACTCCTTAAGTTCCTCCCCTGATTTCAGGAGGCGCCCTCTATTATGGCAAGGCCCGGATAAACCGGCACACCACCGCGGCTGAATTTTCCGAAGCCAGCGCCATAAAGGTCGCCATCTGATTGGCGTGTTCGTCACCGCCCGCTAGATCGGACAGGCTGCGGAAGACGATGAACGGCACGTCATTGGCAAAGGCCACCTGCCCCACCGCCGCGCTTTCCATATCCGCCACGCGGGCATTAAACGCGCGGTGCAGATAGTCGCGGTAATCGGCATTATCGACAAAGGCCGGCGACGATACCGCATCCCCACCCACATGCAGTTGCGGCCTGTGATCGAGGCAGCGCCCGTCCGCCGTGCAGTGGGCCAATTCCGTCTGCTCAAGTTTAGCGGCGACCGCCAGCATGGCAGGATCGGCCTCAAACCACACCCTGGGCGCGGGCGCGTGTTTGGCGCTGCCCACCACCACCGAACTGGGGATGATCATACCATAGGCTTCCATGCCGTCCGGTGCCCAGGTCAGCCAGTCCGGCTTGACGAAGCCTGTGGCGGTCTTGCGGCCCATAATGGTTTCCAGCGACTGCGCCCAGCGCGCCGGGACGACCACATCGCCGATCTTCAGGGACGGGTCGATGCCCCCGGCAATGCCCGAAAAGACGATGCGCTCGACGTGGAAGCGATCAATAAGCAACTGCGTATTCATCGCCGCATTGACCATAGACATGCTCGACATGGTCAGGACGACGGGCTTGTCCTCCAGCGTGCCGGTGACGAACTTCATGCCATTGAGGCTGTAGCTTTGGGCGTCTTTCAACCGCCCGATCAGGGCCTGCCATTCCGGCTCAAAGGCCGAGATGACGCCGATGCGCGGGGTTTTATCCAGATAGGCCGCCGCCTGCGCCGTCATCGTCATCATTACGCTCATCACCATCGCCAGACAGAGGCCCCACACCCGCATACGTCACCTCTTCGCAAATGCGAAAAGCTAACGCGGCTTCATGGGAGACGCAAATGATTACTGCACGTCCAGTTTAATGGCATCGTACATCACCTGACCCGGCGTGGCGCTGCCGGGGGCCTGATCGTCGTCAGCGGCGGCAGGACGGTTTTGAGAGCCTTCGATGTCACGGTATCTTCCCTGATACCAAGGGTCATTGGAAATGACTCTTGGTATGCCTTTCGAGAATGTCTCATGTAGCTAATACATATGAGACATTCTCGAGTTTTCAACGGCCGGATGCGGTCAGCATCTTCGGCCGGTTATATGTGTGCATTTATCGTTCATCAAACGTCACGAATGCTCAGATTCCGTTACAACGCTATGTGTAAAAACGAAAAAGCGCCCCGCAAGCGAGGCGCTTTTCCCGTTGTTTCCGCCTATCCCTACCACAGCAAGCCATAGAGGGCGACCAGCACGATCACCACACCGATCGCCAGTATGTTGAACGCCGTCGAGGTCTTGAAGCTGACCCCTTCCAGCGTCAGGGTCGAGACCGGCTTTTTGTTCGGTACGATCAGCGACACCAGCACGCACAGGGCCAGAGACGCCAGGAAGACATAGCCGACGCGGTCCATGAAGGGCACATCGGGCAGCGCGTATTTGGCCACGGTCGAAAGGATGACCGAGGCGGCCACGGCTACAAAGGCCCCGGCGGTCGAACAGCGCTTCCAGAACATGCCCAGTGCGAAGATGACCACGATGCCCGGCGTGAAGAAGCCGGTGAACTCCTGAATGAACTGGAAGGCCTGATCGGTCTTGCCGAGCAGCGGCTGCGCCACCGCCATGGCCACGATCACCGACACCACCGAAGCGATACGGCCAATCGTCACCAGCTTCTGATCCGGAATGTCCTTTTTCAGGGGGGCCACCACGTCCAGCGTGAAGATGGTCGAGATGGAATTGATCTTCGAGGCCAGCGAGGCGATGATCGCCGCCACCAGCGCCGCAAAGACGAGGCCCAGAAGGCCGCTGGGCAGAAGCTGCATCATGGCCGGATAGGCGTGGTCGGCCTTTTCGATATTGGGCGCGAGGATCAGGGCGGCGAGGCCCGGAAACACCACGATAACCGGCATCAGCAGCTTGAGATAGGCGGCGAAGGCAATGCCCTTTTGCGCCTCATTGAGCGACTTGGCCGCCAGCGCGCGCTGGATGATGTACTGGTTGAAGCCCCAGTAGGAGATGTTCATGATCCACAGGCCGCCGACCAGCACGGCGATACCAGGCAGGTCCTTATAGAAGGGCGAGTCCTTCGACAGGATCATGTCGAAATGCTCCGGGAAGCGCGTGTAGAGGGTGTGCAGACCGCCCATAACCCCCGCGTCGCCGCCGATCTTCGAGAACGAGATATAGACGATGATCAGACCACCAAGGATCAGCAGGGCCACCTGCACGATGTCGGTCAGGGCCACGGCCTTCAGCCCGCCATTGATCTGATAGGCCAGAGCAAAAATACCGATGGCGACGATGGCATAGATGGGCTCAACGCCAGTGACGCCCGAAATCGCCGTCGCCCCCAGCCACAGGATCGAGGTCAGGTTGACAAAAACGTAGAGCACCAGCCAGAAAACGGCCATCAGGTACTTCACGCTGGGGCCGAACCTTTGTTCAAGGAAGCCCGGCATGGTCATGACGCCGTTCTTGATAAACACCGGCAGGAAGTATTTCCCGACGATGATCAGGGTGATCGCCGCCATCCACTCATAGGAGGCGATGGCCAGACCGATGCGGAAACCGGACCCTGACATGCCGATGATCTGTTCGGCCGAGATATTGGCGGCGATCAGCGACGCGCCGATGGCCCACCACGGCAACTGATTGCCGGCGAGGAAGTAGCCCTTTGAGGTCACGGCCTCGCTGGACTTGCGACGCGACACCACCTGCGCCAGAATGAAGATGCCGACGATATAGGCCAGCAGGATATAGAGATCGACGTCCGCCAGTATGTTGGTGGCGGGCAGGAAACCTGAAAGCATGGATGCCCCCTGTGTGTTTTTGCGGCGTCTGTTGCGCAGCAATTGTCACACAATTAATCGAAATTTAGAATTTGGCAATGTGCAATCGTCAGCAAAAGACGATCGGCACGCCTCAAAAAAAGACGCGGTGGAGTGAGCCCCACCGCGTCTGGTTTTTTCCGTCCTGTCGGTTCCGCCTATTTCGGGCAGACCGCATCGCCTTCGTTGGAGGCCAGCTTGACCGACGTGTAAGTCAGTTTCAGCGGCTTTTCCGAACGCAGCGCAAACGGCATACCGATCTGGGCCATGTTTTGACCGATAGCGGCGAAGCAGTTCAGCTTGACCTTCAGCGTATGGAACTGACCGTCGGCCTTCAGCAGGCTGGCGACATCCATTTCCTGGAAGACGAAGCGGTCACGGCCCAGCGCCAGATGCACCGGTCCGGTCGGGGCCGCCTCAAGCTTATAGGTGATGGAGATAGCCAGTTCGCCGGTCGATTGACGGCTGAGGTCAATCACATCGCTGGCGAAATAGGCCTCGCCCTTGCCCTGCCCCGTAAAGGTGAGCAGGCGGCCGTTTTCCTGAGCCCCGGCATCGACCGTGGCCTGAGTGACCACGCCCTTCGGCGACTTGATCGTGCCGTGATCGCCCGCCACCGCGCCATCGGCGTCGGCGAGATAGAACGTCCACGGCGCGCGCACGCGGCCGGCATTGAAGTAGGTATCGACATTGACGACACCGGCGTCTTTCAGACCGGAGTCTTCGGACAGCGGCAGCAGGTCGCCCTTGTCGGCATAGGTCAGGCCGTAGCCATAGGCAAATAGCGGATCATAGCCCGGCGTGTTGAGGTTCAGCGGCTGCTGATTGGCGAACTTCGGCCACGAGAAGCTGAGCTTGCCCTTGAAATCGTTGCGCGCCTTGCCCGCCTTGTCGCCGATCAGCACGTCAGCCACGCCGCCGCCTTCGCTGCCCGGCAGGAAGGCCGCCACAAAGGCGTCAGAGGCGTTGATTTCCGGGTTCACCCACATCGGACGGCCCGACAGGAAGACGGTGACGACCGGGATACCGGCGGCCTTCAGCTTTTTAATGAGGGCCAGATCCTTGCGCTCACCCGACTGGTAGTCGAGGTTCGGACGGTCGCCCTGGAATTCGGCATAGGGGTCTTCGCCGATCACCACGATGGCAACGTCCGGCTTCTTGCCTTTGAACGTTCCATCGACCGACAGGGTCGCCTTGCCGCCCGACGCCTTCACCGCGTCGCTGATGCCGCCAAAGATCGACTGACCGTTGGGGAAGTCGGAATTGGCATTGCCCGTACCCTGCCAGGTGATGGTCCAGCCGCCCGACTGCTTGCCGATATTGTCGGCCCCGTCACCAGCCACTAGCACGTTCGCCCCGCCCTTCACCGGCAGCAGCGAGCCATTGTTTTTCAGCAGAACCAGAGACTCACGCACGGCCTGACGCGCCACGGCGCGGTTTTCGGCCTTGCCCAGATTTTCCCAGTGACCGGCCATCGGGCGATCCTTGGGCGCGCCCAGCGTGAACAGGCCGCCCTTGATCTTGGCGCGCAGGATGCGGCGCACGGCGTCATTCAGGCGGTCTTCGGAGATTTCGCCGGACTTCACCTGAGTCAGCGTGTTCTCATAAATGCCCTTCCACGAATCGGGGGCCATGAACATGTCGATCCCGGCATTGAAGGCCTGCGGGCACGAGGTGGTGGTGCAGCCCGGCACCTGACCCTGCGCGTTCCAGTCGGACACGACGAAGCCGTTAAAGCCCATGCGGTGCTTCAGCACGTCGGTCAGCAGGTACTTGCTGCCGGTCAGCTTCTCACCGTTCCACGAGGAGAAGGAGGCCATGACCGACAAGGCCCCGGCTTCGATCGACGGCGGGTAGCCGGCATTGTGGATGTTGGCCAGTTCCTCTTCGCTGATCTGGGCGTCGCCCTGATCCTTGCCGTTCAGCGTGCCGCCGTCACCGAGGAAGTGCTTGGCCGAAGCCATAATGTGTCCGGGCTTGATGCCCTCATCGCCGCCCGTGTCACCTTGCAGGCCTTCGACGACCTTGCCGGCATAGGCCGCGACATCGGCGGGGTTTTCCGAATAGGACTCATAGGCGCGGCCCCAGCGCTTGTCGCGCGATACGGCGACCGTCGGCGCAAAGGTCCAGTCCACGCCGGCCAGCGACATTTCATAGGCGGTGACGCGGGCGATATCCTTCATCAGTTGCGGGTTGCGCGTGGCCCCCAGACCGACATTGTGCGGGAAGATGATGGCGCCGACGAGGTTCGAGTGGCCGTGCACGGCGTCAATCCCGAACAGCAGCGGAATCTTGCTCTTTGACGGATATTCCAGCGAGGCGCGCCAGTAGGCGTCGGCCAGATCGAGCCATTGTTGCGGCGTGGCGCGCTCATTGCCGCCGGGGGACGAGTTGCCACCGGCCAGAATCGAGCCCAGCGGGTATGTTTTGAGGTCTTCTGGCTTGATGGCCGAAATATCGGCTTGCACGGTCTGACCGACCTTTTCCTCCAAAGTCATGTCGGCCATGAGGGCGTCGATCTTCGCTTCGACATCGGCGTCGATCAGACCCGCATCCTTCGTCGTCGGCCACACGGGGTTGACCTCAACGGCGGCAGGCGTCGCCACCTCGGCCGGGGTCGCCGCCACCGGCGTTGGCTCCGCCTTGCCCTTGCTCTCGATAAGGGTGACGCAGCCCGAAGTCGCCAGGGCCGTCAGCAAAAGGCCTGCGGACACGCTGGCTTTCAGCGCGCCCTTCATAGATTTGCGCATGTCTTCTCTTCCTTCTTCCCGCGGCGTTTCGTTTGCCGGTCTTATTTGTATATCGGGCCCGAAAGCGTGCAACCGCCGCTTTGAGCGCCTCACTTAATGACAGCGCTATCAGAGAGCGTCAAGCCGCGAGACAGGGCGAAAGGCACGCCAAGCGTCTGTGAAAACGATTTTCTCACCTCCCCCGTCAAAAACCGCCATACCTTTAAATCATTGACACGCCGCGGGTTTTCTCATGATTTTTCACGCCTGCGCCGAAATTTCACAGCCCTTATCGCCATCTTCGTCAAAAACACGCTTGACAGCGCTGTCAGATTATCGCAATTCTTGGCTACCCGTTGGTGCTCCTTTTTGAACGGTCCCTCCGACCGTTCGAATCTGAGTTTAAAATTCTGGCTGAGCGCGACTTCTTTCCCTTTTTCACGGTCGCGCGCCCGCAGAATTTTAAATCGTCATCTGGATTTGGCATTATTCAGGTGGCAATGGCCTTATACCCGGCAGCCCGGTTTATCCGGTCTGCCGGTTTTTTTTGCTTCAAAGCCATGAGCCTTACAAACGGCGCACCGATTGCCGCTCGATCAGGGCAAAGGGCAACAGACGATCGGGGGCCTGCGGCGCGGGTTCGCCCTCTTCGCCTTCCTGACGGGTCAGTAGAATATCGGCGGCGGCATAGGCCAGCGCTTCAACCGGCTGACGGATGGTCGTCACGTGCGGCCACACCAGCATGGCACCCGGCACATCATCGAAGCCCGTGATCGAAACATCCTCCGGGATGCGGATACCGACCTGCTGGGCCGAGGCCATCACCCCGAACGCCATATAGTCGTTGGACGAAAACACCGCCGTCGGGCGCGTCTTTTCGGCAAACAGGGCGCGCCCGGCCTCGACACCGGATTCGTAGGAGAAGTAGCCCTGCTTGACCCATTCCGGGCGCGGCTCGATCTGGCTTTCGCGCAGGGCCCGCACAAAGCCCTCATAACGCTGATGGCTGCCGCCGTGTTCCGGGTGGCCGCGGATAAAACCGATATCCTTGTGGCCCATAGAAATCAGGTGGCGCGTCATCTCATAGGCGGCCTGGGTCTCATCCATGCGCACGCAGGGCGAGCGGCCGGGATTGAGGAAGGGCGATACGCGCACATAGGGCACGCCTACCGCCTCAATGGCGTGCAGCACCACCGCCATATCGCACAGGGGCGGCGTCAGAATGACCCCATCGAGACGAATGGTGGCCAGCAAGCTGGAAATCTTTGACACCAGATCAGGCGCGTGACTGTCCTGAGGTTCGATCAGCAGGTGATAGCCCTGCTCGCGCGCCCGCGTGATGACGCCGCGCTGCATGTCGGTGATATAAGCCGCGTTCGGGTTGTCGTAGAACAGGCCGATCAGAAAGCTGCGCGATCCGGCCAGCGAGCGGGCCAGCAGGTTCGGGCGATAGTGCAGAAGCGTGGCGGCTTCCTGAACCTTATCGCGCGTTTCGGAGCGCACATTGGGCTCGTTATTCATGACGCGCGAGACGGTCTTGATCGACACCCCCGCCAGTCGCGCCACATCATTGATGGTCGAGGTGCCGCCGGCCCCCGGCACACCGCGGTCTCTGGGCGTTCTCATGCCCCCATCCCTGCGATGCGACATATATTCTGAGCGGCCAATCCCCGGATTCCCTTTTTGTGTTTATTTGGTCAGACCAAAGAAGAACGGCGCAGGCCCCGTTGTCAAGGACGCTGCGCCGCAAAAACTCTATGGTAGCGGTAACTCAACCCGGACCCGCCTTGGCGCTGGTCCGAAGCCGGGACCTCAGCCCGCAAACTTTTGCACGGCTTCGGCAGCCAGTTTGGAAATTTCGCCCCACTGGCCTTCCTTCATCGCCTTTTCCGGGGCCACCCAAGAGCCGCCAACGCACAGGACGTTATCCAGCGCCAGAAAATCGGCGGCGTTGTTGAGGCCGATACCGCCCGTCGGGCAGAACTTGACCTGCGGCAGCGGGCCGCCGATGCCTTTCAGCATGGGCACACCGCCCGCCGGGACGGCCGGGAAGAATTTCAGGCGCTCAAAGCCCCATTCCAGCGCCTTCATCACTTCGGAGGCCGTCGAAACGCCCGGCAGCAGAGGCAGCGAATCCTGCTTGGCCAGAGTCTTGGTCAGACCCGGCGACACGCCGAACTTGGCCCCGGCCTCAGCGGCCTTTTCGGCGTCCTTGGGCGTCAGCAGCGTGCCTGCGCCGACAATAGCGTCCGGGCGCTCTTTGGCGATCAGCTTGATGGCGTCCAGCGCGCAATCGGTGCGCAGGGTGATTTCCAGCACCTTGATGCCACCGGCCATCAGGGCGTCGGCCAGAGGCAAGGCCATCTCGATATCCGGAATGACCATCACCGGCAGGACGGGCCCCGTGGTCATGATGGTGTGAACGTCGAGCGGCTTGGTCATGGCGTATCCTTATTGTCATGCACTCCCCGGCGGCGCAGAGAGCTTGTTCAGGCGCACTAAGCGATTATTTCGGCGTCCGTCAAGGCGTTGGCCGCCCCGATCAGGGCCGCGCATTCATGGGTGATGATGCGCGACGGAATGGCTTCGACATAGGAGACCAGCGGGGCCTTGGCCTCCATACGGGCGCGGAAGCGCGCTTCGTCGATATATTTGGCCAGCTTCGGCGCGATACCCCCAGCAATAAACAGGCCCGCCGTTGCGCCGTGGCACAGGCTGAGGTCGCCCGCCACCGAGGCCAGAATATCAAGGAAGGTTTCAACCGTGTAGCGCGAGCCCTGTGCGTCCGGACCATCCAGATGCGTGATCTGCGCGGGCGTCAGCTCCAGCGTCGGTTCGCCGCGCACATTGGTCACGGCCTTGTAGAGATTGACCAGACCGGGGCCGGACAGCACCATTTCAATGGTCACGCGCCCGTGCTTTTTCGACAGGAAGCGGTGGAGTTCGCGCTCGAAATCATTGACCGGGGCCCAGGAGGCGTGGCCGCTTTCGGTCGAAAGGCAATAGGGTCCGTAGGGCCCACCCACCAGCACCGAAGCGCCGAAGCCCGTGCCCGCGCCCATGACGGCGTGCACATTGCCCTTGCCTTCGCGCAGCGGCCCGATGCGGCGGGTGTCTTCGTCCTGAAGATGCGGCAGCGCATAGGCCAGACCGGCATAGTCGTTGATCAGGCGCACCTTGCGCGCCGAGGTGTGGTGCGCCAACTCGGTTTCCGTCACCAGCCAGTCGAGATTGGTGAACTTGATGGCCCCGTCGTTGACCGGCCCGGCCACGGCGATGACCGAAAAATCGAGGTCCGGACGCCCGCTCAGACCACCGAAATAGTCGTCGATGACGGCGTAGAGGTCCTTATAGCCATCCGTATGGAAGCTCTTGAACTCGGTCAGCTTCGTCTGCCCCCCGCCCCGTTCGGCAATGGCAAAGCGCGCATTGGTCCCGCCGATATCACCGACAAGGCCCCTGAACACCTGTGACGAAGCAGAAAAGGTGGTCTGATTATCGAAAAGCGCCGTCATAATACCTTACCAGAAAACGGAGCCGCCTGAGACGGCTTCGCCGACCAGACGCCTGAACGGCGCGAACAGTTCACGCCCCAGACCGTCGGCATCCGCCGGTCGGGGCGCGCTTTCCCGCGCCATCAATTGCGCTTCATCACCTATGAAGCTCAGGTTCCCGTTTTCACAGTCCACGCGCACAATGTCCCCTGACCGTAGTTTTGAGATCGGTCCGCCGTCAACGGCTTCTGGGGTCAAATGGATGGCCGAAGCCACCTTACCACTGGCCCCCGACATGCGTCCATCCGAGACAAGGGCCACCTTGCGGCCCTGATCCAGCATGGCCGACAGGGAGGGAGTCAGGCTGTGCAGCTCAGGCATACCGTTGGCTTTTGGCCCCTGGAAGCGCACAACGCAAATAAAATCGCCTTCCGGGAGCCTATTTTCCTTGAAGGCCTTCAAAAAATCGTCCTGATCGTCAAAAACGGCACACGGGCCTTCGACGACGCGGTGTTCCGGCTTGACCGCCGAAATCTTGGTCACCGCCACGCCCAGATTGCCGCGCAGCTCACGCAATCCGCCTTCGGGCGAGAACGGGTTGGTTACCGGGCGCAGGATGTCGAGGTCGAGCGATTCGGCGGGCGCATCGACCCACACCAGTTGCCCATCGCGTAAACTCGGTTCCTTGCCATAGGCGGCCAGACCCGGCCCCCAGACCGTATTGACATCGGCGTGCAGCAGACCGGCCGACAAAAGTTCCTTGATCACAAAGCCGATACCGCCCGCCGCGTGGAAGTGGTTCACATCGGCCGAGCCATTGGGATAGACGCGCGCCAAAAGCGGCACGACGCCCGACAGGTCGTTCATGTCTTCGGGTTTCAGGATGATCCCCGCCGCGCGCGCCATGGCCGGCAGGTGCAGGGCGTGATTGGTGGAGCCGCCGGTGGCCAGAAGCCCGACCACGCCGTTGACGATGGCGCGTTCATCAATCACATCGGCCATATAGGCCGGCGCATCGCTCAGCGCCGAAGCCTTCGCCGCGCGCTCGACTGCGGCGCGGGTCAGGGCGTCACGCAGTTCGCCGCGCGGCGGCACGAAGGCCGCGCCCGGCACGTGCAGACCCATGATTTCCATCAGCATCTGGTTGGAATTGGCCGTGCCGTAGAAGGTGCAGGTGCCTTCGGAATGGTAGGAGGCCATTTCGGCGGCCAGAAGCGCGTCGCGCCCGACCTCGCCCTTGGCATAGGCGGTGCGAATCTTGGCTTTTTCCGGATTGGGCAGGCCCGACGGCATGGGGCCCGACGGCACGAAGATCACCGGCAGGTGCCCGAAGGCCAGCGCCCCCATGACCAGACCCGGCACGATCTTGTCGCAGATACCGAGCATCAGGGCGGAATCAAAGGCATCGTGGCTGAGCGCGATGGCCGTGCCCATGGCGATGACGTCGCGCGAAAACAGGCTCAGCTCCATGCCCGGCTTGCCTTGCGTGACGCCGTCGCACATGGCGGGGACGCCACCCGCCACCTGAGACGTCGCGCCCACATGGCGGGCATAGTCCAATATCTTTTCCGGATAGCGGTAATAGGGGGCGTGCGCCGACAGCATGTCGTTATAGGCGGTGACCACGCCGATATTGGGCACCTTATCGAGCGCCAGAGCCAGCTTGTCGGCCTCAGTCATCGGGGCGGCGACGTGGGCGTAGTTGGCGCAGGACAGCTTCTTGCGGCGCGGCTCACGCGACTTGTAACGCTCGACGCGGGCCAGATATTCGGCGCGCGTGGCCTTGGAGCGCGCGATGATGCGGTCGGTGACGGACTTGAGAACGGGATGAAGCTCGGTGGTCATGTTATCTTTTCGCTGTTGAAGGCCGGCCGTTACGGACACCAGACGATGTCAACGGGCACGGGGCATTGGGCGAGGAAGGCACCGATGGGCGCGGTGTCGGGGTTGGGATCGGCGATGGCGGCCATGAGCGCGTCGCGCTTTTCCTGACCGGTGATATATAGCACGATCCGGCGCGAGCGGTTGAGGGCCTTCACGGTCAATGTGATGCGCGGCAGTCTCGGCTCTGCGCCGCCGCTGGCCGGGACGACCGGCAGGACCAGTGCGTCCGTGTCATAGACCGTGGCATTGAGCGCGTGGCCGGGGAAGATAGAGGCGTAGTGCTTGTCCGGCCCCATGCCCAGCAGGGTCAGGTCGAATTCCGGCGCGTCACCGTCATTAAAGCCGCGCAGCAGGGCCTCGGCCTGTTGCGCACACAGGCCCGCGTCGCTGAGATCACGGATCAGGGTGTCAAAGCGCATCCCTTTGGCGATCACCGGGGCAGCGGCCTCGGCCATCATCTTCGTGTTGGAGGCCGCATCATCGACCGGCACAAAGCGCTCATCGACCTGAGACAGGGTCACCTTGTCCCACGGCAGGTCCAGCGTATCGAGCTGCTGATAGACGGGCTTCGGCGTGCCGCCCCCGGCCCCGATCCACAGGGCCTGACCGCGCTCGGCAATGGCGGCTGACAGGGACTCGGCAATGGCCGCCAGCACGGCGGTTTCAGCCTCGGCCGCGCTGTCGAAGCTGCGCAGGCGGTGAATGCCCAGGGCCTCAGTCATTCCACACCCGATGGTCGCGGTCGAGCAGCATATAGGCGCTCATCGGACCATTGGTCCCGGCGGGGTAGATTTGCGGCTTGGGATAGGCTTCGGCCCACGCCGCCGAAATACCATCGACCCACGCCCAGGCGGCTTCGACCTCATCGCGGCGCACGAAGGCGGCGTTGTTGCCGTTCAGCGCATCGAGGATCAGGCGTTCATAGGCGATGCGACGGCGCGGCGGCTTATCACCATTGCCATCAAAGGCATTGGACAGCGACAGCGACAGGTCGAGCGGCTGAAGCTGCATACCATCAGCGCTAAGACCCGGTGCCTTGTTCATGACCGTCAGCTTGATGTCTTCGTCCGGTTGCAGGCGGATGACCAGACGGTTGGGCTGCGCCGCCGAGCCGAAGATCGAATGCGGCACGGGGCGGAACTGGATCACCACCTCGGTGGTGCGCGACGGCAGGGTCTTGCCCGTGCGCAGGTAGAAGGGCGTGCCGGCCCAGCGCCAGTTGGCGATTTCGGCCTTGATGGCGACATAGGTTTCGGTGTTGGAGGGCGAGCCCTTTTCGGCCTCATAACCCGCCACCTGCTTGCCTTCGGCAAAGCCCGGACCGTACTGACCGCGCGCCGTCACATCGCGCACATTATCTGCCGTGATCGGTTTCAGCGACCGCAGCACCTTGACCTTTTCGTCGCGCAGCGCATCGGCGTTGAAGTTCGACGGCGGCTCCATGGCCAGCAGGCAGACCAGTTGCAACAGATGGTTCTGCACCATGTCGCGCAGCGCGCCGTAATCGTCGTAATAGCCCAGACGATCGCCCGTGCCGACGGTTTCGGAAACGGTGACCTGAACATGGTCGATCGACTGCGCGTTCCACAGCGGTTCAAACACCGTATTGGCAAAGCGCAGGGCCAGCAGGTTCTGCACCGTCTCCTTGCCGAGATAGTGGTCGATGCGGAAGGTGCGCGCTTCGTCAAAGGCGTGGGCGACCGAATCGTTGATCACCTTCGATGAGGCCAGATCACGCCCCAGCGGCTTTTCAATGATGACGCGGTTGGGGGCCTTGCTCAGGCCGGCGCTTTCCAGATGTTCGCAGATCGGCTTAAACAGCGACGGCGACACAGAGAGGAAATAGACGACCTCAAGCGCCTCAGGCTCACCCAGTTCGGCCTTCAGCTTGGCGCCCCACTGCGGATCGGAGGCATCGAGCGCGATGTGGCTAAGGCGCGGCAGGAACTGATCGAGCGTCGTCGCTTCGAGATTGGCCCCGATGCGCTTTTGTACGGCGGCGCTGACGCGCTCAAGGAAGGCCGGGCGGTCCACCGCCTCACGCGCCACAGAAATGATGCGCAGGTCCTTATCCAGAAAGCCGTCCTGATCCAGCATGGCCAGAGACGGCCACAACATGCGCAGCGCCAGATCACCGGTGCCGCCGACGAGGACGAAGACGGGTTTACGATTCGCAGAAGAAGTCGATAAGCTCACGATAGGGTTCCTGGGTCTTGGCGAGGTGACGTCGGGCCTTTTTAGCAGGCGGCTTATTACGCAAACGTCACAGCGCGTCAAAAAATTTTGACAGCGCTGTCATAACGCGCGTCCGCCTGCGGGTCAAGCCGGGAATTGTGCTTTCATAAACTATATATAGGGGCCGGGGCCGCGCCTCAAGGTATTAAATTGGTATTATCGTGGTGCGGAGGCTGTTATACCCTACCCCGTATTGCGCAGGGCCGAGGCGATGCCGTTGACGGTCAGTTGCATAGCCAGCTTGACTAACTTGTGCTTGTTGCCTTCGCGGCGCTTTTTCAACAGCTTGACCTGCATGCGGTTGAGCGTCTGAAGCAGGGCGTGCGAGCGTTCAATGGAGCCGCGCAACTGTTCATGGGTGGACAGAAGCGTGCCCGCCTTGCGGATGCGTTTGGCCAGCGCCGTCATCTCCTCGTGCTCCTGACGGATGATGGCGAAGATGCGTTGCGCCTCGACCGGATCGGAGGCCATGCCGGCGTAGAGCGCCGCCATTTCCATGTCCGACTTGGCCAGTGCCATCTCCATATTGGCCAGGAAGACCTCGAAGAAGTCCCATTCGTTGCACATGTCGATCAGGGTCTGGTCATCGACCCCCAGCGCCTTGACCGCAGCGTTGAAGCCGTAGAAGCCCGGCAGGACCATGCGCGACTGCGACCACGAAAAGACCCACGGAATGGCGCGCAGGTCCTCGATCTTGCCCGACTTGGTGCGCGAGGCCGGGCGCGAACCGATCTTGAGGTCGGAAATCTCCGAAATCGGCGTCACCGAGCGGAAGAAGTCGAGGAAGTGCGGGTCGTCATAGACCAGGGCGCGATAGGCGTCGAATGAGGCCTTGCACAGCTTATCCATCAGCGGGCCATACTTGGCTTCGGCCTCGGATTCCTTGATGTGGTGGGCATCGCGCTCCTTGACCGGCAGCGAGGCGAGGAAGACCGCCGCCGCGAAGGAATCGAGCGTCTTGCCCGCCGTTGTCTGATTGCCGAACTTGCGCGCGATCATTTCGCCCTGTTCGGTCACGCGGATCTGACCGCCGACCGTGCCTTCGGGCTGCGCCATGATGGCGTTGAAGGACGGGCCGCCGCCGCGACCGACCGAACCGCCACGACCGTGGAAGAGGCGCAGCGCCACGCCCTTCTGATTGCACACGGCCTTGATGGCCGATGAGGCCTTGTGCAGGCTCCAGCGCGAGGCTGTATAGCCGCCGTCCTTGTTGGAGTCGGAATAGCCGAGCATGACCTCCTGCACCGCCGGACGCCCCATCAGCGAGCGCATGGCGGGCAGACCCAGCCAGCGCTTCATGATGTCGGGCGCGGCCTCAAGGTCTTCGATGGTTTCAAACAAAGGCGACACGCGGATCATGGTGTGCGGCGACGGCCCACCATAGACCAGACCGGCCTGTTTCAGCAGCACCAGCGGCTCAAGGATGTCCGACACCGACTTGGCCATCGACACCACATAGGCCCCGATGGCGTCCGGCCCGAAGGTGCGGATCACTTCGGCCGCCGCGTCGATAATGCGCAGTTCGCGGCGCGTCTCATCGGAATATTTGGCGAAGGGCCAGCGCAGCAGGCGGTCATTGGTCAGTTCCGCCATCAGCGCCGACACGCGCTCGTTTTCCGACAGCGAGCTGTAGTCGAGCAGTTCCGACGACTGCGCGAACAGTTCGGCAATCACGCGCTCATGCACGGCGGAGTTTTGCCGCATGTCGAGCGACAACAGGTGGAAGCCGCACGAGCGCGCGATCTGGATGGTGCTTTTCAGCGTCCGTCCCACCAGCCGCTTTCCGCCATATTCAATCAGCGAATCGCGGATGATCAGCAGGTCGCGCACAAAGTTTTCCGACGTCTCATAGGCCCCGGCCAGCGGCGAAGCCAGCGGGTGCGGCAGTTTGAGAATGGCCTGCCAGGTCGAGGCCAGCCGCGTCTTGATAAAGGTGATGGCGCGGCGATAGGGCTCATCGACGCGGTGCACATTGGTGTCGGACGATTTGCGCGCCAGCTCCAGCAGCGCATCGGTGACCGGCGCCAGTTCTTCGGACAGGGTCAGTTCAATATCGAGCTTGTCGAGTTGCTGGAAATAGAAGTCGAGCACCAGCTTCGCCTGATTGTGGAAGGCGTAGTTCATCGTGGTGTCATCGACGTGCGGGTGGCCGTCGCGGTCGCCGCCGATCCACGAGCCGAGTTTCAGCACGTTGGGCAGTTCGCCTTCCAGCTCGATCTCGCGGTTCCAGTCGCCATAAAGCTCAACCAGCGCCGGCAGGATGGCACGACGCACAGCCCCCAGCGAGTTCTGAATCTCATCGGCGACCGTGATGCGTTCGGGGCGGTTGAGGCGCGTATTGAACAGCAGAGCCACGGCGCGGAACAGGTCCTCTTCCAGCGCCTTGCGCTCCGAGGCGCGGGTCGTGCGCTCATAGGACGACAGGAATTGCGTGATGTCGTATTCGCGCTCCACCACCGAGGCGCGACGCATTTCGGTCGGGTGCGCCGTAAACACCGGCGAGGCCAGAATGCCGTTCAGAGTCTCTTCGATCTCGGCCTGCGAATGGCCCTTGGCGCGCGCCTGCTGCACGGCATTGGCCAGAGTGATCGCCTCCTGCGTCCCTGGAAAGGTCTCGACGCGCTTGAGATTGGCCACGTCCTCGGACAGGACGGTCAGGGTGGACAGGCAGGTCAGGACGCGCGCCGCGTGGGCGGCCTCGGATTCGCTTAAATCATCGACATCGGCATTGTCGGCGCGCAGCGCCTCGATCTTCGACAACACACTGCCGCGCCCGAAACTGTTGACGGCGTCAGTCAGAAACCCCTCCAGCATGGCGGTGTTCTGCTTGACGTGATCGATCATAGCGTCGGTCATCGGCGGGCCTCTTTTTTTAAGTCTATCGGTGCAGCCTGAGGCGTGTGCGGGAACCGGGCGGGTCTGAGCGGGCGGGCTAGCATCGGCTCAGGGCAGGCAAGGCTGAGGACACACAAAACCTGCCGCAGACGGCAGACCTCAGGCAGGAATTTCTCCACCCTAGCGCAAAATTTGTGCGCCGCAAGAGGGTTTGGGCGCAGATTTTTGCACCGCGATAATATGACGAATAATTACAAACGCTTGCCCGGCGCCCCTGCGACAAGAAAATTAAATGTCTGACAAGATTAAGGAAAAAGCCGTTTAGTTTGAAACATATACCGTATCCGAAGATAGCGGTAACACTCAGCGCAACATTTCGTTCATGGCCTGCGCCGCCTGAAACGACTGACCGATGCGCCAGGCCTTTTCACGCAGCGCCTCAGCGCGCGGGGCGTCAAACACCTCAGCCGTCGTTTCGGCCCACAGGTCGAGCCAGCGGTCAAAATGCTGCCGTTTCAGCGGCAGGGCCAGATGTTTGGGCAGGGGCCGCCCCTTGAAGACCGGCATGTCCGGGCGCGGGCCGTTCATCACCATGCTCCAGAAGGCGGTCAGCATGTCGAAATGCGGCGGCCAGTCGTCAACGGCGGCTTCAAACACCGGCCCCAGCAGGGTATCCCGGCGCGCCCGCTCATAGAAGCGTTCGACCAGATGGCGCAGGTCAGCGGGGGCAAAGGTCGGATCGGTCATAGCTAACTCTTAACACGTCTTAACCGCACTCCCTCACCAAATGCTAAAGCCTGTGCGTTAGGGTCGGGTCTGGCGCCTGAGCGGTTAACACCCGCCACGCCTTCGCGCCATGTGACAAATCACCCGCGTACAGTTTGCGTCAAAGGAACTAAGATGGCCAAGGCTGTTTTCCATCGAAATCAACGTGTTTATGTCGAGCCCGTCGGCACCTGGGCCATGATCGAACAGGTAAAGCCGGTGTGGGTCGCGGGTTTTGAGGAACCGATCCGCGTCACCTATGACTGCGGTCTGGGGCGCGATTTCCGCGCCGAGGAACTGACGGCGGAAACCGAGATCGAGGCGGCACCGGGCGAAGCGCCGGGGAAGACGCCGTGGCGGCTGATGCGAGCGCGCAACCGTGTGCAGGCCGTCGAAGATTGCGCCCACCATCCCTATCCGGGCACCTATCCGGTGGTCGTCACCGACCCCAATGACTGGGGCGGCTGGCGCGTGCCGGGGGCCGAATACGACCGCGATCCGGCATTGATCGAAATGCAGGCGCGCCTGATTACGGCGGCCCCGCGCTTTTTCAATCTGGCCCGCGAACTGAGCGACTATGTGAAAGGCGACGACACCCCGACCCTGCCGGAGCCCCTGCTGCGCATCGCACGCCGCTTTGAGCAACTGCGCCGCGTGATCGAAACACCGCCGCCCGACGCCCAGATGCGACCGATGGAGCCTCAACCGGAACCGGAAATCAGCGCCACCGCCGCGGAATGAAAATCCCAATCGGTTGCCTACCGAAAATTGGGTAGGGCAGAATTGGATTTTTGCAAGACTATGCAAAGATGGGCAGCTACTCTGTTGCCGACCTGTTTGCTTTGCGAGACGCCGCGCGTATGTACCGTACCGATATCGCCCGCCCCATCCGTCTGACCGATTACCGCGTGCCGGATTTTGCCATAGCTGAAACGCAGTTGGCGTTTGATCTACACCCGACGCAGACGCGGGTGCGGGCGACCTATCGCATCGAACGACGCGGCGCCGCCGACGCGCCGCTGGTCCTGCTGGGTGAGCGGCTGACCCTCAAAGCGCTGCGGCTGGATGGCGTTGAGCTGACGCCCGAGGCCTACGCGCTGTCGCCGGAATGTCTGACCCTCCCCGGCGTGCCCGACCGCTTCACGCTGGAGGTCGAGGTCGAGATCAATCCGCAGGAGAACAAGACGCTGGAAGGGCTCTACATGTCCTCCGGCCGGTACTGCACGCAGTGCGAGGCCGAAGGCTTTCGCAAGATCGTCTATTTCCCTGATCGCCCGGACGTGCTGTCGAAATATACGGTGCGTTTGCGCGCGCCGAAGGCCGGTTTCCCGCGCCTTCTGTCCAACGGTAATCTGATCGACAGCGGCGAAGACGCAGACACCCATTACGCCGTATGGGAAGACCCCTTCCCCAAGCCGGCCTATCTGTTTGCGCTGGTCGCCGGCGAACTGGACGTGCTCGAAGACCACTTCGTCACGATGTCGGGCCGCACGGTGGCGCTGAAAATCTTCGTCGATCCGGGCATGAGCGCGCGCGCCGCCTACGCCATGGACGCGCTGAAGCGCTCGATGCGGTGGGACGAAGAGACCTATGGCCGCGAATACGACCTCGACCTGTTCATGATCGTCGCCGTGCGCGATTTCAATTTCGGGGCGATGGAGAACAAGGGGCTCAACATCTTCAACGCCTCGCTTCTGCTGGCCGATGCGCAAACGGCCACCGATCTCGACTATGAGCGCATCGAAAGCGTCGTGGCGCACGAATATTTCCACAACTGGTCCGGCAACCGCGTCACCTGTCGTGACTGGTTCCAGTTGTGCCTCAAGGAAGGCCTGACCGTCTTCCGCGATCAGAGCTTCTCCGGCGATCAGCGCGGCCACGCGGTACAGCGCATCAAGGACGTGAAGATGCTGCGCGCGCGGCAGTTTCCGGAAGACGCCGGGCCGCTGGCCCACCCGGTGCGCCCGGCCGCCTATCTGAAGATCGACAACTTCTACACCGCCACCATCTATGAGAAGGGGGCGGAAATCGTCGGCATGTTGAAGACGGTCGTGGGGGCGGACACCTATCGGCGCGCGCTTGACCACTATTTCGATACGAATGACGGCACCGCGGCGACGCTGGAAGACTTCCTGAGAAGCTTCGAAGCCGTCACGGGGCAGGACTTTTCGCCCTGGCTGAAATGGTACGTGCAGGCCGGCACGCCGACGCTCAGCCTCAAAGCCACCTATGACGCAGCGGCGCAGCGACTAACCCTCAATGTGGTGCAGATAACGCCCCCTACTCCGTCACAGGCGCACAAGGCCCCGGTGCCGATCCCGGTGCGGCTGGGCCTGCTGTCCGAGGCCGGTGCGCCGTTGAATTTTGTCCTCGCGGGCGAAAGCGTGACCGAGGCCCTGTTCCTGTTAACCGAGGGACAGGCGCAATGGGTGCTCGAAGCAGTGACGCAAACGCCGGTGATCTCGGCCCTGCGGGGGTTCTCCGCCCCGGTCAAGCTGACGCTGGACGAGCCTGAGGCACACCGTTTTGCCCGCTTCCGCGGTGATCCGGACCCATTCAACCGCTGGGAAGCGGCCCAGAGCCTCGCCAAGGCCCTGATCCTCGACCCGCAAGGCGCGGCCGCCGCCTATGCCGAAGCCCTGCGCGCCACCCTGACCGATCCGACGCTGGATGCGGCGTTCAAGGCGCTGATCAGCGGCCTGCCGACCGAGATGGACCTGGCCCAGAGCCTGACGCCGGTCGATCCGGCCTTCATCCATGCGCGGCGCAAGGCCTTCAAGGCCGAACTGGCGGCCGCGTTGAAAGCGGATGCCGAAGCCCTCTATGCGGCCCTGCCCGTCGAACCGACCTTCAGCCCCGACGCCGCTTCGGCGGGCCGCCGCGCCCTGCGCAACGCCCTGCTTGACCTTATCGTTGCTGCCGATGCCCCTGCGGCGACCGCTCTCGCCGAAAAACACTACCGTGACGCCAGCAATATGACCGATCAGATGGCCGGTCTGTCGGCCCTGTCGCAGGTCCACGGCCCCGCCTATCAGGACGCGCTCGACGACTTCTATGCGCGCTTTAAGTCCGAGCCGCTGGTGCTCGACAAATGGTTCGCGGTGCAGGCCGCCTGTGCCCATCCCGAAACCCTGACGCGCGTGCGTTCCCTTGTCACGCATCCGGATTTTGACCGTAAGGTGCCCAACCGCTGGCGGTCGGTGGCGCAGGCCTTTGCTGCCAATAATCCGGCCATTTTCCACGACATATCCGGCGAAGGCTACGCCTTTATCGCTGACGAAATCCTCAGCGTGGACCGCTTCAACCCGATGACGGCGGCGCGCCTGATCGAAGCCTTCGGCGGGTTCAAACGCTATGCCGAACCGCACCGGGGCCTGATGCACGCGGCGCTGGAGCGGATTGTCGCCACCGAGGGCCTGTCGAAAAACGTCGGCGAACTGGCCGGAAAGGCGCTGGCGGGGTAAGGGGGGCCGTCACAAGCCCCAGTTGGAAGATTGCCGTTCGCTTAACCTGTTGACAAACTTTAACGTTTAAAACTCTTCCCAGAGGCCGCCCGCAACGGCCTCCGCTCTGGTATGTGCGTAAGGGAGTCAAAGGTGGCGGGACTTGAGCGCGTGCGGTTCATGGTGGTGGATGACAACACCCACATGATCCACATTGTGAAAACGATTTTGCGCGGGTTCGGTGCCACTCATGTATTTGAGGCGCGCGACGCCGGCGATGCGTTTCAGCGCCTGCGCAACGACGCCATCGACATCGTCATCGTCGATTTCATGATGGAAGTGCTTGATGGCGTCGAATTTGTGCACATGGTGCGCAATTCGTCGGACAGCCCCAATCGCTACGTGCCCATCATCATGCTGACGGCGCATTCGGAACGCTCACGCGTTACCGCCGCGCGCGATGCCGGGGTCAACGAATTCTGCGCCAAACCGGTAACCGCGCTGGAACTGTACCGCAAGGTGGCCGCCGTTATTGACAAGCCGCGCCCCTTCATCAAGACCGCCAGCTATTTCGGCCCCGACCGCCGCCGCCGTCAGGACTCCAAATATCAGGGTAAGGAACGCCGCGAGGGCTGGAGCGAGGATCACAAGCCGCCGGTCAAGGAGGCTGCACCGGCTGCGGACGAGAACGCAGCGGCCAAGGCGGATTGAGGCGGAGGTTTTTTTGCCCACAGCGCAGTGAGGCCGTCCCCTTTTTAACGACCGCAAGACTCTCGACAAAGGGTTAACGCGACGTTTACCCTTTCAGTTGTACCCGAATCAAATCCGGTCGCCGCCTGTCCTCCCCTTCCCGGATATCCTGACGCGCATGAAGCTTTTCTCGCCCCAGCCCAGCCGCAGCGGAGCCCCAGACGGCCCGCGCGTCCGGCTGGGTGGGACCCAGGGTGGCGGATCGCTCAAATCCAGCTTGCTGACGCAGGTCAGCCCGCGTATGCCCCTGTGGATGCGTATTGGCGGGCTCAGCCTGGCGCTGGGTCTGATGCTGTTTGCGGCCATTTCTTCGGCGCGTTTGCAAAACGACTTCTCGTCCGGTCAGGCGACGCGCGATGCCGCTGCCTATGGGCAAGCCCGGCTGAACGCGCTTAGGGCCGACAAGGCCGTGTCCGTCGCCCGCGTCGCGATGGACGGAGCGCTATCGGCCTATCAGACTCAGCCGGGGGCAGCCCAAAATGCGGTGCAAAAGGCGCTTGAAGCCTCGGGCGGTGCCGTGGCCTCGCTGGCCCTCATTGATGCCGAAGGGCGCATCATCGCCCGCGCCGGTCAGGACGAGAACAGCCTGCTGAGCGAGGCAGCCAGGGCCGAAGACAAGGGGTTTGCGGCTCTGGCGCTTGGGTCGCGCCTGACGCGCACCGCGCGTGCCTATCTGGTGCGCACGCCCGCTCCCGGTCGCGTGCGCGCCGTCGCACGCCTCAACAATCCGCTGCGCGACGCGGAAAACACGCGCGACAACCAGATTGTGCTGATCAATGCCGTTGGCGACATCCTCAGCGCCACGGACGAGCGGCTGACCGGACAGAATATCCGCAAGGCCCTGACCGTCACACCGGAACAGATCCGCGACAATGCCAACAGCGCCCGCATCAGCGAAGGCACGCTGGAAGAAAAGGGCTTTGTCCGCATCGCCGCCGTGCGCGAAGGCGAAAATGGCCTGACCACGCTCTATGTCGAGCCGTCGAACGCCGCAGCAACAAGCAACTGGCTGGCGACGGCGACGCTGTTTATCGGGCCGCTGATCATTGGCGCGCTGTTCGGAATGCTTCTGATCGTGCAAAGCCGCCGCAATTCCGAAACCGCGCGTCAGTATGAGGCCAAGGAGACCCGCTATAGGCTGGCCGTCGAAGCGGCGCGCTGCGGCATCTGGGAATGGGACCTCGAAAGCGATCAGGTCTTCATGTCCGAAGTCACCGGCGTCATGTTCGGCTGGGGCGGCAGCGGCGTGGCGACGACCAACGAAGTCCTGCTGCGCATCGCTCCCGAACACCGGGAAGCGGTGCGCAAGGCCCTGCTTAACGCGCGCGGCCACGGCGCGCTGGACGTGTCTTTCCGGGTGCCGGGTGACAATGGCCGCTCGATCTGGGTCGATGCGCGGGGTCAGGCGACGGGTCCGCGCGATCTGTCCGGCTTCAGCCGCCTGTCAGGGGTGGCACTGGATGTCACCGAGGAGCGCGCGGCGCAGTCCCGCGCCCAACGTGCCGAAGCGCGCCTGACCGGGGCCATCAATTCGGTGTCGGACGCCTTCGTCCTGTGGGATCGTCGCGGCCGGCTGGTCATGTGGAATGCCGTGTTTGGCCGCACCTTCAGCATCGACCCGCGCTTCCTCAAGGCGGGCACGTCGCGCGAACTGATCGAAAAGGTCATGGCCATCGCCATCCGCCGTCAGGAGCCGGTGATCGACGGCCGCGAAGGCGTGGTGGAAGCCGAACTGAACGACGGGCGCTGGATACAGATTTCCGAGAGCCGGACGCTGGAAGGCGGCACGGTCGTCACCGGGGCTGACATCACCGCCATCAAGATTCAGGAGGAGATGAGCCGGCGCAACGAGGAACAGCTTCAGGCCATGGTCGATAAGCTGGAACAAAGCCGCCGCATCCAGACCGACCTCGCCAAAAAGTACGAAATGGCCAAAATTCGCGCTGAACAGGCCAATCACGCCAAATCGGAATTCCTGGCCAATATGAGCCACGAACTGCGCACGCCGCTGAACGCCATCAACGGCTTCTCCGAGATCATGGCGGGCGAAATGTTCGGGCCTTTGGGCCACGCGCGCTACAAGGAATATGCGGGCGATATCCTCAGCTCCGGTCAGCACCTGCTGGCACTGATCAACGACATTCTCGACATGTCGAAGATCGAGGCGGGCAAGATGACGCTGCGCTTTGAGCCCGTCTCGGTCGAAGAGGTGGTGGACGATACGCTGCGCCTGGTGCGGCAGCGGGCGGAAAAGGCGGGGCTCAAGATGCGCGTGCACCTGCCGCAACTGCCCGATATTCAAGCCGATTATCGCGCCCTGAAACAGATACTGCTCAACATCCTGACCAACGCCATCAAGTTCACGCCGTCGGGCGGCACCATCACCGTGTCGGCGGTCCCGACCGACAGCTTCATGCACCTCTACGTCGCCGACACCGGCATCGGCATCGCCCCGAAGGACATGGAGCGTCTGGCCCGTCCGTTCGAGCAGATCGAAAACCAATTCTCGCGCACCAAGGAAGGCACCGGCCTCGGCCTCGCCCTCACCAAGTCGCTGATCGAGATGCATTCGGGCCGTCTGGAGGTCGATTCCACCGTCGGTCAGGGCACCACGGTCAGCGTCATCCTGCCCCTGACCCAGACCAGCCCCGGCGCCAGCGCCGACGACACGCCGGATACCCCGGACACGTCAGGTCAGATCGCCGCGGCCTGATACCCCGGACGCTGATGGGGCAGATGATCCTGTTCGAGACGCTGTTTGCCCTACTCTACGGCTTCCTGTGGGAAGGCCGCTGGCCCCATCTGACGGAAATCATTGCCATTGCGCTTCTGTGCGCCAGCGTGCTGACCTGCGCCGCCGCGCACCGGCCACGCGGCTCAGCGTGAGGCCGAAGCCGCCGCCGCTTTCGCCTTTTCTTCCGCCTTACGCACATCCGACAACGCCTTGGACCGTGCACGGAACGGCGTCTTGATCAGGGGCTCAGCCACCCTGGCCCGCTCTTCTGGCGGCAACTGGATCAGCAGCGAAATGACCGCCGTTTCGATCTTGTCCTTGGCCGAGGCCTCGGCCCGGCGCGCCTTGGTGATTTCGGCCTGAATGGCCACCGGGTCGGGCTTGGGCTGTAACATCAGCTCCGCCGCCGATTTGCGATAGGTGCGGCTCTGATCCATATCGCCTTCACCGGCCAACGCCGCATCGGTCAGGATCTGACGCGCCTTTTCCTGATTGGCCAGGCTCAAACCTTCGATCATGTGCAGAAGCGCCGGAGACGCACGGTCCGGCCTGGGGCGGAAATGCTTCGACGCAATCACGCCCACGCCGATCAGCGAGCCCAGCAAAAACACGTTGAGCGCCAGCGACACCCCCAGCCAGGTGCGGGCGGTGGGCCGCTTTTTCGGGGACGCAGACGGAACGGTCTCAGGCATTACCAGTTATCCACCTCGGCCAGACTGGCCGAAGCCAGCACCGCTTCAGCGCGCGCTTCGGACAGGGTCATCAGCCCGATATTAACGCCGAAAATAATCCCCGCCGCACAGGCGGCCGCCAGACCGATACCGCCTGCCAGCCAGCGCCGGCGACGCGGCCGCGCCGCCACCGGGGCCGGACGCGCAGCGACCCCCGCCGGCATCATGCGGGCCAGAACCTCCCATTGCAGGGCGACGGAAGGCTCGACCTCATCCGCCGACGACAGCCAGCTATCGAGCGTGCGCGCTTCGGCCAAGACGCGACGCGCCACTTCCGGGTGCTGCTGCATGAACAACAGGGCGGCGGCGCGCTCGTCCTGCGGCCAGCGCTGGGGGTCGGCCCCATAGGCATCGACAATCGCTTCGAAGCGTTCGGATGTGATCTGAATGTGCATCATAACGCTCCTTTCCTAAATCTTGTTGCCTTGAATAACTTTTAACACCGGACGACCACTGGACGCTGAGCCGCCGATCAGATCGCCGCGCGCCTCGCTCAGCGTCGCCTTGAGCTGCCGCCGTCCGCGCGACAGCAGGCTTTCCAGCGCCTCGACCGAAATCTCCATCAGGGCCGCCGCTTCGATATTGGACAATTCCTGATAGTAGCAGAGGACGATGGCCACTCGCTGCCGCTCGGGCAGGGTGGCCAGCGCGGATTCGACCGTCTGGCTCATCTGCTGCTGATCCAGCCGCCGCGTCGGATTGGCCGAGGGGTCGGCCAGTTCGATCTCGGTATGATCGATCGTGTCGCGCCGCCGCCGCAGCCGGTCGTAGCACAGATTGACCGCCACCTTGTGCAGCCAGGTATCGACGCGCGCCCGGCCGGGCACCCACAGCGGGGCCTGCTTCCACAGGCGCAACAGGGCCTCCTGCGCCACGTCCTCAGCCTCGGCGGCATCATTGAGCAGACGCCGCGCCAGTGACAGGACGCGCGGCAGTTTGCGGGCCACGAGGGATTGCGTGGCGGCCGCGTCTCCGCGCGCCACGGCTGCAATCTGCGCCTCATCCGGGTCAAAGCCCGTGGTCATGACCTGTCCTGTCCCGCGTTCTTGTGGGCGACGGTGTTTCGCCTCAGGCGTCACATTACTCATAAGCGGGGCCTTTACGCAACAAGGGTTTGGGCAACCGATTGCGGCCATCTGACCGATTCGTTTGTCATAGCCTTTTACGCGGCGAAACCCACAATCCGTCGTTAGCGTTCGTCGCGCGGCGCGACTACGATCTCAAAAGCATTGCGGGCGCGTTTGCGCAGGTCTTTCAGCTTCTTTTCGAGCGTATCGAGACGGCGGGTGTGCACGGCGCGCGCCAGCTTGCGCTGAAACGCTTCCGGTTCTTTCGAAGGGTCGTCATTGGCATCGAGCGATACGCGCATCACCTGCGCCAGACTTTGCTGCACACGCCAGGCGGCGCTCAGCGCTTCGATGTCTTCGGCCCTCGCCAGACCGGCGCGCTGCATGGCCTGAAGCGCGGCAATGGTGCCGACGCGCAGCGGCCCGCCATTGGCGGCGTGCACCAGTTGCAGATACTGAGCCGCAAATTCGCAATCGACCTGACCGCCGACGGCCAGCTTGAAATCCCAGAAAGTCTTGGCCGGGCGCTCCTTCTCCATCAGGGCGCGCATATTGAGCACGTCCAGCGCCGTGCGCGCCTCAGACCGCGTGGCGCGCAGGATGGTTTCGAGCTTCAGGCGCACCAGATCGGCAAAGTCCTCGGACGTCGCCCACACCACGCGGGCGCGCGTCAGGGCCTGAAACTCCCAGGTATCGGCGTCCTTGGTGTAGTAGTTTTCAAAGGCCGCCAGCGACACGGCCACCGGCCCCTTGGCCCCGGTGGGGCGCAGCTTCATGTCGATTTCGTACAGTGTACCTTCGTGCGTCGGGGCCGACAGGGCAGCGATCAGGCGCTGCGTGAAGCGACCGAAGAAGGTTTCCGCGCCCCAGCCCTTGATCGAGGACATTTCCGACGGATCATCGGGCAGATAGACGGTCATCAGGTCGAGGTCAGAGCGCGCCGTCATCTCCTGCCCGCCCAGCTTGCCCAGCGCCAGAATGGCCACCTGGCCCGACAGATGGCCGCCCAGCCGCCGCACCTCCTCCAGCGCCAGCGGCGACAGATGGGTGATGCAGGCATCGGCCAGACGCGCATAGGCGGCGCCCGCCGCTTCGGTCGTCAGGCGGCCATTGAGAATCTGCATGCCGATGCGGAACTGCTGCTCGCGGCAGATGCGGCGCAGCGCATTCATCACGTTTTCCAGCGCGTTTTCCGGGTCGGGTGGCACGCGCTCGACCTCCGCCATGATCAGGCGATCCAGTTCCTCACCCAGCGGATCGAAGAAGCCGGCATCCAGCATGGCGTCGAAAATGGTCGGGTGCCGCGACAGAAGCTGCGCCAGACGCGGGCTGAAACCCATGATCTCGACAATCGCCTTGAACAGCTTGGGGTTGGCGAGGAACAGCGACTGAATCTGCACCCCGGCGCTGAGGCCCGAAAAGAAGACGGCAAAGCGCGTAAAGGCTATGTCCGGCGCGCCCGTCTCGTTCACCGCCTCCAGCAGGCGCGGCACCAGTCGCGTAAACAGTTCGCGGCCGCGTGGCGTGCGCGTCGCCGGAATACGCCCGTGGTGCCAGCCGCGGATGGTGGCCGAAATCTGCTCCGGGTGCTCAAAGCCCAGACGCGCCAGGGTCTTCAGCGTTTCGGGATCGTCCTCGACCCCGGTGAAGACCAGACTGCCGAAGGACGACGACAGGTCTTCGGAATCGGAGAACAGCTCGCCATAGTGGCCATTGACCAGACGCAGGGTGCGCGACACGGCCAGATCGAAGCGGCTGAGGTTGGAAAAGCCGCACATGGCGGCGACGCGCATCCGCTCGTCCTCGGCTTCGGGCAGGGTGTGGGTCTGCTCGTCGGCGATCATCTGCACGCGGTGTTCCCAGTCGCGCAGGCGCACATAGGCCTGTTTCAGTTCCTTGGCGACCGCCGGAGCCAGATGGCCGGCACGGCGCAGGGCATCGAGCGCATCCAGCGTGCGGCGCGAGCGCAGGGACGGGTCGCGTCCGCCAAGGATCAGTTGCTGCGTCTGAACGAAGAACTCGATTTCGCGGATACCGCCGACACCCAGTTTGAGATTGGCGCCGGCGGGGTCCAGGCGTTCATCAACCTTATAGGTATGGATCTGGCGCTTAATCGACTGAATATCGGCAATGGCCGGATAGTCGAGGCTGCGCCGCCAGATGAAGGGCGATAGGGCCTGCATGAAGGCCTTGGCCTCGATCATGTCCCCGGCGATGGGCCGCGCCTTGATAAAGGCCGCACGTTCCCAGTTCTGCCCCACGGTCTCATAATAGTTCAGGGCGAAGGGCACGCTGACCACGGTCGGCGTGGAGGACGGGTCCGGGCGCAGGCGCAGATCGACGCGGAAGACGTAGCCGTCGCCGGTGCGCTCACTGAGGATGTTCGACACGCGGCGCGCCAGCCGATCGACAAAGACCTGCGCCTCCACGCCCTCTTTCAACGGCAGGGCGTCCAGCTCGGCAAAGAAGGTGATGTCGATATCCGACGAATAGTTCAGTTCGCCCGCCCCGTGCTTGCCCATGGCCAGCACGAACAGGCCCGGCATGAGGCCCCGCTCCCCCTTGATATCATAGTCGATCAGGCGGCCCCGGTCGCGTTCTTCGCGCACAGCCAGCGCGATCCCGGCATGGGTCACAGCGTCAGCAAAGCGCGTCAGGGCGGCGGTGACGTGATCGAGCTTCCACACATCGCCCAAATCGGCCAGCGCCGTCAAAAGGTGGGTATCGGCCTTCAGGTGGCGCAGGACGCGCTTGGCGGCATCGACATCGAGGGTTTCGACCGTATCGGCCTGATCGGCCAGCGCCTCGGTGGCCAGCAGAATGGCCTTCAGCCGCGCTTCGGGCGGCGACATCAGGGTTTCGCGCAGGCGCTGCGGTTCGCGCCGCATCAGCCCGGCCAGATAGGGCGAGGCCCCCAGCACCGGCATCAGGGCCGGACCGGCGCGTTGCAGCAGGTCGGGCCAGCCTTCGGCCTCGGCCACTTCGGCAATCGCCTCATAGGCGTACAGCGCCGCGCCGTCGTTCAGCACCGGCCCGCAGGGATGCAGACGATCCACCAGCGAGGAAAAAAGAATATCCGCCATGCCCCTCTGTTAGGCGAATCGAGACGCAGACACAAGGGTGGCCTTGGGTTTCGCTTTATGCAAACGGTATACAGCCGCGTGTGCATGGACAGCGGGAGGCGATCGTTAACCGATTTTTACTTTCATCCCGTTCAGTTCACAAAAACAGGAATAATATAAAAATAAGAAATCAAGGCCAATACCGTCGAGATTTTCAAATTAACACGTTACAAAGCGTGTCTCATTATTGAATGACACTCTACCCTTATCGAAAGTACCGCGTCCTTGTCCTTTGCTAAATCGCTCCTGATGCCGAAGAAAATCCTCATCGCCGGATGGGTCATGATCATAGCGCTGTGGCTGGCCATCGCTGTCGAGCGGTTTACGGACATCGAGACCCTGCCCTTTGTGCGCACGATCTTCATCTATCTGGTGCTGGACTATATGTGGGCGACCTTCTACCGCCAATGGCGCGGTCAGGCGAATTAAGGGCTGAACTCAGAGCGGCCTCACCCAGTGACGACGCAGATAGTCAGCGAATAGCGGCACGGTGAAATCAATGTCGCCATGCGACGGGCTGTAGATCATGCCTTTACGGATGATGCTGGCCCGCATCGGCCCCAGCTTTTGCACCTGCCGGTTCATGGCATCGGCGATATCACCTGATCGGTAAGGCCCATCGCCCAGTCGGGCCATGGTGCACACATAGTCTCTTTCCGCCGGGGTCAGACGATCAAAGCGTACTTTGAAGAAGCCGTCATCCAGACGCGCGACGGCATTTTCGGAAGACTGTTCGACATCCTGACGATCAATGGGCGAGCGCTCCGCCGCATTCCATGCCTGATACCCCCATTCCTGCAAAAAATAGGGATAGCCGCGCGTCTTGCGCACAATCTCGTCTATCGCCGCCGGTTCTATGCCTTCACCTTCCTCTTCGATAGGGGCGCGAATGGCGCGTTCCGCCGCCTGCGGGTCCAGAGGCCCGACCGAGGGATAGGCGAAAAGCCGTTCGGCATAGGATTTTGCTTCTCCCGATAGCGCCGCGACCTGTGGCAGCCCCGCCCCAAAGAACAGGATAGGGAGGTTCCGCTGATTGACTCTGTGGATCGCCACAATCAGGGCGGCATAGTCTTCCAGTTTCAGATACTGGACTTCGTCGATCAGCAGGGTCCACCCTCTGCCCGCGGCCTTTGCCGCCTCGCCGATCTTCAGGAAAAGTTCAGGCAAGTCCAGTTCCAGATTGCCACTGTCAGCAACGCCGGGCTCCGCCTCCACCGAGACCGAAACATCGCCCATTTCGATTTTGAAGACCGAGGCAAAGCCTCTCAGAGCCCGCAGGGCCGCATGAGCCGAGGCTTTTGACTGCGCCACAAAGGACAGTTTGCGCAGGACCTGAGCCATGCGCGGATAGAGGAGGTCTGCCAGACGCCTGTCTTCGGGCGCCTCGATCATGGAGGTGAAATGCCCGTTGGTTTCGGCGATTTTCTCGATCTGATTCAGCAGGACGGTTTTGCCGACACACTGTACGAAAATTTAAAAGCGTATACCTTTGTATATGTGAGTATATCAAAACGTCAATATACAGCGCTATACATTGCTAAACCTACCCCACCGGCGGCAGGACCAGCGCCGTGCGCAGGCCCGGCCCCTGATCGCCATAGACGCCGGGGCCTTCGTCGATACTCAGGCGGCCCTTGTGCGCCACGGCCACGGCCTCGACCATCGACAGGCCCAGGCCAACACCCGGCAGGGAGCGTGAATTTTCCAGCCGCACAAAGCGTTGGGTGATGCGCGCCCGGTCGGCTTCGGGGACGCCCTGCCCCGTATCGGTGACGGAAAACTCGATCTCCCGCCGTGAATTGTGCCTAAGCCGCAGGGTGATGCCGCCCGTCTGGGTGTATTTGATGGCGTTGTCGAGCAGGTTGGCCATGGCCTGCGCCAGAAAATCGCGATTGCCATAGGCCTTCACGCCCGGCTCGATCTCGGCGGTGAATTCCAGCCCCTTGTCCTCGGCCAGAATTTCAAACAGCTCGCGCATGTCTTCGGCCAGCGCCGACGCATCAAACAGCTTCTGGTCCGGGGCCTGACCCGCCGCCTGAAGCCGCGAGATGGAAAACACCGTCTGGAAGGTGCGCAACAACTGATCGGTTTCGGCCAGCGCCCGCTCGATCACCTCCGGGGCCTGCGACGGGTCTTTTTCGACGTCGTAAAGCGACACTTCGAGCTTGGAGCGCAGGCGCGACAGGGGCGTTCTCAGATCATGGGCAATGGCGTCGCCGGCGTATTTAAGATTGCCCATGGTCTTTTCCATGCGGTCCAGCGTCTCATTGACCCGTTCGGCCAGAGCGTCAAACTCATCCCCCGAATTGCGCAGCTTGGCCCGCGCCTTGAGGTCGCCCTCCTTGACCAGATCAAAGACCTGCATCAGGCCCTGCACCGATCGCGACACTTCGTTATTGATGATCATGCCGGCAAACAGACCCAGCACGATGACCAGCACCCCGCCGCCCCACAGGGCCTTAAAGCCCATGTCGAAGCCCTTTTCCGACCAAGACGTGTCCATGCCGACATAGAGGGACAGGCCGGGCTCCAGCGTCACCACCTGCCCGCGATAGGCATAGGATTTGCGTTTGCCCGCCGGATCGGTCAGGCGGTAATTGATCTGAAACGCGCGCTCATCACCGCCGACATAGCGGGCCTTTTCGCGGATATGGTCAAAGACCTGCGGCGACACCTCGGTTGTGGCGCGGCGGTTTTCGGCCAAGATCTCGCCATCGTCGCGATAGACGATCTTGACGAAAAACCACTCCGTGATGTCTTCCTGACTGAGGGTTTCGACCACAGCCTCTTCACCCTGTTCGCGATACACCTCCTCCAGATAGTCGATGCGCGACTTGACCTGCGCGTCGGACACGGCCTTGGTCTCAGCCGAAGAGGCGATGTAGATATAGGCAAAGATCAGCACCGCCACGAAGGAATAGACGGTGATAAACATCAGGGTCAGACGGAACGGCGTCTGCCTGAACATGGTGGCTTTCAGCGAAAAGCGCGCAGGGTTGGGAAGGGCGATCACGACCTGTTTTTAGGGCTTGAGCTGATAGCCTTCGCCACGCACCGTATGCAGCATCGGGCGGTCAAAGCCCTTATCCAGCTTGGCGCGCAGACGCGAAATATGCACGTCGATGACATTGGTCTGCGGGTCGAAATGATAGGCCCAGACCTTTTCCAGCAGCATGGTGCGCGTGACGCTCTGGCCCACATGGCGCATCAGGAATTCCAGAAGCTGAAACTCGCGCGGTTGCAGGTCGATCTCGGACGTGCCGCGCTTCACCACGCGGGTAATCAGGTTCATTTCAAGATCACCGACGCGCAGGGTGGTTTCCACCGCGCCCGTGTCCTTGCGCCGCAACAGCGCCTCAAGCCGCGCCACCAGTTCAACCAGCGCATAGGGCTTGACCAGATAATCATCCGCCCCGGCCTTGAGGCCATAAACACGGTCTTCGAGTTCGCCCAGCGCGCTGAGGAACAGCACCGGCACGTCGATCCCTTCGGAACGGGCGATTTCCAGCATCGACACGCCATCCAGGCCCGGCATCATGCGGTCCAGCACGACCACGTCGAATTCGCCGTCGCGCAGCGCTTTCAGCCCCGCCTCGCCGTCGTGGGTGACGACCGACTCAAAGCCCTGCTCCGACAGGCCTTTCTGCATGGTCAGGGCCGCTTCGACATCGTCTTCGACTATCAATACCTTGGTCATGTGCTGAATGCCCCGCGCAACCTTGTCTTTATTCTTAGTAAAGCGCGCCGCCGGTCCTGTGAAGGGGTTGCGGTGTTAAAAAGCTGTCATGTAACGCCTGCGGCGCAAGGCCCAACTTCCGACGCTGGATCATTATGATTTCTGGTAGCAACATAATGATCCAGCTTTTGTATGGCCCCTCGCCGGGTGCGGGCTTTGCCACCTTGGCCGCCGCCTCAATGGCGGCTTGATCGGAATGATCCCGAAGAGATCATTCCGATCTATTGCAGCGCACAAATTCCAAAAATAACCTCTGGCGGCCTATACACAAATACGCTTAATATCACACAAAAGCGCACTTACAGGGGATACCGAAACCATGACCAAACCCCATTCACCGTTTGAACAGGGCCTGAAGATGATGGGCGCGCAGCAGCAACTGGCGGCGCGCAGTCTGGTCAATCTGATCGGCATGGTATCGGCCTCCTCGCACCGCTATGCGCAGGAAACCACGGCCTTTACGCGCGACGCCCTGTCGCTGATGCAGCAGGCGGCCCAGACGCGCGACCCGGCCGAACTGCGCGAGCTTCAGAGCCAGTGGGCCAAGACCTGCGTCAAATACGGTCAGAACCAGACCCGCGCCACGATGAGCTTTGTCGAACAATGCGGCCTTCAGGCGTTGAACGCCTCAGTGCCGCAAGGCGACGACCTTCCCCCCAAAGAATCCGGGGCAGAATCCCAACCCAAATAGGAGTATCCCCATGCTGACTGGCAAAACCGCCCTCGTAACCGGCTCGACGTCGGGTATCGGACTGGCCATCGCGCGCAAGCTGGCCTCAAAGGGGGCGAAGGTGATGCTGAACGGCATGGGGGATGCCGCCGAAATCGAAAAGCTGCGCGCCGACATGGCCGCCGAATTTGGCGTTGAGGTGGCCTTTAACGGCGCCGACCTGACCAAGGTCGAAGCCATCGAAGCCCTGATCACGGACACGACGCAAACGCTGGGTGGGCTGGATATTCTGGTCAACAATGCCGGCATTCAGCTCGTCTCGCCCATCGAAGACTTCCCGGTCGATAAGTGGAACATGATCATCGCGCTGAACCTGTCGGCGGCGTTCCACACCACGCGCCTCAGCTTCAAGGGTATGAAGGATCGCGGCTGGGGACGCATCATCAACATCGCCTCGGCGCACGCCCTCGTCGCCTCGCCGTTCAAGGCGGCCTATGTGGCGGCCAAGCACGGCATTGCCGGCCTGACCAAGACGATCGCCCTCGAAGGGGCCGAACACGGCGTGACCTGTAACGCCATCTGCCCCGGCTATGTGCTGACGCCGCTGGTCGAAAAGCAGATTCCGGACACGGCCAAGGCGCGCGGCCTGACCGAGGAACAGGTGATCAAGGACGTGCTGCTGGCGGCCCAGCCGACCAAAAAGTTTGTCGAAACCGACGACATCGCCGAACTGGTGGTCTTCCTGTCGTCGGATGCGGCCAGGTCGATCACCGGCGCGCTGCAATCCATCGACGGTGGCTGGACGGCGGCGTAGGCGTCGAACCGTGATTTGACGGGGCGCGTCTGCGGAATTATCATTAGATGATAACGGAGACACATCATGCCCAGCAGCTATAGCCTTGGGGCTCATTTCGAGACTTTCATTCAAACGCAATTGGCTAGCGGACGTTACAACAACGCCAGCGAGGTCCTGCGCGACGCCCTGCGCCTGATGGAAGACCGCGAACGCCGTCTGGCGTCGCTGGACGCCAAGCTACAGGAGGGCTTGCGCGATGCTGAGGAGGGGCGCGTCTATGATATTGAAGATGTGTTTGATGAACTGAACGCCGAACTGGCAGCACTCGAAAGCAAACAGCCACATTCTGGCTAACCCCTGTACCTCCCCGCTGGCGGGGAGGCGGACCATTTGCGGAGCAAATGGGGGTGGGGTGGTTTATCCGTCTATCTGCCTGTAAGCTTCTGCAAAGCCGCAAGACATCTCATCTGCGACGCAGGCTCATGCCGGAAGTTATAAAATAAACACTCGGCACCCTCGGTCATGACTATCAGCGAAGGCATTACTCCGCCGGCACCTCGGACTCCAGCGCCTTGGCCAGTTGATCGCGCGCCGCATCAGCGGCCTTCTGGCGCTCCCACATGCCGAAGTAGAGCCCTTTGAGCTTCATCAGTTCGGCGTGATTGCCGCGTTCGGCCACCAGCCCGTCCTTGAGCACCAGAATCTCATCGGCCCCCACGACGGTCGAAAGGCGGTGCGCAATCACCAGGGTGGTGCGGTTCTGCGACACCTCATCCAGCGCCGCCTGAATTTCGCGCTCCGTATGGGTATCGAGCGCTGAAGTCGCCTCATCAAGGATCAGGATCGGCGGCGATTTCAGGAGGGTGCGCGCAATGGCCACGCGCTGCTTTTCGCCGCCCGACAGCTTGAGTCCGCGTTCGCCCACCTCGGTATCGTAGCCCTGCGGCAGGGAGGCGATGAAGGCCGAAATCTGTGCCTGTTCGGCGGCGGCCTCGACCTCTTCGCGTGAAGCGCCATTGCGGCCATAGCCGATATTGTAGGCGATGGTGTCGTTAAACAGCACCGTGTCCTGCGGCACCATACCGATGGCGCGACGCAAGGAGGCCTGATTGACGTGGCGGATGTCCTGACCGTCGATTTCGATAGAGCCGCCCTTCACGTCATAGAAACGGAACAGCAGGCGCGAAATCGTCGATTTACCGGCGCCGGACGGGCCGACAATGGCCACGGTCTTGCCCGCCGGCACCTCAAACGACACGCCCTTGAGAATCGGGCGGTCGGCGTCATAGGCAAACACCACGTCCTTGAAGGCCACAGCCCCCTGCCCCACCTTGAGGTCCGGCGCGCCCGGCGTATCGACCACCTCTTGCGGTTCATCCAGCAGCTTGAACATGGCTTCCATGTCGATCAGGCCAGTGGAGATTTCGCGGTACAGCGTGCCGATGAAGTTCAGCGGAATGGCCAGTTGCATCATGAAGGCGTTGACCAGCACGAAGTGGCCCAGCGACTTGGTACCGTTCATCACCTCATAGGCCGACATCAGCATCACGATGGTCATGCCGATCGAGAAGATAACCGCCTGCCCGATATTCAGCCAGGCCAGAGAGGTATAGGTCTTGATCGCCGCCTTTTCATAGGCCGCGGTGGCGCGGTCATAGCGGCTGCGCTCAAGCTGTTCATTGCCGAAATATTTGACGGTTTCGAAGTTGAGCAGCGAATCCACCGCCTTCGACATCGAGTCGGAATCCGCCTCGTTCATCTCCTTGCGGATGGCGATACGCATGTTGGAGGCGACGATGGAGAACCACACATAGAGCACGACGGTCACAGCCACGACCGCCACATAGATGAGGTCGAACTGCCACCCCAGCGCGCCTGCGGTCAGGACGAATTCCACCACGGTCGGGATGCCGACCATCATGGTCAGGCGGATGATGGTTTCAATGCCCATCTTGCCGCGTTCGATCACCCGCGACAGGCCGCCCGTGCGGCGTTGCAGGTGGAAGCGCAGCGACAGATTGTGCAGGTGATTAAAGGCGCGATTGGACAGGCCGCGCACGGCGTGCTGCCCCACACCGGCAAACATGGCGTCGCGGATATTGTTGAACACCTGCGACATCATCCGCGCCACGCCGTAGGCCAGCACCATGATCACCGGTGAGATCAGCACCAAGGTCAAAAGATCGGTCTTGCCGCCTGTCTCGCCCGGCGTGAAGGCGTTGGTCGCCCACTTATAGGCAAAGGGTGTGGCGATGGTCAAAAGCTTACCCACCAGCATGGCCAGCAGCGCCCACACGACCTGCACCTTCAGGTCAGCCCGGCCCTCCGGCCACAGATAGGGTTTGAGGAAGGCGAGCGTATCGGAGGCCTTGCCTTTCGGCTTGGGCATGGGGGCGGGCGCGTTCATCAGGCTAAGGGACTCGATTTTCGGTGCGGCAAAGGATTGCGCATATATAGGTCCGGGCCGGTACAAAATCCAACGAATACCAAGAGTCATTTTCAATGACCCTTGGTATTTCATTCGAGACTGTCTCATGTCACTGACACATATGAGAAATTCTCGTTTCTTCAACAGCCGGATGCGGTCAGCCTCTTCGGCCGTTGGTATAAGGTCAGGATTAATTTTACAATCAAAATTGATCGTATATGCTCACACACAATCAACGCATCCCCTCACCCAAAGCTCAGAGAGGGATAGGAGGACACCCCGATGCTACGTCGCACCCTGATCGCTGCTGCTTTGCTGTTGTCAACGCCGGTTCTGGCGGCAGACAAACCCACCGACACGCGACCGGTGCGCGTCATTCTGGTCGGCGACTCGACCCTGACGGACAAGTCGGGCTATGGCAAAGGCTTCTGCGCGCAGTTCAGACCCGAAGTGGTCTGCGTCAACGCGGCGCGTGGCGGTCGCTCGTCCAAGAGCTATCGCGTCGAAGGCCTGTGGGACAAGATTATCGCGCAACTGAACGACGGCACGGCGTCGAAAACCTATGTGCTGATCCAGTTCGGACATAATGACGGCTCATCAAAGCCGGAACGCCACACCAATATTGAAACCGAGTTCGGCCCGAACATGCGCGGCTATGTGCTGGACGTGAAAAAAGCCGGTGCGGTGCCGGTGCTGGTCACGCCACTGACGCAGCGCCATTTCAGGGGTGGCAAGCTACAAAATGACCTTCTGCCGTGGGCGCAGGTGACGCGCCTGATCGCGCGCACGACGGATACGACCCTGATCGACCTCTATGCCGAAGGTCAGGCGAAGGTGCAGGCGATGGGCGCGGTCGAGTCGCTCAGCCTCGCCGGACAGCCGGTGCCGCAGAATGTGCGGGATGCCGCACCCACCGGCACCACGGTCCCGGCCAAATTCACCGACGCCTCTCAGGGGCAGGGCACCGCGCAGGCCTTCGACTATACGCACCTTGGCCCCAAGGGCTCGGACTATTTCGGCCAGATGGTGGTCGATCTGTGGGTTAAGGCCGATCCCAAGGTGAAGGCACTGGTGAAGTAGCGAAAAAAGTCCCTCCCCTGATTTGGCTTCGCCGAACTTCGTTTCAGGGAAGGTGGCGCGAATGAAATGAATAGATGTTGGGGGTTAACTACTTTTTGCGGCTTTGTCAAAAAACACACCCAGCCATGTGATCGGCGTGCTTTTTAACCACTTGCGCGCGAGCTGTCCGCATAGCATAGTTCTCTTACAACTTTGGGAGGGGCTATGTCTGAAACATTTCAGCTATTTCGACTGGTGTTGACGCCGCGTAGGCAAATTGACCTGTTAGATGTACATTCGGGATTTACGCGGGAACAGTATTTAAAAAGCGTATTCACTGAAGAGCGCAAATTTAAAAGGCGTAAATCAGAATTTCATTACATACCAGAAGATAAGGCGCTGCCCGATGGGGCGATAGTAGGTAAGTTGGGTAAACCGGTTCGAAGAGAGGAAAACTTACCTCCGGACCAAGGATTCAAAGAAGTCACGCATGATGCTTGGAAAGCAGTTGTGATCGCAATTGACCCCACCAATCATGAGGATGGTCAGAAGGCCTCTGTGCAAATAGACGCACAAGTGGGCAATCCGTTGGTACTGCTGCCTGAATTTGTCAAAGCCATAAACGAATCTTACCCTGGCGCCCCCTTTCTTATCCAAGCCGAGCCATTGTTTGATCAAGGAGATTTCTGGGATTTTGCGCACGAAAATTCGGGTCAAGTCACCTGTGTAACATTTGAGTTTGTAACCCCTAACGGTCCTTGGGGGACGGCAAATGACGTTAAAAATGGCATGAAAGAATATCAGAATATTTTAAATGCGGCAAAAGTTACACAGACTTTTCAGAATAAAGATGGCTTAGATTTAGATAATGATCTTATAAGAGCGTCTGTAGATTACGCCGAGTCTGGGCAAGGAACTATAAAAGCCAAAGCAAAGAAAAAGAAAAAATACAACTCGACGGACAGCAGAAAAACCGTTACAATAAAAAGCGAACCGGAAGGCGACGAAGAGGTTGTTGATATTGTGTTCAGACTATTCAAAAAGGTTTTGGGTAGAAATTGATGAACAGAACAATCGCTATTTGCTCTTTGTTAGCTTGGTCGGCAATTTGGAGCGCCGTAGTCATATGCGCGCCGTGGATTTTTAGCGACAAAAACAAATTTTTTGAAGGGTTTGTGAACGAGCAGTTCTTGAGTTTTATGGGCGTCATTGTGACTATAACATTAGCTTCCGCTGCTAATTTATTTATAGAAATGAATAAACTTGAGGATAAAGTTGATAAGCCCGTATTCCGTAAAGCAAAAGACGGCGTAAAAGATTCATCTTATTGGCTTATAGCGCTTTTGATATTTTCTATCGTTGTTGTAATTGTAAAACCACTTGTTAATACGGGAGAAAGGTCGCAGGCCATTGTAAATGGAGCAGCCATTACGATAATTATAATGAGCGTACTTATTTTAATTGATTTGACTCAATCTGCCTTCACACTTGATCCAAGGCAAGACTAATTGACATTGACGATCAAGGGGGGGACTTAAACCTCGCACACCCCGTCATTGCACGTCGGGCCGCTCCTGACCTCCGGCGGCAGGTCGTCCCAGGCGCGGTTCAGCACCTGCGTGAAGCCCGCCACCGGCTGCGCGCCGGACACGGCATAGCGGTCGTTGATGACAAAAAACGGCACGCCCTGCACGCCGCGCATTGTGATAAATTCCTGCTCCTCCTGCACCGTGTCGGCATAGCGATCGGTTTTCAGGAAAGCCTCGGTTTCCGCCGCCTCCAGACCGATCTCGACGGCCAGCGCCACCAGAGTCGCCTCATCAAAAAGGGACTGCGTTTCGGCAAAATAGGCGCGATAGAGCCGCTCAACCGCCTGCGCCCCCAGGCCCTTGTCCTGCGCAAATTTCACCAGCCGATGCGCCTTCAGCGTATCGCCGTAAAACGTGCCTGCAAGCGTCATAGAGAGGCCGGCCGCCGCCGCCATCTGCTCGACCCGCGCCTGATTCTGATCGGCCTGAGCCGCCGTCAGGCCGTACTTCTGTTGCAGCATCTGCCCCACGGGCGCGACCTGGGCATCCGGCCCCAGACGAAAGGCGTGGTGGCGCACCGTGACCTGATCCTTGCCCGCAAAGCCTTCCAGCGCCTGTTCAAAATGACGCTTGCCGATCCAGCAGAAGGGGCAGATCAGATCAGACCAGATATCGACGGTAATCGGGCTTGGGGACACGGACATAGGACCTCGCTTTCCCCCCCGCATATCGGTCTTTGTGCGCCCCCGCGCAAGCAGGGAGGAAAAGGTAACCGCCTCAGGCCGCGACCGACAGGCGGATACCGAGCGCCTTGGTCACCGCCAGCAGGGTCGTCAGCGTCGGATTCCCCGATGGGCCCAGCGCCTTGTACAGCGCCTCACGCGACAGGCCGGTTTCGCGCGACAGGTCGGTTATGCCATGCGCGCGGGCAATATCGTTAAGCGCGCTTCGGATTTCATCCGCGTCACCGTCTTCAAACACCGCCGCCAGATAGGCCTGAGCGGTTTCCGGATCGCTGAGATAGTCCGCCACATCAAAAGGAGCGATGGTCTCCATCGGGAATGTCCTTTGCCAAACTCCGCGCCAGGCGAATATCAGACTCCTGACTACCTTTGTCACCGCCGCAGAGCAGCAGGATGATCTGCGTGCCGCGTTGACAATAATAGACCCTGTAGCCGGGGCCGCTATGGATACGCAATTCACTGACGCCATCGCCTATGGTTTTGACGTCACCGAAATGCCCGCTTTCCAGTCGTTTCATACGGCGCAGTATCTGCGCTGCGCCGAGACGGTCTTTCAGCGTAACAAGCCATTTGTCGAAACGTTCAGTGCGATGGAGCGTGAACATGGGAACATTCGTTATCCAGAATGTAGTGCGTGATCATGTTAACGACCCCATTCACCGAATGGGAGGGACGGATTACGCCCCTCGGTCGGTTACAATAACTATAACCCCCCAATTTGTCAACTATAGTTATCATTTCACTGCGCCAGCAGGAACCCCAACGGAATATCCACCCGCGCGCGCCAGTCGGCTTCGTTGTGCGTGGTGCCTTCGAACACCGAACTGCGCCAGTTGCGCCCTTCGACCCAGCCATAGCGCGGCAGAACCGCCTCCATCTTCAGGCTATAGGGCCGGTAGTTGGCATCGAGGTCGCGCGTGCCGTGGTCCATATAGAGCCGCTGACGCTTCGGGTCGAAATGCGCCGTGTGGAACCACGCCCCCCACGCCTGCGCCGTGGCGTCCGCCGCCGCCTCGCGCGCTTCCGGCGTCGCGGGTGGGGCCATCAGCGGCCAGTGGATCGACACGCAGGCCGCGCGCCCGAACACCTGCGGGTACTCGCCCAGCGCATAGAGCGAAATCAGCCCGCCCATGCTGGAGCCCATAATGCCGGTGTGGGCGGCATCGGGGCGCGTGCGATAGGTGCGGTCGATAAAGGGCTTCACCTCTTCGACCAGAAAACGCAGATAGTCGTCGGCCTTGAGCGGCCCTTTGGCCAAAGTCATCACCTGCGCCTGCATGTCGGCGGGCAGATAGGCCGCCAGCTTTTGCGGGAAATAGTCGGCATAGCGCGTAGGCGAATTCCATACCCCCACGACGATGGCCTTCTGGCCCATGGCGCTGAGGGCCTCGTCAATGCCCCACTCCTTGCCGCCATAGGCAGTGGCGGTCTCAAACAGGTTCTGCCCGTCGTGCATATAGATGACCGGCAGGCGCGGCCCTTTGGGGTCATAACCTTCGGGCACCCACACCCAGACATGGCGCGCGCTGACAAAACGCGACGGGAAGGCCTCGTACTTATCGAGCCGGCCGTGCGGTACATCGGCGGTGGCGCTGACGCTGTGCGTCGGCACAGGATCGGCGGCCCCTGCCCCCACTGGTACAGCGAGGAGCAGGGCGGCGAGAATCGCTACAAAAGCGCGCATGGTCACAGCGCCTTGAAACGGATGGCCTGACCGCCGCCGGGCGCCAGTTTCAGCGTCAGGCGGTCCTTGGCGGTCACCTTGCGCTTTTCGATCTGCATCGAATGGCGGGCGTCTGTACGGTAATCGGCATCGTCACCGTCGCGGTAGATCTGCGCCTCATAGGTCTTGCCGGGCGTCAGGAAGTCGAGCGCGATGTCGAGGCTGCGCGCCTCCTCATCCGTCACCGCCCCCAGATACCAGTCGCGGCTGTGCTTATCGAGGCGCACCAGCGTGGCGTAATCGCCCGGCTCGCCGTTCAGCATCTTTGTATCGGCCCAGTCGGTCGGCACGTCCTTGATGAACTGAAACGCCGGCATCTCCTTTTCGTAATTTTCGATCAGGTCAGCGGCCATGTGGATCGGCGAATAGAGCACCACATAGAGCGCCAGTTGCTTGGCCTTGGTCGAATAGATCGGCTTGCCATTCCCCTGAAGGCTGAGGACACCCGGCGTGAAGTCCATCGGGCCGGACAACATGCGGGTGAAGACCAGATTGGCCTCGTGCTCCGGCGGGTTGGGCGGATTGCCCCAGGCGTTATATTCCATGCCGCGCTGACCTTCGCGCGACACCCAGTTGGGGTAGGTGCGGCGCAGGCCCGTATCCTTGATCGGCTCATGCGTATTGATGGCGATATGATACTTCGCCGCCGTTTCGGTCACCTTCTGGAAGTGGCGCACCATGTCCTGCGAGTCGTTCCAGGTGTAGTAGGGCTTGCCGTCCGCCCCCATCACCTTGGCCCCACCCGCATCGGCGACATAGCCAGTCTTCACCGCATCGACGCCATTCTGCTGATAGAGGGCAAAGCCTGCGTCCATCTGCGGTTCGTAATGGGCCGCATTGCCGCCCGTTTCGTGGTGGCCCACAATATGCACGCCCTTCTTTTTGGCATAGGCCGACAGGGCGGGCAGGTCGAAATCGGGATAGGATTCGGTAAAGCTGAACAGGTCGCCAGTAGCGAACCAGTCTTCCCAGCCGGTGTTCCACCCTTCGACCAGTACGCCGCGGAAGCCATGCTTCGCCGCAAAGTCGATATATTTTTTGGTGTATTCGGTCGTCGCCCCGTGCTTAGGCCCGGCTTCCCAGGTCTTGGTGCCGAGGTGCATATCCCACCAGATGCCGACATATTTGAACGGCTTGACCCAGCTCACATCGCCCAGCTTGTTCGGCTCATTGAGGTTGAGCAGGATGTGCGAGTGATAAAGGTCCGGCGCGTTATCGGTCACGATCACCATGCGCCACGGCGTCGGGAAGGGCGCGTCGCGCACCACATTGGGGCCGATGGACGACGGGGCCAGCCGCGTCTTCAGGCGCTGCCCATCGACGCGACGCATCCAGATGGCCGCATAGTCGATCAGGGCGGCCTCATGGAAGCTCATATAGAGGCCGGAGTCGGTCTTCAGCGTCATCGGCGTCTGGGCCTCGGACACTTCGGCCAGCGGCGTCTTCTGGATGATGTATTCTTCGCGGTTCCATTCGCCGGCGACGTTCCAGTAGGCGGTCGCCTTGTCGCTGACGGCAAACTCGGTCAGTTCGTCGGTGATCTTCAGCGTCTTCAGTTGCGGCTGATCGGGAAACTCATAGCGGAAGCCAAAGCCGTCATCGAACAGGCGGAACACCACCGTCATGCGGCGGTTATCGTACTTTGTCTGCACCACATCGACGCGCAGCTCGGTGTGCGTATCGCGGATGGTCTGCCATTCGCCCCACGGCTGCTCCCACGTCGCATCAAAGGCCGAGGTGGCGGTCTTTTCCACGGAGAAATTGCGGTCCAGCTTGGGCTGATCGGCCAGAATGAAGCCCAGCCGAGACGGGGCGATGATCTCATGGCCCTTGCGCGCAATGGCATAGGACAGACGCCCGTCATTATCGAGCAAGACCTTGACCGACAGGACCTTATTGGGCGACTCAGCGGTGGCGATGACCGCCAGCCCCGTGGCCTGACTATAGGCCGCATCAAGCGTTTCGGCGGCGGCCACGGCGGGCGGGGCCCAGCCGATCGTTGCGGTCGTAGCGGTAAGCGTCATGGCAAGCCCCATCAAAACTGGCTTACCAAAGCTAAAGCGCTTTGCGCGAACTGTCATCGTCTGTCTCCCTGTGTTTTATCGCTGTCGGCGTTTGTCCTGTGGTTAGCACACCGCCCTGCCAAGGGTGCGTGCATACGTATTCAGAACGGCGCGGCTCGCGTTGAATACGTATTCAGATTGCCGCTGTGCGCCCCGCAACCTAGTTTCCGGTCAAACGATTTTACAGGGATAACCACACAAAGACTCCCCCCCCTGATACCCCTTCTGCCCGTGGCAACGCGGCGGAACCGCCATTTCAGCCCTGGAATGGTTTCTTCTCAAACCTGACCTTTTAACCCCGCTGCGCGTCTCCCGTCGCACGGGGTTATTTTTTGGCTATCCGCCACAGCTTTCGCGGATAATCAGGCGGGTCGGCACGCGCACCGGCTCCACCGGCGCATTGGCGATCATGCGATCCAGCGCATCGACCAGAGCGCGTGCCGCCGCCGTCGTATCCTGCCGCACGGTCGAAAGCGCCGGTGTAGTGCAGGCCGCCGCCCACAGGTCATCAAAGCCGATCACCGACACGTCCTGCGGCACGCGCCGTCCCTGCTTCTGCAAGGCCTGCATGGCCCCGATGCCCGGCAGGTCCGCCGTGGCAAACACCGCGTCAAACTCTGCCCCGCGCTGCATGAGCCGCGCCACCGCCGCCGCCCCGTCTTCGCGCGAGATAAAGCAGTCGGCCAGCAGATCGGCGTCCAGGCTCAGGCCGTTTTCGCGCAGCGCCCGCGCATAGCCGTCATAGCGGTCGCGAAACTCCGGATGGCTGGATGAGGCCTCGCCCAGAAAGGCGATGCGCCGCCGCCCCAGCCGGATCAGGTGCGACACGGCCTCATAGGCGCCCTGTTCATTATCCGAGCCCAAACTGTGCCCGGCGCCTGGCTGCACCAGCCCCCAGACGACCCACGGTTCGCCGATATCGCTTAAGCCCTCGGCCTTGCGCACATAGTCGTCATAGTCCTTATAGCCCAGCAGGATCAGGCCGTCGGCGCGCCGCGCAAAGCCATAGTCGTTGCTCCAGCTTGCGCTCTGCTGTTGCAGCGAGGTCAGGACGTCATACCCCTTCTGACCGGCATATTTGAGGATGGCCCCCAAGAGCGGCACAAAAAACGGGTTGATCGGATTGTCCTGATCGAGGTCTTCGGAAATCAGCACGGCAATGGTGTTGATCTTCTTTGAGCGCAGTTTGCGCGCATTGACATCGACCGTGTAGTTGAGCTGCTGCGCCGCCTCAAAGACGCGCTTTCGCACCTCTTCGGACACCGCCGGTGACTGGCTAAGCGCGCGCGACACGGTGGCCTGCGAAACGCCGGCCAGCGCCGCTATGTCAAAGGATGTTGGCCGTTTTACCCCCACGCGGAGCCTCCCTTTTTTGCGCAGCATAGCCCGCTTCGGGAGCGGCGGCTATTTCTTAATATAGAGGGTCTTTTCCGCCCCTTCGACCGTGGTGCCGTCGGTCCGCGTGGCGCGCAGAGACAGGGTGTGCGGCCCCGGTGTCAGCCCGGCCTTATCCAGCTTGAAATCGAATTGCAGCTTCGGCCAGTTTGGGTCGTAGCGCAGGGCGTCGGGCGTCTTGAAGCCTTCCGGATCAAGGCCGTAATGGGCCTGCGTCACCGGCTTGCCATCGATCAGAATATCGACGCGGGTCACGCCCTGAGCATCGGCGGCGATACCGAAATAGTTGGTCTGCGCCGTGGCCTCAAGGAACTGCCCGCGCGGCGGTTGCGCGATATAAAGCTCCGGCAACAGGGCACACGGCGCGGGCGGCGACTTCACGGCGTCCTTACGCAGGCGGCCGGTGTAAAACGCCACCACATTGCGCCCCGGCGGAAGCTCGACGCGCTTATACAGCATCAGGTCGTCAAAGCGCTGACAAAGGTCGCGGCGGAAGCTCAGCTCCTCCGGCTGATGGTAGAGATAGCTGGGGTCGGGCAGGACCAGCACCACGCCCTTGCCCGCCTGCGTCTTGATCAGGTCGCTGAGGCCCAGCCCCCAGGTCTGACGCGCCGTGCCGAAGCGCGAAAAGCGGTCATAGGGCTCACCCAGCGTATAGAAGGTGCGCGTCGGCCTGTTGGGGAACTCCAGACGCACCGCCGGGACGTGGCCCGACACCGCCACGGCGACTTCGGGGCCGAACTGCTGCCGCGCCAGCGCCTCGGCCTCGATCAGGGTCGGGTGCAGCACGGTCCAGTCTTCGTTGCGCATGAAGTTGATCTGCTTCCATTGCCACGGCAGCTTTTCCGTGTGTGCCCAGACATATTCATAGACGGTGATACCGATGCCGACGCCCAGCGCCAGAACCGGGCCTAGCGCCAGCGCCCCCTGACGCAGACGGCGCGCGCCCATCGTTTTGGCCTGATCGACAAAGCGGATCAGCACGCCGGGTAAGCCCACCACCAGCGGCACATAGGCCAGAAACGGCCAGTGCGGCATGATCTGCGCATTGGCAGGCGACTGAACGAAATAGAAGCCGAAGATAAACGCGCCAACAATGCCCAGAAGCGCCAGAGGCGTGCGCCGCTTATCCCAGCACAGCGTCTTGGCCGCAAAGATCAGGCCGACAAAAAACACCGGCGACACCAGCCCGATCTGCTGATTGAGAAAGGCCGTCATCAGCTTCAGTTCCGGCCGCCATACCGGGCGGTTGGTGACGTGGAAGGCGATGGCGGGCCAGTCGTTGAAGGCGTTGTAGAGCAGAGACGGCAGAAGCCCCAGCGCCGCCACACCTCCGGTCGCCCAGAATTTGGGCCGCCCCCACAACTGCCGCCCGGCCGGCGTCAGCAGGGCAAACAGCACAATCCCCGCGCCGGGAAACAGAAAACGAAAGTGCACAAACAGGCCCAACGCCCCGCACAGGCCCGTCAAAAGCCACCACTTCCATTCATCGGTCTTGAAGGCGCGGATCAGGCAGCCCAGCATCAGGGCCAGCAGCAGTTGCAACAGCCCTTCCGGATAGAAGATGGTCCCCGACATCGACAAGGGCGGGATCAGCAGCGACAGGATGGCAGCCCACAGGGCCTGACGCGCCGGGACGACCGGTTTGGCCATGAACCAGATGGCAAACGGAATGGCGGTGGCGATCAGCAGCGACAGCACCCGCAGCGGCAGGACCTCCATGCCGAAGATCAGCGTCACCAGCCGCGACAGCAGCGGAAAACCGGCAGGGATATCGGGATAGCCCAGTTCCGGATAGAGGCCGGACACGGCGAAGTGCCCCTCTTCCCAGATGACATTGGCCGTCATCGCGATATAGAGCTTCCACACAAAGATCACCGCGCCGATGATCAGCCCCGCGCGCATCAGCGTCCGGTCGTCGCCAAACAAGGGCTTTTGCGGCCCCAAGGCTTCCGGTCCCTGTCCGATCTCATACAACTGGGTCATGCATGGCCTCCCTTCCCTCTTCTATAGCGGGGTTTGCCCATCGCACAATCAGGATGTTGCGGCAGGCCAAACCGTGTTAAGCCGTAATGAAGTTACATCTGCATCGAGTTTCCCCATGCTTTCCGTCCTCGACATGTTCAAGATCGGCATTGGCCCGTCCTCCTCGCACACGGTGGGGCCGATGCGCATTACACGCCGCGCCCTGATCGAGGCGAAGACGGCGGGGGTGCTTGAGCAGGCGGCGCGCGTGCGCGTGGAGCTTCAGGGCTCACTGGCCCTGACCGGCATTGGTCACGGCTCGGACAAGGCGGCGGTGCTGGGGCTGTTGGGGGCCGAGCCGGATCAGGTCGATCCCGACTGGGCCGATGCCACCTATGAAGCGCTGAAAACCGCCACAGAGATTTCGCTGTTTGGCGGCCCGACGGTTGGCTTTGATTACCGCCGCGATATCGACTTTCGCGGTGATATCACGCCGCGCCTGCACCCCAATGGCATGAGCGTGCGCCTGTACGATGCGGCGGGTGTGGAGGTGTTTGAGCGCACCCTCTATTCGACCGGTGGCGGCTTTATCGCCTCGGCGGCGCAACTGTCGGCTCCGGCGCAAAACGACCGCATCAGCGTGGGTCAGAAGGCGGCTTTACCCTTCACCTCGGGGGCCGAATTGCTGCACATATGTGCGCAGCATAATCTCAACATCTACGACGTTGTGCTGGCCAATGAAGACGCCCGCCGCCCGCGCGCCGAAACCGATGCCGGGTTGAAACGCATCTGGGAGGTGATGGATTCAGGCATCAACCGCGGTCTGAAAACCAGTGGCATCCTGCCCGGTGGCCTCAGCGTGCAGCGCCGCGCCCCGCGCCTGTTTGAGACGCTGAAAACCGAAGCGCACAATCAGGAATCCGAGCGCCTGTTCGACTGGCTAAACGTCTTTGCCATGGCCATCAATGAAGAAAATGCCGCCGGCGGGCGGGTCGTCACCGCCCCCACCAATGGCGCGGCAGGCATTATCCCGGCCCTGATCCGCTATTATTGCGCCTTTGAGGGCTGGAGCGAGGCCGATACGCGCTCGGACGGCAAGATCGGGCGCTTTCTGCTCACCGCCGCCGGCATCGGCATGATCTATAAGCAGCGCGCCTCGCTGTCCGGAGCCGAGATGGGCTGTCAGGGCGAGGTCGGCGTCGCCTGTTCGATGGGCGCGGCGGGCCTCAGCGCCGTCTGGGGCGGCAGTGCCCCTCAGATCGAGCACGCCGCCGAAATCGGCATGGAGCACAATCTGGGCCTGACCTGCGATCCGGTCGGCGGGCTGGTACAGATCCCATGCATCGAACGCAACGCCATCGGCGCGGTGAAGGCCGCCAATGCCGCGCGCCTGTCCTTGCGCGACGAAGGCCCGCACAAGGTGACGCTGGATCAGGTGATCGAAACCATGCGCCAGACCGGCCTCGACATGTCGTCGAAGTACAAGGAAACCTCGCAGGGCGGCCTGGCCGTGAATGTGGTGGAGTGTTAAGGCGAAGAGGATTTTAGGTGGAAACGTGTTTCCAGCTCCTCCCCTGATTTCAGGGGAGGTGGATTTGACGCCGCTCAGGCGTCAAAGACGGTGGGGTTAAATACCGCTGCTTTAACCCCACCCGGCCCTTCGGGCCACCGGCACCGGCCGCCCGGCTCCCCTGAAATCAGGGGAGGTGCTAAAGCGCGAAGCCGTTTCCACCTAAAATCATCCTACTCTAGTTTTTCAGCGGCATCCGTTTCAGGCACTCATTCAGGCGCGGCGTCAGGGTGTCGCTGTCCACCTTGCCTAACTCTGTCTTGACGGCGGGGGTCGCCACAGCGGCGAAGACAAAGCGTTCGGTGTGACCTTCGGCGATCTTGATGGCCGCATCGGCTTCGCTGAGCGACTTTTTGGCGGCCTCCAGCCCCTCGGTCGAAAGGTTGGGTGAGCGTTCGATACGCACGATCAGACTGTCCATAATCTCGTACTGACGGTCGCGCAGCACCTCGGCAATGGCGCGGCATTCGCTGGCCTCGGCGGCGCTGAGCGGCTTCACTTCTGGCGGCGATGCGAGGGGCTGGGCAACAGCCGACACCACCCACAGGACGCTCAGGCCCATCCCTATCGCGGTCGCGTGACGCACAAGGCTCATGAAACTCCCCGGTTAATGAGGGATGCCGATAGCATCGGCGCGCGGCTCAATTATGGCACGGTGACATAACCCCTGTCGATCAGCCAGTCAGACAACCGCGCGGGCCAGTCCTTGACCGCGCGCAGGTTCGACCGCTCGCCCATATTGAAGGCATGACCACCGGCGGCCAGTATGTGTGTTTCGACCGGCACCTCCGGCCACGCCGCATAAAGCCGCGACAGGCGCTCCAGCACCGCCACCGGCCCGCGATCATCGTGCGCCGTCAGGAAGAAGGCCGGGGGTGGTGCCGTCTCAAAGCGCTCCGGCACGCCCAAAGGCCCCGGATAGACCTCGATAATAAAGTCCGGACGCGCACTCAGGCGATCCATCGGGTCGGCCGCCGTCGCTTCCCCGTCAAACCCCGCAAAGGCCGTCATGTGAACCAGCTCGCCCCCGGCGGAAAAGGCCATCACACCGATGCGTTTGATGCCATATTCGGCGGCGTGGGCGCGCACCCAGCGCACGGCCCGCCTCAGGTCCGCCGCGCCGTGCGTGGCGATATCATAATCCGCTTTCGGGTTATCGCTTTCGCGCCCCAGCCGGTATTTCAGCGCAAAGGCCGTCACGCCCTGCGCCTGAAGAAAACGCGACGGTTTCACCCCTTCGGAAGTGAAGACGAGGTTTTCGTGCCCCCCGCCAGGCAGGACGATGATGGCCGTACCGCTGTTGCGGGCGGGGTCAGCGCGAAACACGGTCAGGGACGGATTATTGACGCCCCGCACCCACCAGTCGCCGGATGTTTCGGGCACGTCGCGCAAGGCCTCAAAGCCCGGTGCGCCCTTGTCCCACAGGGGGATAACGACACCCGCGTTTTGAGTGATCGTTTCTGCCGCCAGCGCGGGCGACAGGCTCAAAACCGCGACTACACAGGCCAGCATTCTGGCGACAAAACAGGCACGCATGATCATCCTCCCTTATGTTTTGGAAGGAGCATAGAGCGATGTGCGAAAATGTGTATGTGGTTTTTTACAGCGCCGTGGTGGCCGCCGCTTCGACCGTGTAATCCGCCGCTACGCGCAACTCACGCAAGGGGCGCACAATATCAATCGACTGCTGATACAGCGGATGGTCTTTATAGGCGCGCAAGGCCGTCACGTCGGCAAATTCGCCATAGACCACGACTTCGATATCGTTGCCGAGTTGATCGACCTTTTCATTAAAGGCGACCTCCAGCTTCTGGGCGTGCGGGATCTGCGTCAGCAGGGACAGGCCCTGACGGATGCGGTCGCGATCGGCGCTATCCTTGCAACTGAACATGACGATGTGACGCAGCATCGGGGCAATCCGTACAAAATGTAACCGCCGCCCCTCTTAAAGCGTCAGGCGGCTCAGTCAACTCAAATGCGAGATAATATGGCCCGTACCTAACAGCGGGCTCTGAACAAAACCACCTTGACTATACCAGGTTACACCTCCAACCTACCCTTGAGGAGAGAAGAGTGTGCTCAGACAACTTTTGATCAACGCTATCATTTTAGCAACACTGACGACGTACTTGGTGCCGGTCGGTAACGCATCCGCCCAGTCCGCGCCATCCGATCCAGACTGGAACGTGACCGAGGTCACAGTAGAAAAGTCCCTACCAGGACCGGCACTGTGGAAAATCACAAAAGAAGACAAAGTTTTGTGGGTTCTTGGTGTCATGCCAATGCAGCGTACTCATTGGGATATGAGCCGCGTCAAGCGTTTGCTCGACGGCGCTGAAACGCTCTACCTCCCACCCCTCAGCGAAGGCACAATCTCTCTGAGCAGTACCCGCCTCCCCGAAGGTCAGATGCTGCGCGACGTGATTTCAGAGAAAACCTATATACGATATCGAGCGACGGCCAGAACCTTTAATATCGAAACCAAAGAGGACGAGCAGTACCAGCCCTTTTGGGCCGGACAGAAGATGTTCCAGAGGATACGCTTGTATAACGGAATATCCTTAAACGCAGTCACCGAGCAAGTCGTCGATGCGGCTAAAGCTCGAAAGGTAAAGGTTCGCCGGATAGCACTCTACGATAGCTCAGATACATTGGCGGAGAGTACGACTTTTACAACAGAACAAGGCGAGGCTTGCCTTAATTACACCCTGGATAGCATCGACCATTTGGTCCCAAACCGCAAACGCGATGCTGCGGCCTGGGCCAGAGGTGACGTCGATACGCTCAGGGCCCGACTTGCGGCAGCCCCCAAGGTGACGTGCGGCAATAATCAGTCGGTACGAGGCAATAAGGCGCGAAGCGACACGCTTCGCGCTATCGAGCAAGCGCTGAGTGGTCCTCGGCGCAACGTCATGATTTCTTCTTTGTCGGTACTGTTGATGGACGACCAACTGATGCACGAACTGAGTGCGCTTGGATATAAGGTCATTGCACCAAGATCCAAACCGGCGCCTTAACCCAGTGCGTCTCTAACCGTGCTTGTGACCTCGGCGATGCAGGCGCGAATTGAGATAGTGCGCCCCGGCGACAAACACCGCGCCGATAATGCTGATCAGGGTTTCATGCGCGGCCACCACCGGCACAAAGGCCGCCGCCGCCAGAAGGCCCAAACCGATAACCGCCAAGGCAGCCACCAGCGGCTTTTTCCAGCCACCCGTGCGATGCAGCGCCCAGATGCTCAGCGGCGCGGCCATCAGAATCAGCACCTGATGCACCAGATGGTCGCCCGCCACCTGACCCAGCACCGGCAGGGCCGCCACGGCAAACGGCAGCAGCAGACAGTGCGCCAGACACAGGCCCGACAGGCCAATGGCGGTGGCATCCATCCACGAATTCGGCTTGGGGTCGGGCAAGGTGGGCATCGAGGGCGGGGGCTTCGCAGCTTCGGGGCAATATCGGGTCTTTGTTTGGTCGCGCAATTATTCCGAAAAATGGTACCCACTTTGTCGGATTGCGCTCTAGACATATGTTATACCGTAACTCTTTGCAAGGGGCGAGGCAAAAGATAACCGCCCACATATGTTACTTTATAACACGTTAACAAGCCCGCTTTGCGATTATTTTTCCCACTCGATATGCACCACCTTATAGCCATTGGCTTTCAGCGCTTTCAGCATCTGCGGCAGGGCCGCCGCCGTGCTGTCCTGACCGTCGTGCATCAGAATAATGCCGCCGCCCTTGCCCTTAAGGCGTTCCAGAAGACGCGCGGTCAGCATGTCCGGCGTCTGATCCGGCAGCCAGTCGTCAATGCCCAGATCGACCGACATCACCGTGATCTTTTGGGCTTTCAGCGCCTCGATCAGGGTCGGGCTTTCGGCCAGAAACGGAAAGCGATAGGCCGTGGCGGCGTGGCCAAAGGTCGCGGCGTAAATGTCCTGCGTCGTTTTCAGATCGGCTGCCTGCGCGTCGGGGCTCAGTTGCGTCATGTTGAGGTGCGTCAGGCTGTGCATCGCCGTCGAATGGCCCGCCGCCGCCACCTGACGCGCCAGATCGGGGTGTTTGGCCATATTGTCGCCGACCATAAAGAAGGTCGCCTTCACGCACTGATCGGCGAGCGCCTTGAGCACCGGGGGTGTCGATTCGGCGCGCGGCCCGTCATCAAAGGTCAGCACCACCTCGCCCGGCTGCAAGGGCAAGGCCCCGTGCTGCGCCGTGCCGTAGGCGGCGCCTTCGCGCTTTAAAACCAGCGTCCGTGATGTCCCCAAAGCGTCCGGCGCACAGGCCAGCGCCGTCACCGGCACAGCGGCCAGGCTCACACAGGCCGCGACAATAAGCGAACGAATCATGCAACACACTCCCCAAAGATGATCCGGACGGATAAACCCGCACGGTCTTATTTGCAGCCATATTGCCTGCATAATCGACCGTTGGAAAGCCGTTAGGGTGATTAAAGCAACGGCCGAATGCTGAGCGCATCCGGCCGTTGAAAACTCGCGAATGTCTCTTCTGCATCACGGGCAGGAGACATTCGCGAAACGCATACCCGTCGTCATTTCCAATGACGACGGGTATCATATCTAAAAAGAGGATACGCCAAGGATGAGCCTCCCCCGCGCCCTGATCTTCGCCCTGCTGGCCTGTATCAGCATCGCCCTGCCCGCTGCCGCACAGATTCACGCCACGGCCTCGCTCGATACAGGCTGGCGCTTTCTGAGGGCCGATGTCAAAGGCGCCGAAGCCCCCGCCTTTGACGACAGCGCGTGGCGCGTGGCCACCCTGCCCCACACGGCCAATGCCGGCGATGGCGAAGACGGCCCGACGGCGGGCAAAAGCGACTATTACCGCGGCACCATGTGGTATCGCAAAGCCATCGACCTGAAGGCCCTGCCCGCCAGCAAGCGGCTCTATCTGCAATTCGACGGCGCGGCGCTGGTCAGCGACGTGTTCGTCAACGGCACCTTTGTCGGGCGGCACGAAGGCGGTTACGCCACCTTCCGGTTTGATATTTCGCCTTACGTCACCGCCGGGCGCAATGTGATCGCCGTGCGCGTGTCCAACGCCGTCTGGCCGCACATCGCGCCGCCGGGCGGGGATTTCACTGTGTATGGCGGGCTCTATCGCGGCGTCTCTCTGATCGAAGCGCGCGAGGCCGGGTTTGACTGGCTCGATCATGGCTCACCCGCCGTCGCCGTCACCACGCCCACCGTCTCCACCCAAAGCGCGACCCTGAATATCCGCGTCGGCCTGCGCAACCATCGCGCTCAGGCGGCGCGCCTGATTGTGCAAACGCGCATTTTCGACGCCTCGGGCACCCCGGTCTTGAGCGTTTCCAAGGCCGTCAATGTCGCCGCCAACGGCACGGCCATGGCTGACCTGAAAGGCGAACTGCGAGCGCCGCGCCTGTGGAATGGGCGGAAAGACCCGTACCTCTATTCGGCGGTGACCGAAATCAGCGACGACCGCGCCACGCTGGACCGCAATTCGGTCGCCTTTGGCATTCGCACGGTGCGTTTCGATGCGCAAAAGGGGCTTTTGCTCAATGGCCAGCCCTATGAGGTCAATGGCGTCAACCTGCACGCCAGCCGCGCGGGCAAGGGCGGGGCGATCACCCCAGCCGATATCGTCGAAGACTTCAACCTGATCGACGAGATGGGGGCGACGGCGGTGCGGCTGGTCCACTATCCGCACGCCGAAACGGCCTATGACGAAGCCGACCGGCGCGGGCTTCTGGTCCTCACCGAGATTCCGCTGGTTGGCACCTTGCCCCCCGTCACCGAAGCCTTACGCGCCAATGCGGCGCAGCAACTGCGCGAACTGATCCGGCAGAACATCAACCACCCCTCCGTGATCGCCTGGGGACTGGGCAACGAACTGCACGGCGAAACCGCGACGGTCAGCGGCCTGTTCCGCGAACTGAATACGCTGGCCAAGACCGAAGATCCGACGCGGGCGACGATCTACGCCCATTGCTGCGTCGCCGACGACGATGCCCGCGCCCTCGTCACCGATCAGCTCGGCTTCAACCGCTATTTCGGCTGGTATCCGGAGCAGAAGGGCACGCTGGGCGACTGGGCCGACGCCTATCACAAGCGTTTCCCGACCAAGCCCTTCGCCGTCACCGAATACGGCGCAGGCGGCAGCGTCGCGCATCAGGACGACACCCCAGGTGCGGTCGTGCCCGCCTCCGGCTGGCACCCGGAGCAATATCAGGCGCTGTATCACGAAACCAACTGGGCCATGCTGAAGGCCCGCCCCTTCATCTGGGGCCGGTTCGTGTGGCAGATGTTCGACGCGGCCTCGGACGGGCGCAACGAAGGCGAGCAGTCGGGCATCAACGACAAAGGCCTCGTCACCTATGACCGCAAGACGCGCAAGGACGCCTTCTGGTTCTACAAGGCGCAATGGTCGAAGGCCCCGGTGGTCTATATCACCTCACGCCGCTTCAACCAGCGCTCTGAGCCGCGCGCCGATGTGAAGATCTACACCAATCAGCCGCAGATCACCCTGACGGTCAATGGCGCGAAGCTGGCGACGCAAAATGCCGTTAATGGCGTGGTGATCTTCAAAAGCGTGCCGCTCAATCCCGGCGTCAATACGATACAGGCCGAAAACGGCGCCTATTACGACCGCGTGCGCTGGGCCTACATGACGCCCATGGACTCCCTTATCCCCACACCCTGACATTGAATACACTTTGCATTTGCCACAAGGGCGATTAAGCAAGCGGTATTCACAAAGGATTATCGCATCGTGTCGCCCCGCCCCCGCCTTCAGGATATTGCCCGCATCGCCGGCGTGTCGGTGGCCACCGTATCGCGCGCCCTGTCCGATTCGCCGTCGGTCAACCGCGTCACCAAGCGGCGCATCTGGTCGATTGCGCGCGAGCACAACTATTTCAGCGATGCCGAAGCGCCGGTGCCGATGTCAGGCGCCAATGCCACCATCGCCATCGTCATCCCGCCGCCGCACGGGCGCGAAGGGCGCTTCTCTGATCCCTTCTATCTGGAAATGATCTCCGATGTCGGCGAAGCGGCGCGCGATATGGGCTGCGACCTGCTGCTGTCGCACCTGACGCCCAAGAACCAGCACGACCTGACGTCGCTGATGCACAATATCCGCGCCGACGGCGTGATCTTTCTGGGGCAATCCTACCTGCACGAACGCTTCAACCACCTGATGAAGTCGCACCGCAACTTCATCGTCTGGGGGGCGGAGATCGCCGGTCAGACCTATTGCAGCGTTGGTTCGGACAATCTGCACGGCGGGGCGCGCGCCACGGCGCATCTGGCGCGGCTGGGGCGGCGGCGCATCGCCTATCTGGGCGATGTCGGCGAAGCCCCGGAAATGAAGCAGCGTTATCAGGGTTATCTCAATGCGCTCAATGCCGCCGGGCTCGACTTCGACCCGCAACTGATCGTGCCCTGTCACTTCGAAATGGAGTCGGCGCAGGCCGCCGTCACCCACCTCCTGTACAAGGGCATAGAATTTGACGGCATCTTTGCCGCCTCGGACATCATTGCGCTGGGGGCTATCAAGGGGCTGACGCGCGGCGGGCGCAACGTGCCGCAGGACGTCTCGGTCGTCGGCTACGACAATATCCAGCTCGCCGCCTATGCCCACCCCATGCTGACCACCATCTCACAGGAACTGGCGCGCGCCGGACGCCTGATGGTGTCGAAGCTGCTGGGGTCGCTCAACGAAGGCGAGATGCTGTCCGAGCGTCTTTCGACCGAACTGGTCGTGCGCGAATCCTGCGGCGGGTAAAACCCTCAGATTGACGTTACGTTACATGTTAGCGCTATCGTGAATTTTGCATAATTTTGTAATTTTTTGCATTAAATTGCAAAAACAGTACCTTTGATATTGCAGGTGATGGCGAGATATTTCCCTCGCAAATGCGAGAAAAAGCGGGCAAATCTGGCTTATTCTCGTACAATTGCGCGCAAAACGTTACATCAGAGCCACAAACAGCCTCAAAGCGTACAGGAAATCCAACGCAATATTTTCACTCGGTTGCAAAAATATTAACTCCGTGTCATAGACCCCGGACACGGCCCGACAGAGGCCGGTTATTGAGAAGTTACAGGGACCAGAGTGTTGCCACGCGAACCAGAAGAGTTTGCGATCCATAAGAGACAGTCAGGAAGGCTCTACATCATGAAAACCGGACACGGCACTTTCCGCCGCGCCACCTTGCTCTGCAGCGGAGCGGGCATCGCGCTCGTCACCTCGCTGGCCCTGTCGGCGCCCGTCATGGCGCAGGACACCGCAGCGAAACAGGCTGACGATGGCGTCACCGAGGTGGTCGTCTCAGGTATCCGTCGCGGTATCCAGGACGCCATTTCCGCCAAGCGTAATTCGACCTCCATCGTCGAAGCCGTCTCGGCTGAAGACATCGGCAAGCTGCCGGATCAGTCGATCGCCGAATCCATCGCCCGCCTGCCCGGCATCGCGGCGCAGCGCACCAATGGCCGCGCCCAGTCGCTGAGCGTGCGCGGTCTGGGGCCGGACTTCACCGTCACCACGCTCAATGGCCGTGAACAGGTTTCGACCAATGACGGCCGTGGCGTCGAATTCGACCAGTATCCGTCGGAGCTGATCTCTCAGGTTCTGGTGTACAAGACGCCGAACGCCTCCATGCCAACGCAAGGCATCGCCGGTACGGCTGATCTGCGCACCGTGCGCCCGCTGTCGTTCGGCAAGCAGGTCGTCGCGCTCAACTATCGCCGCGAGCAGAACTCCAACGACGCCTTTATCGGCGGGTCGAGCAATACCGGCAACCGCTACGCCGTCACCTATATCGACCAGTTCTTCAACAAGACTCTGGGGGTGGCCATCGGCTACGCCTCGACCTCTTCGCCGTCGCAACTGCAAAAATGGGAAGCGTGGGGCTATACGCGTAACTTCTACGGCACCAACAACACCATCATCGACGGCGCCAAGCCCGAAGTCGCCTCGTCCAACCTTGACCGCGACGGCCTGATGGCCGTGCTGGAATGGAAGCCGAACGACCGTCTGCACATGACCGTCGATGCCTACCATTCGGAGTTCAACGAGACGCAACTGCGTTCGCGCATCGAATTCCCGCTGTTCAACCCGGCCAACAATACGGGTTCGACTGCCTGCCCGACGGGCTGCGCCGGGGCCGCCGTGCCGCCGGGCTGGGATGGTCAGACGCGCCTCGTCTCCTACACCGCCTCCAACGGTCTGGTGAACAGCGCCACCTTCTCCGGCATCAAGACGGTGCTGGGCAACTACGTCACGCAGCGTGAAGCCACGCTCGACAATATCGGCTGGAACACCCGCTATCGCCTCAGCGACAACTGGCTGCTCGAAGCCGACCTGTCGCACGCCAAGGTCGATCGCACGGACCTGATTCTGGAAACCACCGCCGGTACGGGCCTTGACGGTTCGGGCGCGCTCGACACCGTGACCATCAAGCAGTCGGGTCAGCAAGGGGCCACCATCACCTCGGCGCTCGACTACACCAATTATAGCACCATCTTCCTGACCGACCCGCGCGGCTGGGGCGGCGGTACGCAGGCCGGTTACCTCAAGAACCCGACGATTGTGGACGAACTGGACATCATCCGTCTGGCCGCCACGCGCACCTTCGACAACAACCCACTGTTCTCGAAAGTCTCGTTCGGTATCAACCGCACGGAGCGTTCGAAGTCGAAGGTCGGCAACGAAGGCACGCTCACCCTGTCGAAGGCGGCCACGCCGGTCCCGATGTCGATGGCCGTGCCGGAACAGTATCGTCGCGGCACCACGGCGCTCGACTTCATCGGTATCAAGGGCATGATCTCCTATGATGCGCTCGGCATGTACAACGACGGCGTCTATACCTTCCGTCGTAACGTCGCGGCCAATGCCATCAAGAACACGTGGGCCGTGGATGAAACCGTCACCACCCTGTACGTCATGGCCGACATCAATACCGAGCTGCTGGGCAAGCCGCTTCTGGGCAATATCGGCGTCCAGCAGCAGCACGCCGAACAGACGGCGACCTCCATCTATACCGGCGGCACGGTGTCGCCGGATAAGGGTCAGGTCATCACGGGCGGCACCGACTATAATGACGTCCTGCCCAGCCTGAACCTGAGCTGGGAAATCTTCGACAACACACAACTGCGCTTCGCCGCGGCCAAGACGCTGTCGCGTCCGAAGATGGAGGACATGTCGGCGGGCTTCAGCTATGACACCTGCCGCAATCCCTGCGCCACGGTGACGGGCACGGGCGGCACCACCAACTACTACTGGACGGCCAATGGCGGCAATCCGGCGCTGGAGCCCTGGCGGGCGACCTCTTTCGACCTGTCGATCGAAAAATACTTCGGTCGCAAGGGCTATGTGGCGCTGGCCCTGTTCAAGAAGGACCTGACCTCCTACGTCTTCGACGCGCGCACCACCTATGACTTCAGCGACACGACGAAGTTTGCGGTCAATCCGAACCAGTTGGGGGCCGGCCTGCCGGCGCACCCGGCCCAGACCAACCGCGTGGGCATCTATTCGACCAAGCTGAATGGCGATGGCGGCTATATCCGTGGCCTCGAATTCTCGGCCTCCATTCCGGGTGAGCTGATCACGCCGTGGCTGGACGGGTTCGGGGTGATCTACAGCTTCACCAAGAACGAGTCGGAAATCAAGCCAAACGGCACGACGGCCATCCCCATCCCCGGCCTGTCGGAGAAGGTGGAAAACACCACCGTCTATTATGAAAAGTACGGCTTCTCGGCCCGCGTCTCGCAGCGCAAGCGCGATGACTTCCTGGGTGAAGTGCCCGACTATCAGAACAATGCCGAACTGGTCATGGTGAAGGGCGAATCGATCGTCGATGCGCAGCTCTCCTACACCTTCCAGAGCGGCCCGTTGAAGGACCTCAGCATCCTGCTGCAAGGCAACAACCTGACCAACGAGCCGTTCATGACCTACTACTCGACCCCGGCCGAAGTGCGTAAGTACGAAGACTACGGTTCGAGCTACATCATCGGTATCAACTACAAGTTCTGATGGCTCAGAACATCCCCGGTCGGAGCGGAAACGCATCGACCGGGTACTGGACACCCGCTTCGGCGGGTGTTTTGTTTTCACCCTCTCCTCTTTATCCGGGAACAGGCATGGCCGATACAATCAAGCGCATCGTTATTGCCGGTGGCGGCACGGCCGGATGGATGACCGCCGCCGCCCTGTCGCAGATCATGGGGGAGCAACTCAGCCTCACCCTGATCGAGTCCGAAGAGATCGGCTCGGTCGGCGTCGGCGAAGCGACCATCCCGATGATCGCGCACTTCAACGCCCTCTTACGTCTCGACGAAAACGACTTCCTGCGCGAGACAAAAGGCACGATCAAGCTCGGCATCGCCTTTGAAGGCTGGCGGCACGAAGGCCATAGCTATATGCACGCCTTTGGCACGCTGGGGCGCGATCTGGGCTCGGTGCCGTTTCATCACTACTGGCTTCAGGCGCATCTCGACGGGCAGGACGACGATCTGTGGGCCTATTCGCTGAACGAACGCGCCGCCTACGCCAACCGTTTCGCACCGCTGAACCAGATCCCCAATACGCCCCTGCCGGGCATACCCTATGCCTATCATTTCGATGCCTCGCTCTATGCCCTCTATCTGCGCCGACTGGCCGAAGCGAATGGGGCGCGACGCATCGAAGGGCGCATCCGCGACATCGCCCTGCACGCCGAAACGGGCCATGTGACGCGCCTCAGCCTTGAGGACGGCCAACAGTTTGAGGGCGATCTGTTTATCGACTGTTCCGGCTTTCGCGGCCTTTTGATCGAAGGGGCGCTGAAAACCGGCGTCGAAAGCTGGAAACACCTGTTGCCGTGCGACCGCGCTTGGGCGGTGCCGTGCGAAAGCGTCTCACCGCTCACCCCCTACACGCGCTCCATCGCCCGCGAAGCCGGTTGGCAGTGGCGCATACCGCTTCAGCACCGCACTGGTAATGGCTATGTCTTCTGTAGCGACCATATCTCGGAGGACGAGGCCGCCACCCGCCTGTTGTCGCGGCTGGATGGTCAGGCGCTGGCCGATCCGCGCTTAATTCGCTTTGAAACCGGGCGGCGGCGTCTTCAGTGGAACGGCAATGTCATCGCGCTCGGCCTGTCGTCCGGCTTTATCGAGCCGCTGGAGTCGACCTCTATCCACCTCATCCAGTCGGGCATAGCGCGCCTGATCACCCTCTTCCCGCACGCCGGTTTCGACCCGGCTGTGGTAGCCGAATATAACCGCCAGAGCGCGCTGGAATTCGAGCTGATCCGCGACTTCATCATCCTGCACTACCACGCCAATGAGCGGCACGGCGAAGCTTTCTGGGATCAGGTGCGCCACATGGCCATCCCCGACGCGCTGGCGCACAAGATGGCGCTGTTCCGCGCCTCTGGCCTGATTCAGCCCAACCCCAACGACCTGTTTCAGCTTCCCGCCTGGCTTCAGGTCATGGTGGGGCAGAATGTCCGCTCCGCCGCCGCGCACCCCTTCGTCGCCGCCGTGCCCGATGCCGCGCGTCAGGACTATCTGGCCAATCTGCGCACCATTATCGGGCGGGCGGCAGACGGCCTGCCGACGCACGAGGCCTATATCGCCCAGCATTGCCGCGCGGTGTAATTCGCTATCGGCGGCTTAAGGACGGTTACGGACGCACACATTTAATTTTTATTTTCGGAACGCTACCCATAAGGCCATAGTAAATGCGGGGCCTGATGCTCCCTTGCCTGCTGAGAGACGCCTTATGATCGAAAAGAAGAACACCATTCTTGTGGTCGATGACGAAGACGAAATCCGCAAGATGCTGAACATCTTCCTCGATGTCGCCGATTTCAAGGTCGTCGAGAGCGAGAACGGTAAGCAGGCCATTCGCCTGTCGGCTTCGGTCAAGCCTGATCTGATCCTGCTCGATCTGGGCCTGCCCGATATCGACGGCAAGGAGGTCATTCAGACCATCCGTCAGTGGTCGAATGTGCCGATCATCGTGCTGACCGCGCGCTCGGAAGATATGGACGCCGCCCCGGCCCTCAATCTGGGCGCCGACGACTATGTGACCAAGCCGTTTTCCGCCGAGGTCCTGCTGGCGCGCATCAACGCCAATCTGCGTAAGTCGGTCGTGCGCGAAGTGGGTGAACCCGATGTGGTCAATGGCCCGATCCGCATGGACCTTGTCCGCCACGAAGTGTTTATCGACGAAAAGAAGGTCCCCTTCACGCCGAAGGAATACGACCTGCTGCGCTTCTTCCTCGTCAACCGCGGCCGTATGCTGACGCACAAGCAGATCCTCAAAGAGGTCTGGGGCCCGGCCCACGTGGACGACACCCAGTATCTGCGCGTCTATATCGGTCAGGTGCGCGAAAAGCTGGAAACCAAGCCGGGGCTGTCGAAGTCCATCGTCTCGGAATCCGGTATCGGTTACCGCATGGAGATCGTCGCCGAAACCGCGGCCTGATCACCCCCGGATCAGGTCCTTAAGGGCGCCTCCCCCGATCGCCCTTCGGCCCCCTCCCTGCGAAGAAACGGCGGCCCCCG